>CAYHHO010000056.1:0-19308 GCA_964356445.1 uncultured Singulisphaera sp. | reverse complement strand
CGTTACGGAATCCGCTGGGAAACGGCAGGGAAAGGATCCGTCAGACAGAACCTAGTCGCCGGCTTGGTTCCCGGCCTAGTTGCCGGCTTGCAGAAGTTTGCGCAATTGTGCAGATTGCGCAAATTCTGACTGTAATCATCGCTTTCCTTCAAAAACAATTGGTAATCGCCTCCTAGCGGATTAGACTGTGGCGTCAGTTCCGTCCCCGCTGCAGTGCCAATCTGTTTTTTGGAGAAAGAAACAATGACTACCCGAACGACTCGGATCTTCATCAACCTCTGTGCCGCCACTTCTTCGATCGCGCTGGGACTGGATGTCCTCGCAGTTGATCCAATCATCAATGAAATCCGCGTCGACCAACCGGGGCTCGACCTGAGTGAATATGTCGAATTCAGGGGCACACCTGGTGCCACGCTTGACGGTCTCACGCTCGTGGTCATTGGGGATGACGATGCGGCATCGCCTCCAGCGCAGAACGGAACGATTGAGTCAGTCGTCGCACTCACCGGACCATTGAGTTCCACCGGCTACTTCGTGCTTGCAGAGTCTTCGTATTCGTTTGGTGTTCCGGATCAAATCGACATCCTGAACTTTGAGAATCCAGACAACGTGACTTTCCTCCTGGTGAGCGGTTTCACAGGATTCAACGGTCAGGATCTCGACACAAACGATGATGGTGTGCTGGATATTGCCCCGTGGACGGCGGTGCTTAGTTCGGTCGCGCTTGTCTCAAGCGCATCGCCGAACGGGACGACTTCGGAGTTCGTGTACTCGACTGATCGAGTCGGTCCCGATGGCGCAACAACCCCAGCGCAACTCTGGCGCTGCGATGACTCTTCGGCTTGGCGAATTGGTGCGGCTGATACGACTCTGGGAACCGACACGCCAGGCGCATCCAACCCAGTCTGCGGCGGCACCGTTGCCCTCACGATCTCAGAGATTCGCATCGACCAGCCGGGAAACGATGACGACGAGTATTTCGAGATTCAGGGACCAGCCGGTTTCAACCTGAATGGCTACACGTACATCGTGGTGGGAGACAACAACACGGTTGGCGCGGTTGACCTTGCTGGGTCCATCGAAAACATCACGCCACTTGATGGGGCGATCATTCCCTCTGACGGATATCTCCTCGTTGCCAAAGCAACGATGCTGGTCGCTGTGCCGGATCTTGTCGCGGTTCTGAATTTCGAAAACAGCGACAACGTGACCCACATGCTCGTGACTGGTTTCACTGGACTCATCAATGGCGATGTGGACGCGGACAACAATTGCACACTTGACGCCCCCGCGCCTTGGGCAACCGTCGTTGATTCGGTTGCGCTGATTGGATCTGATGTGACGTGCTACTACTCAACGTCGGTCGCGGGACCTGATGGAGTTTTCACGACCGTGCACGCCTATCGATGCTTCCCAGATGGAACTTGGTCGCTCGGCGCGTATGACCATCTCGCTGGTGGCGATAGCCCAGGGACACAGAACCGTGCATGTGGTTTGCCTCCTGTTCTGGAGTGCGGTGAGCCAACTGCAGGGCTCTGCACCGCGGTGCACTCGACCGGATACTGCTCCGATTCAGTTTGCTGCACGTTGATCTGCTCGACTCAGCCAACTTGCTGCACCGTCTCGTGGGACGTTGCGTGTGTGGCAGCCGCGACTGCGCAGTGCAACCAATCAGGGAGCGCGTCTTGCGATCGTGACACCGTTGCGTTCAGCGAGATCCGTATCGATCAGACTGGATCTGACAACGATGAATGGTTCGAACTCATCGGAGCACCTGGCACCAGCCTCGCAGACCTCACGGTCGTCGTCATCGGCGATGGCGGCACGGCTCTGAGCGGTCCGATCGAAGCAATCGTTTCGCTCGCAGGGCAAACGATTCCAAGTGACGGTCACTTCGCGGTGGCAGAGCCGACCTTCACATGGGGACTCACCAACATTGACTTCGTGACGGCGGCCAATGTTCTCAACTTTGAGAACAGTGACAATGTGACATTCATGCTGGTCCGAGGATTTACTGGGCTGATGGCGCAGGACCTCGACACCAACGATGACGGTGTGCTCGACGTCACCCCGTGGACGGCCGTCGTCGACTCGATCGCTTTGATCAAGACGACAACAAACCCGCCAACGGGCACAGAGTGGTACTACGGTCCGAATACGATTGGACCGGATACGACCTTCGTTCCAGGGCATATCTGGCGCTGCGAAGACACCGGCTGTTGGAACATCGGCATCTTCACGACAGCCGATCCAACTGGAGTCCCAACTCCGCACGACGACACGCCAGGAATCGCGAATCTCAACTGCGGTCTCCCTTGCGCAGGCGACGTCAATCTCGACGGAAACGTAGACGCGCAGGATCTCTCTGCAGTGCTCGCCAACTGGAATGGCTCTGGCTCGGGTGACATCAACGGCGACGGCACCGTTGGTGGAGCGGATCTCTCGGCGGTTCTTGCCAATTGGGGTCCTTGCGTCTGATCATCAGAGCAGTCCTCGATCCGATCGCCTGATACCGTACGACTGTGGCACAGGCAGTTCAGGAGATCTCTCGGTTCGGTTGGTTCATTTACGACTGCGTCTGCGAGTTTGGGAAGTTTTCCAAGTTCGTCTCAGATGTTTGCGCTGTCTTTGCGACGCACCCGCTTCGCTGCCTGAAGTGGTCGCTACTTGGACCGCAGTTCTATTCTGTCGGTGTAGCGAGCATCCCAGTGGTGGCACTCACGGGCGCGTTCATTGGAATGATCCTCGCGCTCGAGGGGTTTGACCAATTCGCGGCACTTGGTCAAGAGTCCAGACTCGGCAGCATCATCAATATCTCCGTCACGAAACAGATTGGCCCAGTCCTCGCAGCGGTCATGGTTGCTGGGCGGGTCGGCGGTGCACTCGCTGCGGAACTCGGCACGATGGCAGTCACGGAGCAACTCGATGCGATGCGGGCGATGGATGCAGACCCTCTGCGCATCCTCGTCGCTCCGCGTGTTGTCGCGTGCATCATCATGACGCCGCTGCTGACGATCTACTCAGACCTGCTCGGCGCGTGGGGAGCGTGGTTTGTCACCGTTCGCCTGTACGGAGTGCCAAGCGAGGACTACTGGTACTTCACTGCTTCGGCACTCGATTGGACGGACCCAGTCTCTGGCTTGGTCAAGTCAGTAGCTTTTGGCGCCGCAATCGGCTTCATCGCGTGCTTCAAGGGATTCTCATGCTCCGCTGGCGCTGCGGGGGTCGGGCGTGCCGCGACCAATGCGTTTGTCGCGAGTTTCCTTGCGATCATTCTGATGAACCTCGTGATGGCGCAGTTTTTCGGAACGGTCTACGAACTCGTCAATGGCAAGGGCTCGGGTCTCCTTCGATGAGCGGGATGGGAGCGCGACTGGTTTGCGCTCTTGCCTTGGGATTCGCAGCAGCTGACTCGGCACCAACATCTCCCTTTCAGTCAATCGTTGAGACTGGGGCAGCGCCGCCACCCGAAGGTCGACCGCCGATTGGTCCCCTTCAACGCACGGACTCGCGCAAGTGGGAAGTGACGCTCGTCATCAGCCTTCCAAACTTTCACCGCAATGACAAGAACCCAGAAGCACTTGTCGTCGGCGTGAGCACGCTCGACACATGGTGGCAGGTTGATCCCCGGTCCTTTCGTGCGCAAGTTTCGACTGACCTGGTGCCGGTGCCTGATGCGCTGACTTCGGTCATAGTGACTCAGAGTCGCTTTGGAGATTCACGGGTCGAAGTCTCTCTGCCGCGGTTCGTGGAGTATCGCGCCCGCGCAGAGATTTCGTGGGTGGTTGAGACGTGGTCCTGCCAATTCGACGAGGATGCTGCGGCGAAGTTGAAGTGGCCATCGTCGTGGCCTGAGGAAGTCGAGCGGTGGCGGCGAGCAACTCCCGGGATCGATCCAGCAGACCCGCAGATTCAGGCGCTCCGCGGCCAATTGCAAAGCATCATCGCTCGCGATGCACTGCCGTTGACTGCTGCCAAGGAGGCCATTCGATTGGGTTGTCGTGCGCTTCGAAGCGGAGATCACAAGCAAGGCAATCCGTTTGGAGAACTCACGCGAGGGATCGAATTGTGGGGAATCGCGGCTGGGCTGTCGCGGCAAGTTGGAAGCGAAGCGGATACCGCGTGCATTTGCGTTGCACTGCTCCGATCGTTTGGGTTTCCCGCGCGACCAGTCATTGGTCTTGCAGACCAAGGTGACAAACCGCGCGCGTCGTCATCGTCCAAGAGTCTCGTGGTTTGGGGAGAGGTCTACCTACCAGAGTGTGGATGGGTCCCATTCGACCCCGATCGCCTTCGAGGAGGAGTCTCTGGCGGGAAGAAGGTCAATCAGCCTTGGAGCGGGTTCGGCAGCGACAGTGATTTCAACAATCGGGTGCCGATCACCCATGAATTGGACATCCATCCGCCAAGTACGAATGACGCAGGTCGCACGGCTTCCTACGCTGCACTCTGCAGGTTGAAGGCGCATGTGGATCAACCTAGAAGCGTTCCAACCGACATCCTCATCCAGACAACGCTGGTCAGCCGAGGCGTAGGGCGAAGCGCGCCCTGAGGGTTCAGCGCAACCAACTCATCGCCTCGAGGCGCGAGACGATGAGGTGCGTGCTTTCGTTTCGTCGCTCGATCTTGCCGTGAGCGATCATGACCGAAGCGTGGCGACCGACCGACCGCACTCGTTCCCACACGGCGGGGCGAACAATGAGGTTCGCAGAACCGGTCTCGTCTTCGATGGTGATGAAGACGATGCCCTTTGCTGTTGCCGGTCGCTGCCGAACCAGCACGAGGCCAGCAATCGCGGTGCGAGTGCCAGCAGGGAGTGCGTGCTCTTGCTGCATGTCTTCGCAGGTCGCTACGCCGCGCTTGACGAGCCATGCGCGGGCAAACGACATCGGGTGCGCCTTGAGCGAGAGCCCGAGGTTCGCATAGTCCGATGCAACTTCGGCGATTGTCTCTACGGGCGGCAGACAATCGGTGAGATCTGGCGGCAGAGGCTGCGTGAAGAGCGGCGCTTCTTCGCCGCGCAAGCGCTGCGCCTGCCAGAGTGCTGCCTGCCGATCAAGACCCATCGACTGAAAGGCATCCGCGCGCGCAAGCTGACGCATTGCTGACACGCTTGCCCCGCTGCCGCGCCAGAGCTCTTCGAGAGAATCGCAGTGACCTAAACGCACGCGCACCGCCTCGACTGCCTCTGCATCCGTCTCGGTGAGGCCGCGCACCATCCGCATGCCGAGGCGAATCGCGGGACCGCCTCTGCCCCACTGCGATGGGTCGTCGGATGCACCACCGAGAAGTTCGCCACCGCCGCAATCTTCTAGCGTGCAATCCCAGCGGCTATGAGCGACATCGACTCGGCGAACCTCGACGCCATGCCGCTGCGCATCTTGCACAAGCTGCGCTGGTGCATAGAAACCCATGGGCTGGCTGTTCAGCAACGCGCAGGTGAACGCAGCGGGATGGTGACGCTTCAGCCACGACGACGCATAGACCAAATGCGCGAAACTTGCTGCATGGCTCTCTGGGAATCCATATCCCGAAAATCCCTGCAGTTGACGGAAGACCTGCTGCGCGAACTCCATGGAGTAGCCGCGCTGTCGCATGCCGCTCTCCAACTGCGCTTGAAATCGTTCGATCTGATTGCCGCTTCGCTTCCACGATGACAGGGCGCGGCGAAGTTGATCCGCTTCACCGGGGGTGAAGCCCGCGGCGGCGACTGCCAACGCCATGGCCTGCTCTTGAAAGAGCGGTATGCCGAGGGTGCGACCAAGAATCGTGCGGATCGCCTCGCTGGGATAGGTCGCAACCTCTTCGCCGCATCGTCGACGCAGGTATGGATGCACCATGTCTCCTTGGATCGGTCCAGGTCGAACGATCGCGACCTCAATCACGAGGTCATAGAAACATGCGGGCCGAAGGCGAGGCAGCATGGACATCTGCGCGCGGCTTTCGATCTGGAAGACACCCACCGTGTCTGCGCGCGACATCATCGCGTAGGTCTGCGGATCCTCGGACGGGACCGTGTGCAGTTCGGCGCCCACCGATGCCAATGCCTTGCGGATGCAGGTCAGCATTCCCAGCGCAAGCACATCGATCTTGAGCATGCCCATCGCATCGATGTCGTCCTTGTCCCACTCGATCATCGTTCGGCCTTCCATGGTCGCTTCGCGAATCGGCACCAGTTCGCAGAGCGGACCCTCCGTGATGATGAAGCCACCGCTGTGCTGCGAGAGATGCCTCGGGAAGCCTTCGAGTTGCCCGGCCATTTGCAGCAGCAACGTCATCGACGAACTCGCTGGGTCGAATCCGAGTGAGCGGATTTCGTCGTCCGTGGTCGAAGAAGACAATCCGCGCGCGAGTCGATCCACTGCATCAAGCGAAAATCCGAGCGCCTTGGCTGTCTCGCGGATGGCGAGGCGGCGCCGATAGCACACGACCTCCGCGCAGAGTGCGGCGCGCTGTCGACCGTAGCGCGCGTAGATGTACTGCATGACTTCCTCTCGCCGCTCATGCTCGAAGTCGATATCGATGTCGGGAGGTTCGCTGCGCTCGCGGCTGAGGAACCGCTCAAAAAGAACCTGGATGCGCTTCGGGTCTACCGCCGTCACGCCCAGGCAATAGCACACCACGCTGTTGGCGGCCGCTCCCCTGCCCTGACAAAGAATGCTGCGCGAACGCGCGAAGCGAACGAGGTCGTGGACGGTCAGGAAATAGTTGGCGTATTTGAGTTCGTCGATCAGCGCACACTCATGTGCGAGTTGAGCGTGAACGCTCTCGGGAACGCCGCTTGGATATCGCTCGTTTGCGCCGATGTCCACGAGCGTGCGCAGATGTTCCATAGCGCTGCGCCCTGCCGGTACGACCTCCGACGGGTATGTGTAGCGCAACTGCGCGAGCGAAAAACCAGCGCATCGATTGGCGATTTCGATTCCTCGCGCGAGCGCTTCTGGAAAGTCGCGCCACCGGCGGTGCATGCACTGTGCGCCCTGCAGTTGGCGCTCTGCATTGGGCAAGAGAGCAAGCCCAGCTGCGCCGACGGTCGTGCCGTGGCGGATCGCTGTCAGGACATCGTGAAGTTGTCGGCGATGCGGTGCATGAAAGCGAACTCCATTGGTCACAACGAGCGGCACGGAGCATTCGTCGCCGAGAAAGCGAATCTGCCGGACACGCATGCCTTCTTCGGGTTCGCCGACGCGCACGACGGCGAGCGAGAGACGGTCGCCAACGACGCCGCGCATGCCGCGCAGCACCTGAATGACGTGATCCGAAAGGAGCCCAGCGCCCGCAGGAGGCTGCGCGATGATCTCGAGCCCCTGCGCGAGTTCTAGAAACTGATGGAGCGTCAGCGACCAAGTGCCGCGATCAAGGCGCTCTTGCCCGTCGCATCGCATGCGCCCAGTTGTGATCGCACGGCATAGGCGGCCATATGACGCGAGGTCCGTTGCGTACGCGAGCACTTCCAACCGGCGCGGTGGGCCGTCTTCATGTGGGCATGCGGGATCGGTCTGGTCGCCGCTGCCGCGCTGGAACGACACATCGAGATCCAGCCGCGCTCCGACACAGAGCGCAATGCCGTGTTCTTTCGCCGCAACATGCGCGCGAACCATGCCGGACATCGTGCCGCGATCGGCAATGCCGATGGCCTGCAAGCCAAGTTGCGCCGCGCATGCAACGAGTTCCTCTGGATGGCTCGCACCCTCCAGGAACGAAAAGTTGCTGGCGACATCGAGTTCGGCGTAGGCGGTCGCGTCGGCCATCTCAACTCCAGATCCCGACGAGCGACCATCCATCCCGCGTGTGCACGAGCCAGAGCCAGCGCCCCGACTCCGTGCGCACTCGCCAATAGTCGGCGCTGCCGCCATCCCACGGCGAGGCGATCCTCTCGGGATCGCTCCACGAAGTGATCTCGACTTTTCGTCCGCGCCAGCGGATCGACGCTGCTCGCGGCGCGTCGACGCCAACGGATTCCGCAGGCTCGACCATCGCCGAAGGACGCCACGCGCAGACCGCACGCACCGAGGCATCGCGCAGCGCGCTCTTCGCAGCGAATCCATAGCGGGCGACGGGGATCCACGCGGTCGAGCGCGCAGGCCTGTGTTCCTCGATGAATCCTGCGCGCAGGACGCCGCGCGGACCGAGTCGCGCCGTGAGCGTGTCGACCCACTCGGACACATCTTCGCTCGCCACGATCCGTCCCATGCGCAGGACGGCGAGGCGCAGCGATTCGACTCCCATCCCCATCGGCATCCTTTCGAGGTGCGGAGAGAACATCCTGCAAAGATGTTTCACGCGGGCTCCGGCGCTGCCGAGCATCAGTCGACGGACCTGCGTCGGCGCATCGGCGCAGAAGGCGGTCAGCTCGAACTCGCGGCCGCCGCGGTCGCGCTCGCGCAGTTGCGCGCACACATCTTCGACGAGTTCCTCAACGGCGAGATGGACCACTTCAAGAGTGGTGACGGGTCCATCGAAGATCCGCTCGCTCGATGGTGGTGGCGTCGTGCGGATCGGGACGAGGATCTCGGTGACGGTCCCGAGCGCCTCGTCGAGTCTGCGCAGCACCGGTGCGCCGTAGCGGACGGCGACCCCTGCGCGAGGAAGCGCGGCGAGTTCGCCGATCGTGTGGACATTGACGAGGGCAAGCGCGTTGACGGCTTCGGGAAGAAGACGCAGCGCGTGCAGGGAGCAACGAGCGAGATCCGCCGCTCCATTCTGCGCAAGCGCCACCGCCGCTGCTGCGGTCGGGGCGATCGCCGTGCGCGCGGAGAAACCAAGGCGCGCGAGTTCCGCCTCCACGCGCCGCCGCAGCGTGACGAGGCATGGATAGATGAGATCGCACCCCGACAGATCCACGAGGATCGCCGACGGTCCGGGCGCCAACTCGATCATCGTGATCGGCGCGTATCGCTGGCACCAGATCGCGCACGCGCGCAGGAGCGCCGCCTCGTGGTCGGGACGCGCGGGCACTTCGAGCCTCGGCTCCTGGCAGAGCGCACGCGCATGGGCAAGCGAAATTCCCGCGCGCACGCCGCACCGCGAGGCGTTTCGGCAGCAGGCGACGACGATTCGCATCCCACGCTCGACGTCGATGACGAGCGTTGCCGCCGAGCGCGGGAGCCGCTGGCCGCTGCGACGCGCCTCGCGCCGTGCGCAGTCGGCGCTCCACCGAGGCAGGACGATCGCCATGATTATGCGAGCCGCGCGAGGCGGCGCGTTCATCCGCCCCTCCATGACCACGGGGCGGTGCACTGCAGAACCCTTGATTCCCCGCCGAATCCAGCAGATCCACGCCCGCGCAGCAACTCCGCGCGCCACGCCGGGGCATCGGCGCGTGCCTCGGTGCGTACCTCGGCACTCTCCTGCGCGACGGGATGCACCCCCCACCGCGTCGCCGCCGCCGTCAATATGGTGCGCTCTCGCCATGGCCGCACGGCAAGCGCAAGGACAGGAAGCCGATCGTGCGACCGCGCCGCTGCGAGTTGCGTGCGGCGACTCGCGACCATGTCGAACCCCTCCGCGTCCCAGATCGCCGCCATGACTCCATCGCATGCAAGCGCCTGCTCCGCCGCCCAGAGGCGATGCTCTCCTGCATCCACCCGACGAGCCTCCGTATCAACCCTGCAAGCCTCCGTATCAACCCTGCAAGCCTCCGTATCAATAAAGATCGAACGAGCCAGCAGCGCACGCGATCCCTGTGCATCGATCATCGCACGCGGAGCGGGCCATGCGCGCCGACCGATCCAGGCGACGAGCCGTTCGCGCGATCTCCCCACTGCGGTGGACGCGGCTACGGTGGACGCTGTCTCCGCCTCCAGCATCTGCCAGAGCAGGAAGAGGATCATCCCGTGCGGAGCGATCCAGCGATCGCGCGAGGGCGTCTCGTCCTCGACCGACATCCATTCATGCACGACCCCGAGTGGGAGTTGATGGAGGTTCGCCGCAGCGCCGACAGCGACTCCACCGACAGCGACTCCGCCGACAGCGAGCGCGCCCGCCTGCGTCGATGTGAGCGCGGCGATCTTCTCCCTGAGATTGGCAGGAATTGAGCGCATATGAGTGTTAGGTAGTTGTTAGGGTATCACCTCCTCTCTTGAAATGGGCAACCAGTGTCGAAAAACGACACTAGATGCCCATTTCAAGGGGTAATCATTAGCGCGAAGGTTCGACGATGTCGCGCGAGATGCTCGCCACAGTTGGGCATCCGGCGAGCGCCATCGCCCTGTCGAAGTCGCTCGAGAGAATCTCAAGCACTCTTCGAACCCCAGCTTCACCCGCGACGGACAGCCCCCAGAGAATCGGTCGACCAACTTGCACAGCAGTCGCTCCAAGCGCGAGCGCGCGAAGAATGTCGACTCCCGATCGGATCCCACCATCAACAATCACCGGCACGCGACTCGCAACCGCCTGCGTGATCCGAGGCAGCGCTTCGGCCGATGGAGGAGACCCGTCGAGCTGGCGTCCACCATGATTGCTCACCACGATTGCGCGCGCACCGCATCGCACAGCCGTCAACGCATCGTCGGCCCTGCAGATGCCTTTGGGAATCACTGGCAGCTTCGTCAGACTGCAGAGCCATTCAAGATCCTTCCATGCAAGACTTGGCGTGATGGTCCATCCGAGCGTCTGCGCGATTCCTACGCCCATGTCAGACCTGTGACCGGTCGGGCCGCCCTGCCCTGGTCGCTCAAGATTGGGAAGGCTCAGATGCGACGGCAGTCGAAAACCAGTTTTCATCTCGCGCTCGCGCATTCCCCAGACCGGCGCATCCACGGTCAACTGAAATCCGACACAACCCGCACGCTCTGCCCGTTGGACGAGTTCCTTGACGAATCCTCGGTCCTCGCCGATGTACAACTGGAAGTAGACCGGCGACTTCGCTGCAGCGCAAATCTCCTCGATCGCTGTCGTCGAGAGGCTGCTCACCACCATTGGAATCCCAGCAGCGCCGCATGCGCGCACGGTCGCGAGTTCGCCGTCAGGGTGAGCCATCTTGTGCAGCGCGCTCGGAGCGCTCAGAAGTGGGAACGAGATCGTCTTGTCGAGCAGCGTGGTCTGCGGCGAGCGCCGCGAGACATCCACCATGACTCGGTACCAGATCGATATCGCCTCCCAGGCTGAGCGGTTTCGCGCGAGCGTGCGCTCATCGCCAGATCCTCCCGCGTAGTACGCGTACGCCATCGCGGGAAGTCGCTCCCGTGCAATTGCCTCGAAGTCATCGATACGAAAGAGCGACGCGAGTTCCTCGACCGAGAGATCGCGCGAGTGCGCCGCCACATCCTTCGACATGATGGCGAGCATATCGCCAGCGGTTCGCCTCCATTCACGACCCCCCTGTTTACGGGCAAATCTGTTCGCGCCTATGAACACATTTGCCCGTAAACAGGGTGGGGCGCGTAGCACCCTTTGCCGTGCGCTCCAGTGCGCGGCTGTTTCAGTCGTCCGTTCGCGCCCACGCGCCGCGCGCGCTGCGCTGGCGTTTCACCAGCAACTCGCGCAGAACGATCAGTATCGCAGCAGGTATCCATAGCAGCATCCACGGAAGGAGTGCCTGCGAGGGCGCAGGCGCTGGCGAGACCACGAGAGTGAATTCGACGTTGGGAATGGGAGATGAGTTCAGCGACACGCTGACCTTCCATGTCCCATGCGGCCGCAGGCTGATGACGCAGGATTGCATGAAGCGATCTCGCTCGGAGGGTTCGGTGACCGTCGCTGTGACACGCTCACCCGCTGGTCCCACTGCCTCAATACGAATCGGCAATGTCGAGATCGCCATTCCGCTGACACTTCTGAGGCAAGAGAATTCCACTTCGCCCGCAGTCGGCGGGACAGGGCTGACGAGCACGACGAGCGATTCATCTCCCACGGTTTGGCGCGCGACGACTGCTCCGCCGTCGGCGCGGGCAAACGATGTGACCAGCAGAACTGCAAGCATGACAGAGACTCGGCTCATGGCATCGCCGTCCCTCTCATCTGCATGGGCTCGAGAACGATCCAGCATCCAACCGCGTACAGGCCGAGTGCGAGCAGCCACCATGGAAGCGCGCCGCGAACTCCTCGCTGCGTCTCGACGCCGCAACTTCGCCAGGCCATCCACGCTGACATGAGCAGTCCCGCCTGAAGAAGCAGCAATTCAAGTGGTTTGAGCCACTCTGGGATCGGCCCACAACAGGAGGCCGCCCACTCCGGCTCGCCGAACCACGCCAGCCCGAGATCCATGAACGCCCGCTGCACGACAGGCAACCCCGTCGACCATCCCGTCGCGAAATGGAAGATCCAGTGCGCTGCCCACATCGCCGCGCCGATTGGGACAAGCGCGTGCAGTCCGCGGCAGATGGACTCGCGCAGCGACGGACCCGCCTTCGCGGACGCGGCCCAGCCTGCAGCCACAACGAGCACAGCAGGGACGACCACGATCGCGACCACCGCCAGCGCTCCCTCCGCGACCCACATCTCCCATCCGCGCGCGACGAGTTCATCAACGAGTGCGAGCCACGACGCCGTCATCCCGAGCGCATTCGCGAATGCACCGAACGTAAGCACGCCGAGCAGCACGCTCACATCGAGTCGGTGGGTGATCCTTCCAATCGACGACCCCCACCGCCCATCTGCAAGCCCTCGCCGTTGCTGCTGCGCGACGATCCCCACATTGCTGTGCGGGCATACATCGACGCAGTCGAGACAGAATGTGCAATCCATATTGCCGCGCTTCATCGGTTGGAAGAGTTCGAGTTCACATCCCCCGCCGCGCAGCGCCATTCCCCGCACGCTGATCTCAACTCCCTTGATGCACTCGTGTGTGGTGCATGTCGTGCAAATCCGCATGTCCCGCACACTCACCGACAGCGGCGAGACGAGACTCGTCGCCATGTGCAGCTGCCCGATCGGGCAGACCCACTTGCAGAAGCTCGCTCCCTTGAAGAGCGAATCGACGAGGAGAATCGCGACGAAGTAGCCGACGATCACCCACGCCGTCGCCAGCGGGCTCGCCCAGAGATCGAAGGCTTCGTACACGACCAACCACGCAACGACCAGCACTGCCGCGAGCCACTTCGACTTGAGCGCCTCGGGCCATCGCCATTTCGGTACGACGAATTTGCGCATCACGCGTCGCGGAGCCATCAGCGGACATGCCATGCAAAGAAGATTTCCCGTCGCAAGAAGCGCGATCACGATGAGCCCACGCCAGTGGGTCCACGGCAGCGTTCCAGCAAGATTGGACGGCGCATCGTCGGGGCCGAAGAATCCGTCGAGAGCGACGAGTCCTGCGCACACGACGAGCGTCCACCGAATTGCGTGGCGCACCGGCGGACTGCGAAGAGCCGCGCCAATCACGCGCACCCGCAGGAGATCGAATCGCGCGGTCTGCTGCCCGCGGTGCGACACCGCGACGCGCGGTCGGCGGGCACCTTCGAACGCGACGGGACCGCGCTCCATGGGCCGTCCCTTCAGCGCCCGCAGGACGAGCCACGCCACGGTCGGCAGGATGACGACTTGCCCTGCCGTCCACATGAACGCACCCGCCGTGTGCTGGTCGCGCAGCGCGTTCCATCCGTACGCAGTGCTCGTCGCCTCGTAGTTGGGATAGATCACGCTCTGCGAAAATGTGAGGACAGCGCAGAAGACCGTGTTCTGCAGGTCTGCGGCAAGCAAACACCCGACGAGCGCGATCTCGTGCCACCTTCGCCGCCACGGCCACGGGGCGATGATGGACCACCAGAAGAGGATCGCTCCCGCAAGGAATGTCGCGTGCTCCAGCCGATGGACGACCGTCGACTCAAGGGCCGCTTGGTAGAGCGCGGGTGCGTGCCAGATCCATGTCGCGAGCGTGAAGGCGACCACTCCTGTGACCGGGTGCACCAGGATTGAAAACGCGTGGCGAATCCTCGGGCTCGCAAGAAACGGCCCAAGTGCTTCGCGCCGAACGACCCTTGGCAACGCCCGCAGCACGGGGATTCCCGGCGCGCCCAGAAGCAACAGCGGCGCCGCCAACATCAGGAGCAGCCAATGCTGCACCATGTGCACCGACAACAGGAGATGCCCGAGCGAATCAATTGGCGAAGTCAGCGCGATCAGAATGACGAGAATCCCAAGCGCAAAGCACCACGGCCGCCACGCGGGGAATCCTGCGCGGCCGACAAGTCCGCGCGCTCCACGGGCGTAGAGAACGACCGCGAGCGTCATCCCACAGATGAGCCATGGGTCGAATGTCCAGCGCGCGAACATGCCGCGCGACTCTAGTTGGTCGGCAGCGGCAAGTGTGCGCCGGGAATGTCGGCTCCCGCTTGATTGGCAGGCTTCAGCGTGGACAGAAACGCCACGACTGCAGTCATCTGCGCGCTGTTGAGGTTCTTTCCGAACGCGGGCATGTTTCCACCGCCCTGCTGAACTTGGCGAGTCAATTGGTCGGGTGACATCCTCATCGCGACCTCATCGAGCGCCGGTCCGCGCTTCCCGCCGAGCCCGCCAAGTTCATGGCAGTTTCGGCACTGCGCATACTGAAAGACGATCGCGCCCTGCATCTCAAGCGGCGTTCTTCCCTTGACGAACTGCGCTGGCGTCGAGAGTGCACTCCATCCATCCATCACGGGCGACCAAGGACTCGTGACTCCTTCCCACGTCAGTGCAGTGATTCCCATCACAGCCATCGCTGCGACCAGAAGCATTCCCGGTCGACGGCTCGGTGCGCGCTCACCACGATTGGACATCAGCGGAATCGCAATCAGGATCATCACACCAATTGCAGGCGCGATCAGCATGATCGCCGTCTCACTCGCAGGCGGCAGAAGACTGACAGCACCGAAGATCCACATGAATGGATAGTCGGGGCGCGGATTGGTATCGATGAGCGTGGGATCCGGCATGCCGCCAGGACCAAACGGTCCGTAGCACGCAGCAAGAATCACCAGCAAAATCAGGCATGCGCCGCAGAAGACCATGTCTCGCTGAGCAGCATCGGGAACGAATGGAACACCCGTCGCCTCCATTCGTTCTTCATAATCCTTGCGGTAGGTCGCAGGCTCCACCGTCGCGCCTGGCTTGGGCATTTCGCTAATTCCATTCTTGATGATCAACGCCATGTGCAAGCCCACCAATCCAATCGCGGCCCCCGGCAGGATGAAGACATGCAACGCGAAGAACCGATTCAGCGTTGCGCCGCCGATGATCGGTCCACCCAGCATCATCGCGCGCATCTGATCGCCGACGAGAGGAATGCGATCGACGATCGCGGCACCAATGCCAAGTCCCCAGTACGCATCTTGATCCCAGCGCATCACCTGACCGGTGAAGGCCAATGCAAGTACGGTCAACAGCAGAAACACACCAGTGATCCAGTTGAGCTCGCGTGGATACTTGAATGAACCATGCAGAAAAACCTGCAGCATGTGGATCGCCATCATCACCACCATTGCGCTGCTCGACCACCCGTGAAGAGCGCGCATCATCCATCCATATGGAACGTCTTCGTCGATGTATCGCAGGCTCTCCCAAGCCTGCGCCGCACTCGGCGCGTACATCGTCGCGAGGCAGATGCCGGTGACGATCTGAATCGTGAAGAACATCAGCGTCGCGCTTCCGAAGACATACCACCACTTCGCGCTGCGCGGTACGCGATGCGTCACGAGCGGCGCCGCAAACGCAACGATGCCCGTGCGCTCCTCGAACCACTGCAGGCAATTGCGAGCGGATGTCACCAGCGCTGCTCGATTCAAAATGGTCATGCCGACTCCTCCAACCCAGGCAGGCGCCCCGCGTCGATCAACAACCTCGCACCATCGACCTTCCACTTGTACTCAAAGAGTCCGCGCGGAGGCGGACCTGCTGCGCGCGAACCATCTTGGTAGTAGACACCGCCGTGGCAGGGGCACATGAACAGTTTCGACTGTTCGAACCACCGGACTGGGCATCCAAGATGCGCACAGTTGATTGCGAAGACTTGAAACTCCGTTGCGCTGATGCACCGAACCCAACATGCAGTCTTGGCTGCATCGCCATCGGTTGGCTCGCGAATCGGATTCAGGAAAGTCGCAAATCTCGTTTCGCCTGGCGGGAACGCAGCGATGGCCCCAAGGTCAACCCACTCATTTCGATATCGAGTCCGCGCTGGTCCAAGCACGAAGCCAACGATGGGGAGCGATGCGAGAACGCCGCCAATCCCAACGAGTCCAGCGCCGAGCTTGAACATGAAGCCACGGCGCGCGGTGTTCTTGTCAGCGGACCCGCTGTTCTTGCCGCAATCGCATCCGGCGCATCCTTGGTGGGGCTGTTTGGTGGAATCGTTCATGGCGTCCTCTTGGAAGCAATCCAACTCACGACATCCGCAACTTCCGTAGGTGTGAGCCCATTCGGTCGACCTGGCAGCGGTGAATCCCACGCGGGACTTCCAAGTTCGCTGCGCCCGAACACGACTGCACTCCAGAGTCCTTGATCGGAGATGAGTTTGAGGTACATCGGATCGGTCACGCTTCCTGCGCTCCCCTTCTCGCCGTGACACGATGAACAGGACTCTTCGAAAACTCGTGCGCCAGCGGTTGGGTCTCCTCGAACGAGATCCGCGGTCACCGACTGAGAACCGACTTTCGAAACCGGCTGCGATGGAACTGCGGCTCCGTTGGCTGGCGCACTTTCACTTGCCGCTCCCCACGCTGCACGCATCGCTTGAACAAAGAGCGAAATCTCCTTGGCGCTGAGTGGACCTCCGCGAGAGTCGAGGTAGGCGGGCATCGAGACACCCTGCCCCTGCGATAGAGCGCCAATCACATGCGCATCGGACGCAAGTTTCCAGTAGCGCGCTGCACCGACGAGCGAAATTGCAGCACCTTCTGCGCCTTGCGAGTGACATCCGCGGCAATTCGAATTGAAGGTTGCCGTCATCCACTCCTGTGAGCCGACGACGACGGGTACTGATGCCTTTGGCGCACCAGGCAAGCGATCACACCCGACCACCAGCACGGCAAGCAAACTGGGCACACAAAGACGTAACCACATCACTTGTCGTCTCCTCGCTCGACCTGCAACCGCTGCGCCAGCGGCCGGCTCGCCATTGCGCGAACCATCTCGGTCCGACCGACCCACCAGCCGCACGTCACGCCGAATGCCACTTGGCTCGAGATGAACCACGGCCACGAAATGAATTGTTCGAGCGCTGGGTTGACCACTCCAAGCGATGCCCACACCAATCCAGTCACCATCACGGGCACGAGAATTCCTCCGGCGAAGACTGGACGCTGCGGCATCATCGGAAGCGCTGTTGTATAGAGCAGTCCGACAGCGATTGACATGACGAGGTGAATTCCAATGGCGAGACCAAACCAACCAGCGTGAAACACCGACAACGTAGCGAGGTCGGACTGCTGCACGCCTGGGGCGACAGCTCCAGTCAGCAGATTGATTGGTAGCCAAACACTCTCGTGCTTGAACAAGCCCCACGCGCAGGCGACGATCGCCATCGCGATGCCTCCAAGGAGTCCCCCAACAATCCCACCGCGGTAAGGATGCACCTGCGCAGGAAACATTGGTCGTTCAACCAGAACTCCGGCGGTTTCCACGGCGAAAGTACGCCCTTTCTTTGCAAGCAACTCTGCAGGGATCGGCTCGAGCTGCTCTTCGGGAAAGACATCGCGGAACCAGATCACGAGTCCGACAATCGCAGCGATGACTCCAAACCCAAGGACCCATGCGTTCGTGACCAAGCCAGCGGCCATCAGTGATACACCGAATGCCGACGTGAGCGGTCCTGATGTGGGCAGCGGGATCGAACGGCTATAGGGAAGTTCGCGTTGCTTGGGAATGCTGTTGGGTGTGTCACGCATGGATTCACCTCGCGGTCAGCGACCGATCACGTACACCGTTGTAAAGACAATGATCCAAACAGCATCGACAAAGTGCCAGTACCAACTGAGCATGTCAAATGAGTGCGCATGCGACGTTCGTACTCGCCCGAAACACCCGAGCAGCAGAACGACCGTGAGCATCCCCAATCCAACAACGACATGCAGCAGATGGAGCCCCACGAGCGAGTAGAAGGTCGTGCCGAAGAGGTTCGTGGAGATGAAGAGTCCGTGCTCTTCCATGAGTCCCTTCCACTCCCAGGCGGTTCCGGCGACGAACCAAACTCCCAAGCCAATCGTGACGGCGAGCCATGTGAGGAAAGCACTCTTGCGATTTCGCTCCAGTGCCTTCACGGCGAAAACGACCGTGAAAGAACTTGATATCAGCGCGACCGAGTTGATGAGGACCAACGGGTACCCAATGACATCCTTCGGTTGCGGTCCCGCGGCACTCTTGCCGATGTAAAAGAGGTACGCCACGACAAACGTCAGAAAGATGCAACTTTCCGCTGCGATGAGGCAGACCATCCCCACTTTGCCTCTTGAGGGTCGCCAATTCGTACCAACCGCATTGGCGTCGCTGACTGACATTGGCGCACCGCTCATGCTGCTCATGCGGGCTCCTCATGCTTGTCATGCTTGTCATGCCGTGAATCAGGATCGCTGGGATTGTTGATGTCCCACAGCGGTCGTGCTGATCCGACAGTTGGAATCTGATCGAAGTTCCACTCAGGAGGTGGACTCGTTGTGGCCCATTCGAGAGTCCATGCATTCCACGGATTGTCGCCAGCAGGTTTTCCGCTTCGCAGCGATCGAACCACATTCCAGACGAAGAGCGCGATCGCAATTCCTTGCAGGATGACTCCAAGCGAGGAGAGCAAGTTCCAGAGTTCCAGCCCTCGATCCGGCTGAAACATGTAGATCCTGCGAGGCATTCCCAGAATTCCCGAGATGTGCATCGGAAAGAACGTCAAGTTGAATCCGGCAAGCAGGATCCAGAAGAACCACTTCCCGAGTCGCTCGGAGAGCATCCGTCCAGTTGCCTTTGGGAACCAATAGAAGATCGCACCGAAGATCCCAAAGACCACGCCTCCGAAAAGGACATAGTGAAAGTGGCCCACAACGAAGTAACTGTCGCCGAGTTGCCAATCGAATGGCACGATGGCCAGCATCACGCCTGTGAGTCCTCCGAATGTAAACATCGCGATGAACCCTGTTGCGAAAAGCATCGGCGTTGCAAAGTGAATTCGACCGCCGATCATGGTTGCGAGCCACGTGAAGATCTTGATTCCCGTCGGCACGGCGATGAGGAAGGTCGTCGCCGCGAAGAACGAGTTGACTTCGGGCGACATTCCGACAGAGAACATGTGGTGCGCCCAGACACTCAGCGATATGAAGGCGATCGCAACGGTCGCAGCCACCATGAGCGCGTACCCGAAGATCACCTTTCGACTGAATACCGGGATGATTTCGTTGAGGAACCCAAACG
>CAYHHO010000055.1:0-19694 GCA_964356445.1 uncultured Singulisphaera sp. | reverse complement strand
AGTTTGGTGAAGACCGCGACCGCCTGTGGTATTGCCTTGCCCTTGAAGCCGAGCGCGATCGCCATCGCACGTGCTTGAAAAGGTCGCAGCCCGACGAGTGGGTCGAGCGGAATTCGGATGATTGCCTCGGGGCGAGTCTCGGCGACCTTTTCGATCTCGACTCCGCCTTCAGCACTCGCGATTATTGTGTTTGTGCGATTCGCTCGGTCGACGAGCACCGCGGCGTAAAACTCGTGCGCAATCTCCACCGCATCCGCGACCAGGATTCGCTTGACTTCCAGACCTTCTGGCGGAGTTTGCGGGCTGATCATGCGGTTGCCGAGCATAAACTTCGCTGCAGCGACGGCATCGTCAATTGATTTGGCGAGGCGAACGAAGCCTGCTTTGCCGCGACCTCCCGCGTGCACTTGGGCTTTGACGACGACGAGTTTCGACCCCCGCGCAAAGAGAGTGCGCGCGGCAGTATGGGCCTCGTCCACCGTCGTCACCATCGTGCTTTGTGGGACTGGAATCCCCGCATCTGCGAGCAACTGTCTCGCTTGGAATTCGTGGATTTTCATGGGTGGGAGATCCTATCGACTTTGCGCTTTGCTCGTCGCAGTCGCCACCACTCGAAGACGATCGGAAGGATCGATACGACCACCACTCCAAGAATCACGACTTCAAAGTTGCGTTTCACAAACGGAATCTCACCAAAGGCAAATCCCGCTCCCACGAGGAGTCCCACCCAGAGCAATCCACCAGCGAGGCAATACGAAATGAATCTTCCGAATCGCATGACGCCGATCCCTGCGAAAAACGGAGCAAACGTTCGCACGATTGGGACGAATCGCGCGAGGACAATTGCGCGAGGTCCGTGCTTTTCAAAGAAGACTTGTGTTCGCTGGAGGTACGCCACGCGCAGCAGTGGAATGCGACCAGAGAATGCCTTCGGCCCTATCCATTTCCCAGCGTGGTAGTTGACGGTGTCTCCCATCACGGCGGCGGTCAAGATGACGATCGAGGAGACCCAAGGGTCGAGTCCGATTCGTCGTGCGCACACCGCTCCGATTGCAAAGAGGAGGCTGTCTCCCGGAAGAAAGGGCATGACCACGAGCCCCGTTTCGCAGAAGACGATGATGAACAGAATCGCGTACGACCAGCCGCCAGCGCCCTGCACAATGTCCGTCAGGAGAACGTCGAGTTCTGTGAAGATCCGAGGAAGCTGTTCGATCAGTCCATCCATGCCAGCACTGCAACCAAAGCAACTCACGCAAAGAACGCACGCGAACACTTCCTTCGGGAAGAAAACGGACAGGGCGGGATTCGAACCCGCGGTAGGGGTATAAGCCCCTACATCGGTTTAGCAAACCGACGCCTTCAACCGCTCGGCCACCTGTCCAAGGCATCGCAGTGTAGCAATCGACTCAGTGAAGTAAGGGCAGCACTGGATCAGGGCGCAACACAGATCCCCGAGAGCATGCGAACCTTGTTGAGCGGCTCTCTTCGATGACTTGCGAATCGCGAATCTTCAATTGTGCACGGCGGATTTGCATCAATCGCGCCGCTGGGCACCCCGGCGCGCTCGAGAAGAATGCGAGCTGCCTGGGCACAGTCCGCGAAGTGCTTGCCGTTGGAGGGGGAAGGTTTGATCGCCTTCTGAAGTCCAATGGCGACAAACGCTGCGACCACATCTGCACCAACTTCGTAGTTGCGACCGCTTGCACATGGACCCACTGCAGCAAGCATGTGCGGTGGGGATGCCCCGTATTCGACCTCAAGCCCACGGATGGTCTTCGTGATGATGTCGAGTGCGATTCCACGCCAGCCCGCGTGGATCGCCGCACATGAGTTGGATGCGCGGCAGTAGACGAGGACTGGCGCGCAGTCAGCGGTCGAGACAATCGGAACGAGCAGGGGGTCGTTGCTGATGATTGCGTCGGCTTCTGGGGGGCACTGCTCGCCATCGAGCAAAGGTGCGCGAGCTCGAATCCAACGCGAGCCGTGCACTTGCTTCACACGCACCGCACGTGCAGGGGCTCCCGACAAACTCGACGCGATCCACGCTGCAGTTGGCGGGTCGCGAAGGGAGAAGAAATGGCAAACACCGTGCTCCCGAAGGAACTCTGAGCACCACGAATCAGCACCGCAGTCGAGATCGCTCAACCCAACACCGTCATGGTGTATTGGGGCTTCCGCGCAACTACGACCATCGACTCAGTTGCCACAAGGCGCAGGTACGTCGATCAACTCCAAGTCCCCAGGGCTGTAGAGGATCTTGATCCGATCGAGCCAGATTTGTGACTGTCCGAGTCCGCCAATGGGAATGATGACGACCCGAACTGCAGCACTGCAGCCACCTGTTCCGTTTGGCGTCACCACTTGTTGGGGGTTAATGCAAGTCGGAAGAACAAACTGCGGCAGCGTTGCATCGACTCCCGTCATGGTGCCCAGATACGGCGGCATAAACATCCAACTTCCTGTTCCAGCCGGGTTGTAGATGAAGGCAAGGACGAGCGCGCTCGCAGACGAGATCGTTCGACCCGTCACGCTCAGGGACATTCCTGTCAGTTCTTCTGGAGTAATAGGGATATCTCGGATGACTTGTACATCCAAGATTCGCTTCGAACTGCTTGGGTAGAACACAGGTGGCCCAAGCCCCGACGACGAAGAGCCCGGCCCGGGTCGCGCGGTCATCGCCTTCAAATACTTGTTGTCTATTTCAAGAAGACTTGTTGGACTCCCGGACAGTTGCAATCCGCAGGGAATCGTGAATGTCGTGGCATTGTCGATAGTCGGGAAGGAGATTTCTGCTGCGGCGATTGCAGTCAAGTTTGGATAGCCACCAACGAAGCCCGCTTCCGCGACTCCCGCTGCGAGGGTGTCGCCGAACTCGGCGAAACCTGCAAGGTGGCTCGTTGGTGCAATTGCACCTGATTGGCGATAGACGTTCACTGGGTCGATGAGGAGGTCGTGAATCTGAGCCGGTGTAAATGGTTGACCGTCATTCAATTCCTTCCCGAGCGCCTGCATCAATGCGACGACTCCGCCGATCTGCGCCGTCGCGGCGCTCGTTCCGCCAAATGTCGCTGAGTACGTTCTCAATCGGTTCTGCGAGTAAGCGTTGACGGCGGCAACAGAGGTCGCCAAGGGCGCATTGATTCCGCAGAAAAGGTCGCCGTAGCCGATCGAGCCAACACCATGCCCCCAAGCGCTCACGGTGACATTCGCACCGGCCACTGTTGCGGGAGCGCGCGAGAAATTACTTGATGGGGCGCGAGAATAATTCAGCCCGGGGAAGAGCGGTCCCTTCTGGGGTGGACTTGTGCCTGGAATCAGGTCTCCTGTGTTGGCCAAGAACCCAGGTAGCACGCCTCCGACAACAATCACATCCTCGGTCCCTTCAACGGGGTCTGGAACGGCGAGCGATTCGTTGCCTGCAGCGATCACGAATGTGACCCCAACTGCCATGCCCGTGACGAGGATGTTCGCATACAGCAGTGGATTCTGTCCGGCGGCCGGAGTGTTGAGCGGCGATCCGTCCGCATTCACAATCGGCATCACAATCACATTGCCCGGAAGTGGATCTTCAGCCGTGATCTTGCTGAGTTTGATGACAGCGTTGGTCATTGCCGTGGCGAGTCTGAATCCCCCTTCGAAGCTCTGACCGGGGAAGAAGTACGGTTGGACGTCGGGAATAACTCCAGTGACGCCGATCGCATTGTCTTCAGCGAAAAGCACGCCAAGATCGGCAGTTCCATGTTCAGTTCGCGGTGCGCCGATGTTTTGGACGCCTTCAGGTGCGACCATGACGAAGGGTATCTGCCCAGGCTCCACGATGATCTTTGAGGGTGTTCCAAGCCCGTTCGGGCAGAGGTCTTCGTGTTGCACCATGGCGGACGGTTCGACGAGCGCGACCTTCATCCTCGTGAGCATCGAATTCGGGGATCCGATCGGTCGCAAATAGGTCATGAACTGCGCGATATCCAATCCACCGCCGCGGTATCCCGAAACCCTCAGGAATGTCGCAAAGGCCGGATCTGCCACTCCACCCGCAATCGGATCTGGAGACTTGCGAGCAGTCCCGTAGAGCGCGATCGGTGCGCTTCCGATTGCGACCGATACACCAGGAACTCCGTCGATGGTGACGGTCGCATTACCGTTCGTTGTCGGCATCTGGGGAAGGACCCCGCCTTCCTTCGCATCGAGCATGTTCTGGCTGAACAGCGGCGATACTGCTTGAGCGCTGGGAACAAACGGGCTTCCGCCCTCCGAAATGGCAGGGCTCAACCCGTTTGTGAAATTCATCGTGTGATAGCACTCAGCGAAACTGATGGCGAGTTCTGTGCAGGTCGCATCCCAAGCAATTGAACAACAACTGTTATCGACGAGGCAGACTCGCTCGCAGCAACTTGGCGGAGTGCCGCCAGGTCCTGTCGTCCCAGCGCACGACGATCCACCGAGGGCATGCCCGATGAACGGCGAAGTCGTCAACGCAACTGAGATTTCCGTCGGATCCCATGCATTCGAGCCCGCGTTGAACCAGAGGACAAACCCGCCGCCATTCGCGACCTGGGCCAAGAGTGGGTAAAGGCCGGGCGTGTATCGCAAGCAAGTGTCATAGGAACTCGTGTCGTCGCCGTACAGCGATGAACCGACCAGATTTGCGAAGACCGCGCAGTATTCATCCCAAACTGTCGCGCACGACGGTCTGAGCCCCGTCACCGTGGCACACACTCCGGCATCACTGCAGAACCCCACGGGCGGATTGGGGACAGCGCACGACAGCTTCGGAAAAACCGGTGCTGGTACGAAGTTGTCAGTGGCGTTGTGCGGGAAGTGGCAGGGAGCCGTCGGGTTCGCGCCAGCGTCCGGACCGCACGCCGCCTCGAAGCAGGGCGAACTTGGAATCCCCGACTGGGCAACCATTGTCAATCGTTCAATCTCAACCGCTTCAACTTCGGGAAGACCAAGAAAATCTCGAGCCGCCGCGAGCAGGCTTGTGGGTGCGATTCCATCGACGTACATGATCGAAGCAAGGTCGGGCATTGGCTTACGCGACTTGTTCTGAGCCTCCGCACGCAACTTTGCAAGCTCGGCTGGATCGGTATCGAGCGCCTGTCGAATCGTTGCTCCGTACTTCAGGAGCAACTCATATGTCGACCGCAGATCAGTGCCGCGCTGGCTGAGAATCTCATGCCCAGATGTTCGCCCCGCACGTACCACAATGTCCTGATCGAACATGACCACGAGTCGACCGGAGTGAATCGGTTGCCCAGTCTTGGGATGGAACGGCATCGACAGCGCGCGCGCATTCTTGACGGGCTTTATTCGTTGTGCCGTTCCCTGGCTGGTCTGCGCTGGGCGTTCGGCAACCCAACCCTCCGCGGCTGCGAGGTTCGACGTGATGATCACTAAGGCGATGGCGAGGGCGATATTGGAGATTGAGCGCATGTTGGAAATAAGCCTCCGAGAATTGCGAGCGAACCGACTGCTCGACCAATACGAAGGGCGCACGGATCGAGCCTCAAACGATACCGAAAATCACGACTCAGTGATGGACAATCTGGGAGAGATGTCGACACCAAAGTTCGCAAGTCTTCGACCTCCCAAGTGAGCATAGTTACGGCGCCCAATTCAAGCACAAGCGCTACTTCGACCTCTTCGTTCGCTTGAGCACTCGATGGCCGATATCCGTTCGGAAAAACGCACCCGGGAATTGGATCGATTGTGCAAGCGCTCCTGCCGCGTCTGCAGCATCTGCGAGGCTCGCGCCGAGGCAAGTTGCACCTGCAACTCTTCCGCCGGTCGTGACAACCTTTTTGGGCGACTCGCGCTTCGTAGCCGCCTGAAAAATCAGCGCGTCGCAGTGATCGCGGGTAGCGGGTAGTCCGACGAGCCCTGTAATAGCGAGCCCCTTCTTGATCGGCCCGGGATATCCGTCGCTGCACACGACCACACAACACGCTGCCCGGTCATCGAACGTGAAGTCGGCCTCGTCGAGCCTGCCCGTCGCCGTCAGCCAAAGAGTCTTGAGAAGGTCACCTTGAAACCGGGCCATCAACACTTGCGTCTCGGGATCGCCGAAGCGGCAATTGAACTCAAGCACTTTGGGGCCAGCATGGGTCAACATCAGCCCGGCAAAGAGCACTCCGCGAAACTCAATTCCCTGGCGCCTCAGTCCGTCGACAGCCGGGACGAACACATCTCGCGCAACTGCTTGAAGGTCTGCGTCGCTCATCAGCGGTGTTGGGCAGAACGCACCCATTCCGCCGGTGTTCGGCCCCGTGTCTCCTTCGCCGACCTGTTTGTGATCTTGGCATGTATCCAGCAAAGTGATGGTCCTGCCGTCCACGAGCGCGAGGACAGAGACTTCTTGGCCTTCGAGTCGCTCCTCGATCACGACGGCGTGACCGGCTTCGCCAAAGTCCTTGGTTTCAAGGCATTTTCGAACCGCCGCGATTGCCTGAGCCTTGTCGTCGCAGACAGTGACACCCTTGCCTGCGCAAAGTCCGGTTGCTTTCACCACGCAAGGTTCGTCTCGCTCGGTGACATAAGTCAGCGCGGCGTTGAGCGTCGTGCAAGTGCGTCCCTCGGCAGTCGGAATGGAAGACTGCCTCATGATCGTCTTCGCATATGCCTTATCCCACTCGAGGCGGGCCGCAGCGCGAGTTGGTCCAAACACGGGTCGCTCCGGAGTTGCGAACGCATCGACCATGCCTTCGGCGAGCGGACCCTCTGGACCAATCACGATGAAGCCGATTTTCTCCTGGGCCATCCATCGCTCTAAGTAATACTTGCGCTTGATGGAGAATTCCTCGGGGCAGGGGGTTCCAAGTGCGAGCAGACCCGCGTTGGCATTCGCGTCAACCCAGAGTTTCCCAAGATGAGGAGACTGACTGATTCGCCACGCCAGCGCATGTTCTCGACCGCCCGATCCGACGATGAACACATTGACTTTGTCTGGAAGCGGTAGGGGTGTCATGGTGTGTTTGTCCGGCAAGTGGATTGCGTCTTAGGAGCCAAGCGCTTCATACTCAAGGTCGTGCGCCTCCGCGACAGCTCTGTTCACCAGAGTGCCACGGGTCATGTTGATGCAATCGGCGAAGTGCGGGTTCATCCGCGCGAGTTGATCCGCGCCAAATTTGGCAAGTTTCACGGTCCAAGGCATCGTGGCATTCGTGAGTGCCTGGGTTGATGTTCTGGCGACAGCGCCTGGCATGTTGCCGACGCAGTAGTGCACCACACCGTCAACCGTGTAGACGGGATTTCGATGTGTCGTGACCTTCGCCGTATCGACGCATCCTCCCTGATCGATCGCGACATCGACGATGACTGAGCCAGGTCTGATGTGACGGAGATCATCGCGGCGAATGAGCTTCGGCGCAAGCGCTCCGGGAACGAGTACAGCGCCGACGATGAGATCCGCCCATGCCAAGCGTTCGCGAATGGCCTGCGGGTCGCTGTAAATCGTCCGAACATTTGGCGGCATGATTTCATCGAGGTAACGCAGTCGGTCGAGGTTGATGTCTGCGATCACGACATCCGCACCGAGTCCGGCGGCCATCCGTGCTGCGCATGTTCCGACGACGCCGCCGCCGATGACGAGGACATTTCCAGGTGCGACGCCGGGGACTCCGCCGAGCAGCACCCCCGATCCTCCCCAAGGTCGCTCGAGATACTTCGCACCTTCCTGGATGGAGAGTTTCCCGGCGACTTCGCTCATGGGAGTGAGGAGTGGTAGCCGTCCCGCGTCATCGGTCAATGTCTCGTAGGCGCATGCGATGCACTTCGAATCGAGGCACCCCATCGTCAACGACTTGTCTGCGGCAAAGTGGAAATAGGTAAACACAATCTGCTCGGCTTTGATCATGGGGATCTCGGCCGGCTGCGGTTCCTTGACCTTCACAATCATGCTGGATTGGCTCCAGACATCTGCCGCACCCGCGACCATTTTTGCGCCGGCAGCGGCGTAAAGATCATCCGCAAATCCACTTCCGATCCCTGCTCCGGATTGCACGAGGACAGTGTGACCCTCTCGAATGAGCAACTCGACGCCAACTGGGCGCATGCCGACTCGGAACTCGTCAGTCTTGACTTCGGTGGGGACTCCAACAATCATCGCAATTCTCCGGGTCGGTCGAGTGGGTGGTGAATGCAGGTGTCTGGCAAATTGAAGAGTCGGCAAGTGTAACGAGGTCTCCGAATGAAGCGCTCTGCTACCCTTTCCCCTCCATGCTTCTCACCTTGTCAATGCGACTCGTGCCTCTCGGAGTGATCGCCTTCGTTGTCTCCAGCGGCTTCGCGGCCCCAGAGGACGAAGTGGTGGGGCTTGCAGCATTGAACAAGCCGCTCAAGCAGGTCGCGATGAAGGACCGAAGTGCACCGAAGCTCTTCGCTGCGTTTCTCAAACTCTCGCCGCCGCCCCTTGAGTTGGGGGATGACTTTAACCAAACCACAATCTGGCCAAAGATGGAACGCTGGTCGGATGTGTCAAAGTGGGCTCAGGCGAACGCAGCGATGGGGGAGGCGCTCATCGAGTCCGATGATGCGACCGTTCTTGGTTTGCCTTACGGAACTGACAATGTGGATCCGGCTTGGATCAAGGCCGAGCTCTCGATCTCGTTTAGTGGGGAGGGCACGGATGGTCGTCTGATGTGTGGGTACTTCAAGGCGATTCGGCTGATTGGGGCGTATGCGACCGCCGAGATGTACCGCCTTGGAGAGGCTGGAGATTTCGAGCAAGCGTTTGCAGTTGCGATCGCTTATGCGCGCGTGCTCCGCCAAGTCTGTGAACAGTCAATGCTCGAAGAGAAACTTTTCGGGCTTGAAATGCTCTCAGAAAACTTGTCGGTCCACCGCGACTTCATGTGGCACAATCTCGACCGGCTGCCAGTGCCAGTGATGCAGCGCGTGGCGCTGAAGGAATACTCATTTCTCAAGCCATCCGACAGCGAAAAGCTTCGTCGATTGCAGATGCCTGAGGGCGACCGGATCGTCGCGATCGAAGTCCTCAAGCGAGCACTGGAGTCCTTCCAAGGCGGCGAAGTTGATACCGAGCGGTTTGCGGCAGTTCTCGCAGGCGAAGAGACGCTCGACGGACCACTGCAAGCCTTTGGAACACAGGAAATGTGGCGAAGGGTTGCGCTTGTTCATGGTTCATTGAAGGCGAGCAGCGACAGACTCGAGATCATCTACGACGATTGGTGGCGTCGATGGAAGTTGAAGCCGACCTCGCCGATTCAGCAGATGGCGACAGAACTCTCGCGGACGAATCCGATCAAGTACGCAGTCGTGCTTTCGAAGGTGCGCGATGTTGCGCGCGCCTTTGAATGGCGCAATGCGGTGATCGCCGAAGTGAACGGGACGATCGTCGCGGCTGGTCTCTGCGGGTACTACCAAGACTTCAAGAAGAAATGGCCGAAGAATCCAGAGCAGGCTCACGCCGTGTACTTCCAAAAGCGGTTTGACTTTGACCCGTACAGCAAGAAGGTCGGACATCTGCGATACCGAGCGCTTCCAACTCGGCAGGCAATCGATACGCCGCTCGGGCGAGTGTGGGCGACAGGCTGCCTCGTGTGGGCCATTGGCGCAAATCACGAGGATGATGACGGAGCGACCCATTCCACAGATGGGGCAGTCGGCGACCTCGTCCTCTGGCCGCCAGTGAGGGCACTCGCCCGCGACGAGGGATTGCTGAAGTGAAAACAGGGCAAGATGTCGAGCGAGTTCTGATCATCGGATCGGGACCTGCAGGTTGGACTGCCGCCATCTACGCAGCACGCGCGAACCTGCACCCACTCTGTGTCATCGGCGTTCCTCGGTCGGACCCCGCGCCAGTACTTCCGGGTGGTCAACTCATGCTGACCACCGAGGTTGAGAACTATCCAGGATTTCCCGCTGGCGTCAGCGGTCCTGAATTGATGCGGCATTTCCAAAAGCAGGCAGAGCGGTTTGGCACGCGCATCTGCGAAGACGATGTCGTGGAGTGTGACTTCGCTGTTCATCCCTTTCAGGTAAAGCTCGCGGGCGGCGGCGTGCTCAAGGCTCACAGCGTCATCATCGCCACTGGTGCAGTCGCGAACTGGGTTGGCGCTCCCAACGAACTTCGGCTTGCGCAGAGCGGCGGGGGAGTGAGCGCATGCGCGGTCTGCGATGGCGCACTGCCGGTCTACCGCGGGAAGGAACTTGCAGTCATTGGCGGCGGCGATACCGCGATGGAGGAAGCGACCTACCTCACGAAGTTTGCTTCGAAAGTCCATGTGATCCATCGAAGAGACTCATTTCGCGCATCGAAAGTCATGCAGGATCGTCTGTTTTCGATGCCCAACGCAGTCGCCGTGTGGAACAAGAAACTCGTGAATGTCCTCGGCTCTGAGCGAATTGAAGGGGTGGAACTCGAAGACACCGTGAACGGGACGAGGTCCATCCTCCCTGTGAGTGGACTGTTTGTCGCAATCGGGCACTCCCCTGCAACGGAATTCTTGCGATCGTCTGGAGTCGCGCTCGATGGGAAGGGCTATGTCGCACTTCCAACTCGATCAAGCATGACCAACATCGATGGAGTGTTTGCAGCGGGGGATGTCGCTGATGCGCAGTACAGACAAGCGATCACAGCTGCGGGCATGGGCTGTCAGGCAGCGCTTGAATGCGAACGTTGGCTCGCAGCTCGCGGAGTGCACTCCTGAGGATTTCTTCTTCGGCGCACGGGTGCGGCGAGCGCCTTTGGCGGCGAGCGCCTTTGGGGGGGCGCGAAGGCTTCAGGATTATGAACGCGCTCAGGCGTTGACTGGTGCGGTGCTCTTGACGCTCAGTTCCCGAAGTTGATCGTCGCTGATCGCGCTCGGCGCATCGATCATGAGGTCTCCTCCAGACTGAGTCTTGGGGAATGCAATCACATCTCGGATGTTGTTTGTTCCAACGATGTGCATGACGAGCCTGTCGAGTCCAAATGCGATTCCTCCATGCGGCGGGGCGCCATGGCGCAGTGCCGAGAGCAGGAACCCGAACTTCGCTTGAGCCTCTTCATTGGTGAGCCCGATCAAGTTGAAGACGCGCTGCTGCACATCCATCCGATGCATGCGGATCGACCCTCCCGCAATCTCGCTGCCGTTGAGCACGAGGTCGTATCCCGCAGAGAGGCACGCTCCTGGATCGCTTTCAAGAATCGAGAATTGGTCTGGATTTGGGCTGGTAAACGGGTGGTGGAGCGCGACCCACCTCTTGCCCGCTTCGTCCCAGTCGAACATCGGGAAGTCGATGACCCAAAGGAAATTCCATTTGCCTTCTGGGATGAGTTTCAAGTCTTCGGCGACGCGAAGTCGCAGTTCTCCCATCGTCTTCGTAGCGATATCCCAAGAATCTGCAGCGAAGAGCACCGCGTCGCCAACCTGCAAGTGGAGGCGCGTCTTCAACTCTTCCGCGATAGGACCGATGAACTTCGCGATGCCGGATTCGAACCCGTTGGCGGTGTACTTCACAACGGGCACGCCTCCAGCGCGGAATGTCTTGACCCATTCGCTGTAGCCGTCCGTCATCTTGCGCGTGAGTTTTTCCGCACCGCCTGCAACCTTCAGGCACTTCACGACTCCAGCGCGGCCGAGCGCGCTCCGCTTGGCAAGTGCCTGTTGGAAGACTTGGAAGTCGCACTTCGCTGCGATGTCCGAAACATCTTCAATGAAGAGTTCGAAGCGAGTATCGGGTCGATCGATGCCATACTTTTCCATCGCCTCGGTCCAAGTCATGCGGGGGATTGACCCGGTGTCGTAGCCAAACAGTTCGCTCCAGAGTCCCGAAACGAAGCCACTCATCATGTCCATGATGTCGGAGCGATCGACGAAACTCATCTCGAGGTCAATCTGGCTGAATTCGGCCTGTCGATCCGCGCGCGGGTCTTCATCGCGCAAGCATCGGCAAATCTGAAGATATCGATCGCACCCAGCAACCATGAGAATCTGCTTGAAGAGTTGCGGGCTTTGGGGAAGCGCGTACCACTGTCCGGGATGCAGTCGGCTTGGTACGACGAAGTCGCGCGCTCCCTCAGGCGTACTCTTGATGAGGAGCGGGGTTTCGATTTCCATGAACCCGTTCTGGGCGAAGAAGTCCCGCGTGAATTTCGTCACGCGAGATCGGGTCTTGAGGATGGCCTGCATCTTCGGACGCCGAAGGTCGATGTACCGATACTTCAAGCGCGTTTCTTCGTTGATTTTGTCCGCATCGTGCTCATCCGGGAGTATCGGCGGTGCTTCTGCCTTGTTGAAGATCTCGAGTTCCTCCGCGACAAGTTCAATTTCTCCGCTCGCGAGCTTTGGATTGGCGCCGCCCGTGCGAATGCGGATTCTCCCCCGCACGCCCACGACATCTTCCCTGCGAAGTCCTCGAGCAGATTCGATGAGTGCAGCCGCACTCGACTCGATCCCAAACACGACTTGCGCGAGCCCTTCCTTGTCTCGAAGATCAACGAAGAAGAGTCCCTTCCCCTGTTCGCGATAGGTATTGACCCACCCACAAAGCGTGACCAACTGTCCGTCGTGAATACTTCGAAGTTCGCCGCAGTAGTGAGTTCTTTTGAGCATGGATATTGTCTCGAAGCGAGGGGTTGGGGATGGTAGCGAGGTGCAGTACGGAAACGGGACATCGAAGCGCCAAGCCCGTCGAAAGGACCTCCCGGCGCTCAAACATGCTCCCCCGGCGGCGCGGACGCTTGCCGGGACCCCGCAACTCGCGCGGAAGGTCTTTCGACGGGCGACACGATTTGAGAGGCGCTGTGATGCAGTCGAGGCGGTCGGCCCGTCAGATGATTCGAACGTCACTCTTTCGGCAGCGGAGTGAGATCGATGTCCTTGGATCTACTCACGACGACGGTCCACGTGATCACCGTGCCGTCACTTCCGGATGGAGTCGGGGGGACGGTGCGATCCCAGCGCAAGATGCCTTGCGGCAATTGCGTCTCGACATATTCGGGGTTCGTCGAAAGCGGCGAACTGAGGTGTTCGAGATTGACCTCGACTTTGTCGCTTCGGCTGATGGGACGGCGATCAAGCAACTCGAGATCGATGGCTCTACCTGTTCCATTGGCGATCGTGACGCGGTAGTCCGACACCGTGTCGAGCCCACCACCGAACAATCCCGACTGGCGATCTTCCTTGGAAATAAGTTCACGTCGAACCGTCACGGCAGGATCAACCCCGAAAAAGACCGAGAATTCCTGCTTCGGGGCTGCCCCAGCAAACGAATTTGCGCCGACGTAATCGGCGCCGACAAAGACCGACGCTCGCCCTGGCAGGAGTTGGAATGGGCTCGTGTTGGAAAGCGTTCCGCGAAGGAAGACTCCATCTCCCGAGACAGGTTGAGTTTGAAACACAAATCGAGTCGGGGCTTCGAATGATGCGATGCGGGCACGTCGACGGATCTGGGCATCGCTGGGGGCATCGATGGGAAGTGCAATCGTATAGGTCACGCTAGGGCCAGTTCCGCCAACGGTTGCATCGGCGCTGAGTTCTTCGGCCAAGGCTTTGCGCTCCCTCATCTTGTATGACTCGCTGGGGACTCCAAGTGATTCGACCGCCGCGTCCTTTTCGACCGCGGTTGAACGCCGTGGTTCCGTTGCGTAAGCGGCCACGAGTCCACCGGTGGATTTGTCCATCGGGGGTCGAACCGTGACGAACCAAGGAGCGACCGACGGCGGGCTCGCTGCGCTCGACGGGACCGCGGTGGAAAGCGAGAGGCGGACGCCCTTCCAGTCTTCGCCCGAGTTTTGGACAACCAGTGCGTCGAATTCCACGCTCATGGAGTCGCGGTCTGGCGCTGCGCGAATGGAATAGACAGGCTCCCATCGCGCGTCGGTCACGAGGTACGAGAGCCGCACCGGCACGCTTCCTTCGGTGGTCATTGCCAACAAGACCTCGGCTGACTGCACAGTGGTTCGGCGCCCACCGAGCGCCGCTTGTCTGCTGGTGACCGCCGCGAGGTCCTTTCGAAGTGCAACGAGTTTCTCATTTCCTGCGAGCGTGGCTGCGCTGATCCGAGTTCGCTGGGTCGCCATCCATGCAAGCTGTGAGTCCAGCGCCGCGAGGTCGAGCTTCGTTGTCCCGCCTTCCTTCGTCGCATCGTTGCTCGCACGAATTCCAACGGATTCGACAACTTTCAGTTCACTCTGCAAGCCAGCCAAGAGGTCAGAGACTTCAGCAATCGCTTGATCGACTTTGCGAATCTCCGCCGCAACTTCGATTGCTTCAGGAGTCGTCGCAATGTCTGGGACGGCGCGCTCTGAGAAATCCACAGAGAGAATTCGGCCCGCGCCGGCCTTCGCCTCGAGCGTCTCTGGCTGAATCGTCGCTGGGAGGTCGTCAAACCGCAGTTTCCAAATGCCTGGAGTGAGGTCGACGGTCGCAACCCGCGTCACCGCCGCGCGCCCTTGGTAAAGCAAGACGGATTCGATCTTGGCTGCAACCGTTCGGTCTTGCGCGATGCTCGGATCGCCCGAAGCGAGATCATCCTGCGCGAAAGACTGCGCTCCTCCACAAATCACGAACGCAATCGCGACGGCGGTCAACTTCATGCGGAGTACTCCTTTGTGTGCATCGGTTTTCAGTGATCGATCTCGAGGAGCGCAGCCCGAATGCCTGCGCGCTCAAGGAGGGCCGCGATCCGGCGTGAGTTTGAAAGATTGCTCTCTTGCACTTCTCGAATGAGACTGCGAATCTCTCGCGCCTTCAGCATGTAACGAAGCGCGGTCTCTGCGACAGCGGTCGATTCCATCGAAGCGAAAAAGTCAATCCCCTCGCGGTACACGATTCGGCTGGCAACTCCCTTGGCCACAACCCAGCGGAGGTAGGCGGGAGGCAACGACTCAAAAATGCGTTCGCCAACTGCATCCACAAGGGCTTTCGGCATGTGATTGAGCACGATTTCGCGGAAGAGGTCCTTGTGTTCTACGGACCATCCTTCAACGGCGGGGTTGATCGCGTCGGCGCCCGAATTGATCGCCAGCGAAAGTCTTGTCGACAACTCTGGGAGAGGGATCGACGGATGTCTGCGACCTTCACCGAGGAGGATGACGGCTTCTTGGCGCGCCGCCTCGCGCAGTTTCTCCAAGACCTGCTCAACGAAGGCTGGCTTGATCTTGAGGAATTGTTCTTCATTGAGCAGCATGCTGGACGCGATCTCAAAACTTGAACACATCACGCCGCACTTGTTCGCACTCGAATCCTTGAGGATGAGCACGCCTGCATTTGCGAGTGCGATGCGTGCCTGCGGTGTCAGGAAGAGGTTGGCTCCTTCCACGATCAACTTGCTCGAAGGGACTCCGCTCGGGAGCAGGAATTCGCGCCAGTTGCGTTCATTCATCGTGGCGGGCCTTCCTCCGCCCGGAATGAATGCATCTGCGACGAGCCGGTTGTGCAGTGTGTTTCGAAGTTGGATGCCATCAGGTGTGTCGGCCCGAACGACCCGTCCTTGTGGCGAGAGGCACTCTGGCTTGAACTGACTGATGGGAAGCCCTTCGACAAAGAGCCTCGCAAGCTCTGCGTGGTCGAGTCCCTTGGGATCCTCGCCAATTCCGCTGCCATCTGCCACGCCGACGATGCACGCATTTGCGCCATAGTCGCGGTGCAAGATCCGCATCATGTTGCCTGCGACGTCACCGTCTGGTCCTCCCGTGATCTTGACGGTGAACGGCTGCTTGACTGGATCGATCCCCTGCGAAAGCAGCGCGATATGCAAGAACACATTGACGCCTTCGCTTGTGACGCCATACTCCTTGTGGTTGATTCCGCCGTTCGGTTTTGAACTCATGAATGCATTTGCCAGCGGATACTTTCGAGCCGCAGCATGCGAGACGATCCAGTCGATGTGCATCGGCGTGATGTTTTCGTCCGGGCCTAAGAAGATGAATTCGTCGCGCCCGAGCAGATCAACCACTCGCGACTTCACGGCGGGGTCGGGAGTCAGGAGGTCGAGAATCCCGTCAACAAATGCCTTCACGCATCGATTGGTCTCAGCCGGTGGTTCAAGCACAATCGCGGCCTTGGCACCCCCCTCGGGGATGTCCTTGTTCTTCAGTTGCTGCGCGAAGGCGAGCCCGTAGACCTCGTCGAAGAGGCGCTCCGACTCACGGTCGAAGAGCACCGCATTTGCTGGCTTCACGACGCGAAGTCCACCGCGTGCGATCTCCTTGAATCGAACATGGAATCCATGGAAGCCGCGTCCATGGACGAAGAAGACGCCGAAGGGGAGCTCGGGACGCGTCGGTCCCACCAGAAGCGTCGGATCGAGGCGCACCGAAAATGAGAATCGATCCGCGACGAAGAAGTTGGTGCGAAGGACCGCCCGAATTGCTCGCAGGAATGCGCCGAAGATCGCGCGTGCCTCATCGGAGTCGGTGATCGCGTCAATGATTGTCTGGAGTTTCTCAGAGCGGTTCTCGAAGTCGGCATTGCCGAGAGGTCGCTCAGGGTTGAAGCGGCTCGTGAAAAGTTGAAGCAGCGGGCGAGTGATCGCCACACGCGACTCCATCGCAAGAGTGACGCGGTCGCGCGTGAATGCGAGAGGATCGGTCGGCAAGAGCATGTGCCGAACGAGATCCGCAAACGCCGAAATCAGTTCGCCTTCGGGCAGCGTGAATTCGGGGCGGCGGTCGAGCAACTCGATCACCCGAAAGTCAAGCCACTTGATTCGCAGCAGTTCATCGCGCAGGGCTCCCCAGCGCGGATCGGTTGGTTCGATGCGAGTCTGATCCGCCCACTGCGCGATGAACCCGAGAAAAGTGACCGTTCCATACGGAGAATCTTGGGCGATGTCGAGGTGTGCGCGTGTGATGCTTGCCTTGTGGCGGGTGAGTATCCGTGCTGCGCGCTCGAGCATGGTGCGCGTCCGTGCATTCGAGATTGCAATCGTGATGCGACTCGTCGCCGGATCTGATTCCATTTCGAGGGACACGACAGGCTTGTCAGTCCCAGTGACCATCCGGAAGAGGTCGTAGTGTCGGCACATGCGAAGCGGTGTCAGCGTCAGCAGATATCGCGCACTACAACTTGCGAGAAACTTTCGGAGGGCGTCCGAAGCGCATGTGGGATGTTCCTTGCTTGAATACTGGAGCGTCGCAGTGATCGCCGCCCTCTGATCAGCATTCGCGCTGTCAAATGGATCTTGCTCGCCGAACTCGAAGGTGTCTATGACGAGCGCGCCGTCCTTCGACGAGTGGATCTTCGCGGCGCGCAGTGACGCATCCATCGGGAGATCTCGGACGATGTCGGCAAGCATCCCTGGGCGATTGCCGGATCGGATCGCAGTGATGGAGTGTCCGTCCGCACTCTTGAGGGTGACATCCACCGGACGCCCCGAGGCTTTGGCTGCGAGGATCGAGCGCAGGTGAATCCGCTGGGTGTCGAGGGGAGTGTCCTGGAAGTACATCTTCGGCATGTTGTCTAGAAACCAAGGCACAACGGTCCCAGCCGCTGCATGGAACTCCTCCGAGAGTGCCTCCACAATTCCGTCAGTCGCACCCTGTTGTCGGTTTGGCTCGGTTGATCGCACTGAAGTCATCCCGTAAAACTACCCGTTCGGCTCGATTCGAGGAGTCGAAAATCTCGATGACCACGATCATTGTCGGAAATTTCGATGGAGTCCATATCGGACATCAAGGCCTCATTCGCCGTGCACGCGAATTGGATCCCTCTGGCGATGTCATTGCGGTGACGTTCGACATTCACCCTGCCACCATGACGCGTGGCGTTTCGCCCGCGATGTTGACAACCAATGAGGAGAGAGCGCAGTTGCTCATGCGCTCTGGGGTCACCCGCGTGGAGTGCCTCGAGACGAACCACGAACTTCTGTCCCTTGCACCCGAAGCTTTCGTCGAGATGCTCAAGCGACGGTTCGAGTTTTCGCGCGTGGTGGAGGGGGCGGACTTTCGATTCGGACGTGGTCGGGCGGGCGACGTCATGGTCCTGCGCGAAATCGGAAAGCGCAGAGGGTTCGAAACGATTGTCGCTGCAAACGTCGATGCGGTGCTTCAAGATGGCATGGTTGTCTGCGCGCGCAGTTCTGCCATTCGGTGGTTGTTGGCACAAGGCCGTGTGCTCGACGCGAGTCGCATGCTCGGGCGCCCGTATTCGGTGTGCGGTGTCGTGACCCGTGGCCAGCAGCGAGGTCGCCAACTCGGCTTTCCAACGGCGAATCTTTCCCAGACAGCAACGGTCCTGCCCGGAGATGGTGTGTATGCAGTTCGAGCAGAGGCTTCGTCGGGGCGAAGTTGGCGTGGTGCAGCGAGCATCGGGTCCAACCCGACCTTCGGCGACTGTCCGCGTACTCTTGAAGTTCACTTGCTCGAACTTCCACACACGACCGACCTCTACGGACAAACGCTTCGAGTCTCGTTTGATCGCTGGCTGCGGGGGATGCTGCGGTTTGACCGCATCGACGAGCTGGTTTCGCAAATCGCACGAGACTGCGAGAGAGTTGGAGCATGAGCGAGTACCGATCGACGTCCGACATCCCCACGCTCGTGCGGCGGATTCGCGAGGCGAAACATGTCACGGTTGTCAGTCATGCCAAGCCTGACGGGGATGCTGCAGGATCGATACTCGCCATCGTGCGAGCGGTGCGGTCGCTGGGAATTCGCGCAGACGGATTTTTTACTGGCGTCGTCGACCCCAATATTCTCGCGCTCGCCGCTGAGAATGAGGTCAAGTTGGCTCCAGCGCATTCGCCTGATCCGGCGAGCGATCTTGCGATCTTGGTTGATACCGGCGCATGGAGTCAGGTGGAACCACTCGATGGCTGGTTGAAGTCGATGGCTGGACGAGTCGTTGGACTCGATCATCACGCCCGCGGCGACGACATCGCGTCGCTGCGCGTCGTCGACTGTTCGATGGCCTCCTGCACACAGTTGATCGCGCGTCTGGTCGATGAACTTGGTGTACCTCTGATCGCGCAGGGGCAAGCGCCGAAGCACTCTATTGCAGAAGCCGTCTTTGTCGGGCTTGCCACTGATACGGGATGGTTTCAGTTTCAGAACGCCACCGCCGCGGTCTTTGCGCTCGCCTCGCGGTTGCTCGCGCTCGGTGTGGACAAGATCGCGCTCTACCAGCAGCTCGAAGAAAATAATCGCCCTGCAAGGCTCGCAGCGATGGCGCGCGCACTCTCGTCGCTCTCGTTTTACGCGGGTGGTCGAGTCACGATCATGGCGATCTCGCACAGCGACTTTGCTCAGACAGGTGCCAACTCGGACGATGTTGGCGGCATCGTGAATATCCCGCTCTCGATCGGTCCGGTCGGGATGTCTGTGGTGTTGACCGAATCGCAGCCAGGAATCACAAAGGCGAGTTTTCGGAGCAAGCCGATGGCGTCGGGTGCCCCTTTCGTAAGCGTCAGCGATTTCGCAGCGAAGTTTGGGGGCGGCGGTCATGCATTTGCGGCTGGCGCGAAGTTCAAACGTCCACTTGCCGACGCGCTCGCAGAGGTGACGGTGGCGATCGAAGCGCTGGGAGTCGGATCATGACCGTTCACGCAACAGTTCGTGGTGGAGCGTTCCTCTGCGTGCTCTGGGCAGTCGTGTCCTTCGCGGTTGCAGGGTGCGACTCAGGTGCCGGGAGAGTCGAGCAGCCCATCATTTTGCAACTTGATGTCCAAGGCATGCACTGCAATGGCTGTGTTGAGGCAATCAAAGCTGAAGCACTGGGCATCGAGGGAGTGACAGGTGTTGAAGTCTCGCT
>CAYHHO010000054.1:0-19979 GCA_964356445.1 uncultured Singulisphaera sp. | reverse complement strand
TGGCCGATCGCATCACTGATCTCCGTCACCAAGCTCAGCCTCGCCCGCAGGTTCAGCCGATTATTGTCAGCCCAAACGGCAAGATCCGTCGCATGCGCGATGTACTCCATCGCAAACCAAGGCACTGCGCCATCGCCTTCGTCGTACATGCCGTTTCCATAGAACGCCGCGATGCCAGGGTGGTGCAACTTCTTCATCACCTCAGCCTCGCGGGAGAATCTCTGGAGGGCAACATCCCCCGCAACGGACCTTCCGAGCACCTTCATCGCGACTTCCAATGTCGGATCGCTCGTCCCATGGGCGAGGTACACACGCCCCATTCCGCCAGTCCCGATGAGTTTCTGAATTCGGTATTCGCCGAGCGTCTGCCCGATCAGTGGATCTGCCAAGCGCGTTGGCATCGGGGAGGCGACGGTTTCGGCGTGGGTTGGGTGTGCACCATGCGCCGCGAGCAGCCGTTTCACCTCGGCGATCACTTCTCCATCCAGCGTCTTCGTCGAAATCCAAGTCGCTGGATCTGGCGTTCCGCCGCGAATCGCCTCTTCAAAGAGCCGTTGCGCCAATTCACGCTGAGCGGAGTTCATGCGGCAAGATTAGCCCATTGAGTAGGCTGTGCGTCGTGAAGACCCTCCTCATCATCATTGGTGCCATGGGTGCCTTGCTCTTCGCTCGCGCAGCCAAGTTCGGGGCACTGGAGAGCGCCCCCCTAGCCGTGATCGTCGCATGGATCATCTCGATCGCCGCCGCGGTGAGCGCAGTCTGGCTGGCACGATTGAAGTTCGCCGCGTGGAGCGCGATCTTTGGCGCGATGGCGGTCGCCGTGAATGTCGTCGCTCCGCTTCAACTACCCGTCACTTGGGTCGGCCCGCTCAACATCGCATGCGGAGTGCTCTGCGCCGCCTGCGTTGTGCGAAACTGGGAGTGACTCAACTCGGTTCGCCCAACCCAATTCGTTTGTTACTGAGGCGAACTCGGCGCCGCTGGCGTCGATGCGGGAGCAGTGAGCGGCGTGTCCGACGCCGCGGAGTTTCCAGTTGGCTTTGGAACCTGGTCCGCGGGAGGAAGCATGAAGACGAGCGCACCACCCGGGACGATGCCTTCTCGCTCGCTCTGCGGTCGTGCCACGACAATTCGTCGTCCATCTGCGCGAATTCCAACTCCCCAGCGGGCCGTTGTCACGGCGACCGATGGCTGAAACCGTAATGATTCCGCCCACACTCCATTGTTGTCTCGCGCAAAGGCGCCGACATACCCAGGCGGTAGATCTCCGTTGATCGCAGTTGGGTCTCCGACAACGACTCGACCGTCAGCGATCGCCAACGAGATTCCCCAGCCGACTCCGGCGGTGACATCAATAAGTGGAGCCAATTCGCCGTCAAGTTCCCAGCCCTTCTCGCTGCGGCGGTAGACCAGCACGGCCGAAGTTGGCGCAGTGATCTGGGACATCCTCACTGCGATAAGCGAGTCGCTCGCTGCGATCGACGACCCGAACCCGAGGTACTCGCCTCTGTCTGTAGGTGGTCGCAACTGCCCGTCAATTGACCACTTTCCATCTGCATCGACGCGGTACACCACGACGACGGAGTCGCCTCCAGTCACAAGGTCTTGATGCGGGGCAGCTGGAATTGCCTTGGGGCAACCAATGACAACTTGTCCAGGCGACATCGCTAGCGCAGCGCCGAAAAAGGTCGGCTTCAGTGCTTCCTCGCGTTGAAGCGCACCAAGTCCCTTCCATCCATCTGCCCCACGCTTGAAGAGAAAAACCTTCGGCGATGCGACAACTGTTCGGGCTTGCTCACCCAGCACGCGCATATCGACTGTCGAGACTGCCGCGAAGATGCCATCCGTTGCGATGACTCCACCGAATGCTGGCTCCGACGCACGACTCGGCGGTTCGAGCCTGCCCTGATACTTCCAGCCCGAATTGTTTTCAGCAGCCTCGTATGCAACAACCGTGCTGCTCCCGCCATCTCGTCGATCGTCTGAGACCAACAGGACATTGCCGCCCATCACCATGCGCTGAAGCACCATGTTGCCTGGCCGCGTTTGATCGATCGACTGCATTTCACGAAACGGCGTCCACTCGCCCGTCGGCTGAAGAGCAAATGTCGCAATCTGTCCGACAGATCCGCCCGCCTTCGATGGGTCTGGACCGGTCGCGGCGACTCGATCGCCCGCAACTCCGACGACCATCCCGAATGTCGGGGATACGGTCGGCGATGGAGCATCCAGAACAGCGGATTCGCGAATCGTAGGAACGGGCGGAATGGCCAATGCGGCAGAGGCGAATATCACAGCGCAAATGCTGCTAGAGAGAGTGAGCATTCCGAAATCCTACACGCTAGAAGTTGACGGACAGACGGAGGATTCCGATCACTGCGGTTGGCAGTTCGGAACCTCCAAGTGGTGTCGTTAGAACTTGAATGTCGGGCTGGATGCTCATCCAATTCGTGATCGCAATGTTGTAGTACACCTCCACGACCAACTCGTAGAGCCCACCAGTGCCCTCATAGAGGTCGCTGTCATCCGAGAACGACGAGTAACCGATCGCGGCGCCGACCGAATCGGAATCTCGACCAGGTAACGGGCCATTGAAGACAAGTCCCGCCGAAAGCGACCACTCCACAGGATTCGTCGATGGGTCACCAGCACCAAACTGCGAGAAGACAATCACCCCGCGCCGAACTTCCGACTCTGGATCTGGGTTGTAAATGCGCTGGGTGACTTGGGCATACCACCCACCGGTGAAGTCGCTGACTTGCTGATTCGGCGGTGTATTGGGCGCAACCACGGTCGACGAACCTGTCTGCCACCACCCGCCGACACCAAGGACACCCTCAAGCCCGCGCTCGCGCTCCCATTTCACATCGAACTCCGAAATGAAAAACCATGATCCTGGATTGCTGAAGAAGGTCGCAGGCCCGAGCGATCCCGTGGAGTGGGGCGCGCTTCCATTGCTCGGGTGCGCATTCGTGCCGTCGAACCACGCAGTCTTCAAGTCGAGCCATTCTGTTGGGTGACCGACAAGCACGAGCCCCATGGCTTGATCGGGATACGTCGGCATGTACGGAACCGTTGCCGCTGGATAGGTATCGATATTGCTAATGAAGTACGCGCTTGCCCCAAGAGGGGCAAGAAACACGTCGAGCGCGTCCTGCTTTCCAAACCGAACCGCGAGTTTCCCGTCGAGCATGGTCTGCTCGTAGTAACAAATCGAAACCTGATTGAGGTCGCCGATGCCGCTCGCGATGGATTCGTATCCCCAGTAGTCCGGAACGAGGTTGTATGGTCGAGGATTCGTCTCGACATACGACTGCCAGCACAACTGAAATCGACCGCCCTTGAGTCCGAGCATCGCTTCCGTATCAAGCTGAAGCGTTGCAGTGAGCAGTCCAGCGACATAACCGCCCGCGCGGTCGCCTCCGGTGAGGTTGTAGCCACCGTCGACCGTGACATTGACGTTGAAAAGAATCCCATGCTCTGCGAGATTTTCGCGACTGCCATGAATGGAGTCGAAGAGGTCGAGCGCCGACATCGGCTGGACGCCCTGCCCAGGATGAGTCGCGGGGAGTTGCGTTGATTCTGGCGCCGGTGGCGATTGCTGTGGCGACGCTCCATCGCCCTGAGGTGCAGGCTGAGATTGCCCGAGCACGACTGCCAAGAGGACGATTGTGGTGAACATTGACTTCCATGATACGAGCCAGAATTTGGCACCGCCGCCCTCGTACCATGACAAAATGATCGCAATATTCCCCAGTGTGTTCGTTGGTGCAATTGCCGTCCTGCTCGTCAGCGCTGCGCCAAATCAAGGCGTTTCAAACAGAGCGAATCCGCTCGCGGAACCGACCATCGCTCTCGATGCTCGTGTTACGAAGGCCAAGGAGCAGCCGCTGCCGACCTTCACGACCCCGGTCGTTCAGCCACTGCCAGCCATTCACAGGGTCGCCACCGAGTCGAGTGAAGTTCCCTGCTCTGCCGCGACGTGGGGCAAAGCACGTGAGGCGATCGACCGCGGACTCGCTCGATTGAGGGCAACCCAAGACACATCCGGAGGATGGATGACGACCAAAGCAGTCGCGCCAACGGATCAGACAAAGACCTCGAGTGCGGCATCAACGGCGGTGACAGCGCTCGCGCTCAAGGCATTCGCCCAGATGAACTTTCTCCCCGCGACCGATCCGACTGCAAGACTGGCGCGGGCGCTCGTCAAAGAACGAGTCGAAGGTTCACGTGGGGCATTCAACCCAGACCCAAGTGGCGGGCTTGGGAATTATGTCGCAAGTGCAGTGGCGAGTGGTCTTGCTGCAGTTGACGATCCATCGGATCGGCCGCTGATCGAAGCGAGCGTCGAGTGGATGACACGGCAGCAGTGGGATCAGAGCGAAGGATTGTGCGCAAAGTTGGACTGGTTTGGAGGGAGCGGGTACGGCAAGTGGGGTCGACCAGATTTGTCGAACACACAAATGATGCTCGACGCATTGCACGATGCGCAAGTCTCGCAGGATGATCCGGCGGTGCAGCGTGCGCTCGTCTTCTTGAGCCGCACTCAGAATCTTCCGGCGACGAACCCAGCGCAGTGGGCGCAGAACGGTGCAAGAGACGGTGGCTTTATCTACACACCCGCGAACGGAGGCGAAAGTTTTTCGAGCGAGGCTGCGGGCGAGGGTCGTTACGGCGAGAAAGTGCCCGCGGGCCAGCCGCAGAGTTTGCGAAGTTACGGGTCGATGACCTATGCAGGCTTCAAGAGTCTGCTGTACGCGGGACTCTCCGTCAATGATCCGCGTGTCAAGGCGGCGTTCGACTGGATTCGAAACCACTGGACATTCGAAGAGAATCCAGGCTTGGGACAGCAGGGATACTTCTACTACCTGCACGCAGTTTCGCGAGCGCTCCTCGCTGCTCGGCAGGATGTCATCACGGATGCTGCGGGCAAGGCGCACTCTTGGCGAGACGAACTGGTTGCGGCACTCGTGGCGCGCCAGCGCCCAGATGGATCGTGGGTCAATGACACGTCGCGCTGGGAAGAGTCGGACTCAGACTTGTGCACGGTTTATTCCGTGCTCGCGCTCGAAGAGGCCATCAAGCCTGTGAAGCCTGCGGCTTCTAAGCCGTCGGCACAGCCGTAAGCCTGCGCCACCATGCTGCGAGCAGCACGCTCGTTGCGAGAAGAAGCGCGCCAGTTACTTGGTGCAGGCTTGTGAAAACCACTTCGCTGATAGGAATCTCCGCTCCCTTGCGAATGATCACGAGCACAAGTGCAGCGATTCCGAGACCGACCTGAAGCCCGACAAGCATCATGAGTCCGTGCCCGAGTTGGGGGATCGGCCGCAGAGTCTTCGACGCCCCCATCGCCTTCAGCCCCACAAAGAGTGTGAAAATGAAACTGATCACGGCGCCTGTGATGTGCAGGTGCATCGCCCACTTGGGATTGAGTGGCGGCCCATCAGGGACGGGAATCTGGAAGTGGCGATAGAGCGCTCCTGAAATCAGCTGCAGCAAGAGCACGGCGACGAGCATGGCGCTGATCCGCTGCCCGCCCCTTGAATCAACAGGCGGATCGACGGATTCGTTCTTCCACCGACGGCCACAGAGCGCTGCGATGAGGCAGTAGAGGGCGAAGACCACCTGTCCGAAAACACCATGAACAACGGCCAGCGGCACACTCGGTGCAAGCTGGGATGGATCCTGTGAGAGCGTGAAATGCCCAGTGACTCGCAGCGCTCCGAGGAGACCCTGAACAATGACCAGCACGATGCCAACGATTGAGAGCGTGCGAACAAGCCGTCCGCGCTCGATGCGCAGCACGATCACGAGCAGAGTGATCGCGCAGACGCCGACGAGCATTCCATACAAGCGATGAGCGTGTTCGTAGTAGACCCCGCCCTTCATCTTTGCGATCGGATAAAGAAGCATGTTGTGCCCGAATGTGTTGGGCCAATCAGGAACGGCGAGGCCCGCCTCGAGACCTGTGACAAGCCCCCCTGTCACGAGCAGCAGAAAGATCGCAGCAGCAGTGATCACTCCGAAGAGTGCGGTTGCGGGGAAACGGACCCGCCAGCGCGGTCCCGCTCCGCTGAGAAATCCGCCGAATGCACCGCAGAGCGCGCTCGCCGCATACAGCCCTCCGATCCACAGCGCGAGTTGGTTGGCAATGCTGCTGTCGGTATCGCGTCCGAAGAGGCTTCCAACAATGAGGAGATTCACGGTGGCGCAGATCAATCCGACCTGCACTCCCGCGCGTACGCCGAAGACTCGTCCGACGCGATCGTTGAGTCGACCGGCGATGAATCCTCCCGCGATGACTGCGAGAAGCATCTTGCCGAAGAGAATCTCTCCCGCAAGGATTCCTGGGCGCATCATCGCGACGTATGCGATCGCCCACATGGCAACAGTCGTCGCGAATCCAATTGCAAGCGGAAGTCCGCGACGATCAATCTCGTTGTCTCGAGTCAGCGTGTTCATGTTGGGTTCTATACTAGTTTTATCGAGCAGACGAAGACGATCCCTCCCCCTGCGCGCCTCGTGCCGATGTTGGCAGAACTCGCAAAGGTTCGCCTCAACGCGCTGGTTGTCGTCACAGCCGGCGTGGGATTCATCGTCGCAACCAACGCGACACCCGACTGGGCTCGACTGCTCTGGACGCTGATTGCAACCGGAGCGAGCGCCGCGAGCGCATCGATCCTCAATCAATTGATCGAAAGTCCCCGCGACGCGCGCATGGCGCGAACCGAGCACCGGCCGCTCGCGACGGGGCAGTTTTCGCGGCACTTGGCATTTGTCGGTGCGCTTGCGCTGGCATACGTCGGATGGGCGCTCCTGCTCTGGTCATCGGGATGGATTCCGGCAACACTCGCCACTGCCAACATCGCGCTCTACGCCTTGGTCTACACGCCGCTCAAGCCGATCACATCGATGAACACGATTGTCGGCGCTGTGTGCGGCGCCATTCCGCCCATGGTTGGATGGACCGCTGCGACCGGATCGTTCGCGCCGGGCGCATGGATTCTGGGCGGGATCTTGTTTGTCTGGCAACTTCCACACTTCATGGCGCTTGCATGGATGTACCGAGACGACTACAAACGCGGCGGCTTCGTGATGCTGCCCGCAGTCGATCCACAGGGGCAGGTCACCGCGCAAACGATGGTGTTGACCTCGCTCACGCTTGTACCGATCGCGCTGCTCGCGACGATGTATGGGATCGCAGGATGGTGGTTCGCTGGAGTGTCGATCGTGCTGGGAGTGTGGATGACGGTCGAGAGTTTTCGATTCCTGATATTGCGCACGGACGCTGCAGCGCGGCGCGCATTCTTCGCGAGCATCATCTACCTGCCACTGCTGCTCCTGGCGCTCACCCTCGACCGCGGACCAGCGTCGCCGCATGCGGCGCTTCGGGGAACGCCACTCCTCGTGGGACCTGATTCCCCAATCGCGCCATGACACAGCCTCAATCGGATCAATCTGCGCAGCCAACGCGCATCACGTTTGCAGCCGGAGGCTGGGTGATCCTGCTTGCGTTGCTGATCGTCGCGGGGATTGTGGTCTTCGCGTTCTTGGGACCACTGAGAGGTGAGCGCCCGGTGGGCGATGGACGCGATCCGGCGACATATGGATTCGACCTCAGCGGCCTCTCGGTGCCGAGGGATTCGCTTGTAGCGAGTGGAAACCCACGGGACTTCCTGAGGTCACTCGATGCGCCAGCCCTGATTCTCGGCAGTGAGATCGCTCCGCGAAATGAAGCAGAGCGCATCAAGTACGCCGTCTCGAACGATCGCGTCATCGGCATCACGATCGGTGGCGAGTCGCGGGCGTATCCGCTGCAGTTGATGAATGTTCACGAGATCGTCAACGACACGCTCGGCGGTGTCCCGATCGCGGTGACCTACAGCCCGCTCTGCGACAGTTCGGTGATCTTCGATCGCAGGGTTTCAGGGCGAACTGTGAAGTTTGGTGTGAGCGGCCTGCTCATCAACAACAACCTCGTGATGTATGAAATGCCAGACGATGCGCCGAGTGGCGGCGCGCCACACATTCCAAGCCTTTGGTCGCAACTGGCGTTTCGGGCAGTCGCAGGAAAGCAAGCCGCAGTTGGGACACGGCTCACTCTCTTGCCTGGAACCCAAGTCTGCACCTGGGCTGCATGGTTGCTCCTGCATCCAGAGACGACCGTTGCGCTTCCTGCCGACTCAGACAAGCGACGCATGAAGGAGACGGACTACGAGCGGTACTGGTTGGAGGGAAAACTCAAGTACCCAGTCGCCGCTTTCGATGGAATCGACAGCAGTCAGCGAACGATCCCATTCGCTGAGATCGCACCAACAGTCGCACCACTGCTCGACACCGCGATGGGAACGATGGCCATGGTGATCGCAGTGCAATATCCAAATGGATGGAAGATCGTCCCGATCCGAACGCTTCCGAGTTTCGTCGACACGGTCACCTTCATGGCTGACTCCTCGACCCTTGGTGTGCGCGCGAAGTGGCGAGTCGTCCCCGAGCGCGGCGCGCTGGTGCAGGAAGTCGATTCGATGCCGATCATGGTTCCCTGCCGATGGTTTGCGTGGACCGCGTTTCATCCGCCGATGGCGGCGGAGGCGCTTCCTGATTTCCCGGGGTTGTCGCCGGACAATTCGCCGCGGTGAGGGTCGTGCGTGAAGCACACCGCGTGCTGCGCGGCGGACCGCTTGAAATGGTGGGATAGTGTCGAAAAACGACACTATCCCACCATTTCAAGGGTCGAGACGCGTGATGCGCTTCGCAGTGCTAACGCGAGCCAATCCACAGCGTCGCGTAAAGCACCATCCAGATCGCATCAAGCGAATGCCAGTAGATCCCACAGACGACGATCCCGTTATGCCTTCTCGCCGTGTACGCGCCTTCGCTCGCATGTTTCGCCACAATCCCAAGCCCGAAGAGCCCGCCAATGATGTGAATCACATGCAGCGCGGTCAGGACGTAGAAGGTCCACGCATACAAGTCATCGGCGATCTTCACATCGTGCATCCACATGCTCCACCACGCCTCGCCCTGCAACAGTACGAATAGGGCTCCAAGCCAATAGGTGATGCTTGCATACTTCGCGCATCGCGCTCGGTCGCTGCAACGGGCAGAGATAAGACACTTGTGAAGCGTCACGCTCGAAGCAAGCAGCACAAGTGTGCTCGCCACCAGCGTGTACGGAAGTCCGCTGCTCGTCGAAGGCCTCCACGGTCCCTCGGCGTTTGGATTCAGCCTCACCACGATGTATCCAAGGATCGTTGCCGCAAACACCATGACAACGACGATGACGAAGATCCACATGCCCAGCCGCGCGGCGCGCTCCTGCGCAGCCGAATCTGGGAATGGATCCTTCTCTTGCAATTTCCTCTAGCGGCGCGCTACGGCGACGGATTCGGCTGCGCCTTCTGCTGCGCAATCGGAGCACCAGGGGCGTTCTGATCCAGCATCTCCTGCGCCAACGGCGGATTGCCCGTGTACTGCGTTGATCGATACTGTCCAGTATCCAAGACGCAGAACGCCATCATCAAGACGACGAAGAGCGTGCAACCGACGAAGACGAGCACATTGAATGGGCGATCCCACCGAAGATGCATAAAGAAAGTCGCGACAAGTGCGGCCTTGAAAACGGCGATGCCGATGGCGACCCACACATTGAACTCGCCGATATCCATGTATCGAACCGCAACCGTGATGATCGTCAGAACGAGCAGTGCCGATGCAGTCGCGAGCAGCGTGGAGATCGGAACGAGATGACCAACCAGCGGATGACCCTCTGCTGGGGCGCCTTGAGATGTTGAATGTGGGTTCGACATGGTTCGTTCGTCGGATTAGTGAATGAGATAGAAGAGCGGGAAGAGGAAGATCCACACAAGGTCGACGATGTGCCAGTAAAGACCAACGAGGTCGACGGGGGTGTAGTAGTTCGGACCAAAGTCGCCGCGCGTCGCGCGGTAAATCAGGATGCCAATGACCACCATACCGACGATGACATGGAATCCGTGCAACCCAGTCATCGCGTAGTAGATCGCGAAGAAGAGGTGTGTGTTCGGAGGCATCTTTGGATCTTCGAGATGCGCCGACGGAACCTCGTGAGGAATGACGTCGTGCGTCACAGCAGATGCGTGGTCGACTGCGCCTGCACCGAGACCGCTTGGTCCTGCGCCTGCTGGTTTCACGACCGAAGCATCGACCGTAGGGTGCGAACCGATGGCTGGGATTCCCGTCGGCGCTGGGTTGGCTGGCGCAGCAACTGCGGCAGGTGCTGGGGCTGGCGCATGCGCGAGTGCATGCGACTCTGCCTCTCCCGCGGCATCATGCGGAGGGATATAGAAGGATGGTCCCCACACGAGATTCGCGTGGATCTTGTGTGAATACTCGAAGTACTTGATCACAAGGAACCCAGCAGCGCCCGCCATCGTCAGCCACAGGCAGACGATCAACGCGATTCGTTTTCCTTTCTGAGCAAAGTAAACACCCAGCGCCATGGTGAGGCTCGACAGGATGAGCACACCGGTATTGATGCCACCCATCGTCGTGTCGAGGTAGTGGCTCGCATAAGAGAAGACTTCAGGGAATCGACTCCGAAGAACCGCATATCCGACGAAGAGTGCGCCGAAGAACAGAACTTCCGTCGCAAGGAAGAGCCACATCCCAAGCTTTGCGCTGTCGAACTGCTGCGCAGGTGTATCGAAGTGATGGGCGAGGAATGAATACTTCGAATGCTCGGCGGAGCCATGCGCGCCATGACCGGAATGACCAGCATGCCCAGCATGACCAGCATGCCCCCCCGATCCCTGCTCCTTTGTCGTCGCGGCGTGGCTCATGAGTGCCCTCCACCATGCTTCGGCTGGTGCGCTTCGTGTTCGAGTTCCATGTCGTGATCGACCGAGTATGACTTCGTCTTCTCGTCGTAGCGCACAACCGAGAAGTCGTAGCAGTTCCCGACCTTTGGGGTCGTCGAGAAGTTGTCGTGTGGTGGCGGTGATGCACACTGCCACTCGAGGCTCACGCCTCCCCATGGGTTCGCGGGTGCCTTCGGGCCTGACATCAAGCTCTGGATGAAACAGACCGCAGTGGTTGTAAACCCAATCGCCATGACGTAGGCCCCGATGGTCGAGATGACGTGATAGATCTGAAACTCAGGCTGGTAGTCGTAGTAGCGACGAGGCATCCCCTGACTGCCGAGCATGAACTGCGTGAAGAAGGTCAGGTTGAATCCGATGAACACGATCACGCATGCGGCGATCGCCATCTTCTCGTTGTACATCTTTCCAGTCATCTTCGGCCACCAGTGATGTAGTCCGCCGATCATGCCGATCAGCGCAGATCCCATCATGACATAGTGGAAGTGCGCAACGACGAAGTAGGTGTCGTGCAAGTGCACATCCGTGTTGAGCGTCGCGCAGTGGATGCCGGTCAGTCCCCCGATCGTGAAGAGGAAGAGGAACGCAAGCCCATAGCACATCGGCGCCGTGAGGCTGATCGTGCCCTTGTAGAGGGTCATCGTCCAGTTGAAGGTCTTCACGGCGGATGGAATCGCGACGCTGAACGAGATGAACGAGAAAATCGTGTTCATCAACCCGCTCTGGCCCGAAGTGAACATGTGGTGTCCCCACACGATGAACGAAAACATCGCGATGGCGATCGACGAGAAGGCGATGAACCGGTATCCGAAGATCTGGCGATGGGCGTGCACTGCGATGATCTCGCTGATGATTCCCATTGCAGGAACAATCATGATGTAGACCGCAGGATGGCTGTAGAACCAGAAGAAGTGCTGATACAGGACAGGATCGCCGCCCATGGACGGGTTGAAGATGCCAATATTCAGGACGCGTTCCACGATCAGCAGGCAGAGCGTGATCGCAAGCACCGGAGTCGCGAGCACCTGAATGATCGCAGTCGAATAGAGCGCCCAAAGAAAGAGCGGCATCCGAAACCACGTCATGCCTGGAGGTCGCAACTTGTGGACAGTCACGATGAAATTGAGACCTGTGAAGATCGATGAGAATCCGAGGATGAACACGCCCACGAGCACTGGAACGACTCCGCCCGTGGTCGTCGTGGTCGAGTATGGCGTATAGAAAGTCCAACCCGTATCGAATCCGCCGGCAGCGAGCGAGTACAGAGTGAAGAGCGCTCCGCCGATCCAGAGATAGAACGAGAAGAGATTCAGTCGGGGAAACGCGACGTCCTTCGCGCCAAGCATGATCGGCAGGACGAAGTTGCCAAGCGCCGCTGGAATGCTGGGGATGATGACGAGGAAGACCATGATCGCTCCGTGGAGCGTGAAGAACTGGTTGTAGGTGTCCGCACTGCAGATCGTGCGCCCAGGCGTCAGCAACTCAGTTCGAAGCAACAGCGCAAACGTCCCGCCGACCAGAAAGGACACGAGAACCGCAGCCATGTACATCACGCCGATGCGCTTGTGATCGAGCGTCAGTGCCCATGAGATGAAACCACGCGAATGGGTGAGATAGTTATCCCCCGTTGCGGTGGTGTTGAGTGCTTCAGGATGTGGAGTATCAATCGTCGTCATTGGAACCTCTCGAGTCTCATTTCGCTCCGACCTTTGGCGGTGATGCAGGCGGCGTCTTGGTCCACGCTCCCTTGGCATCGAATTCGTCCAAGTGCTGCATCATGCCGATCACTGCGTCGACGCCACGGTCATTGAGCTGCCCCTTGAACGTCGGCATCACATTTCCGAACGGCGCAACAAGGTGCTTGCCAGGGTTGTAAACCGAATCGCGGATGTAATCCTCGGGCGTCGCATATTCCTTGCCGGGACCGATCAAGTCTGCATAACTCTTTCCGTCCGTGAATCGTGCGCCGCCTGGAGTCGTCAAACGCGCCCAGATCCCCTTCCAAGTCGGTCCGAGCCCATCAACGCCATCGATGGAATGACACTGCGAGCATCGCGCATAGATCTTTGGGCCGGCCTTGAAATACAACTCGTCATCTGGAATCTCGTCGAGCCACGCCGCTTGCTTGGTGAGCCACGCATCAAACTCTGCTTGAGGCAGCACGAGGACTCGCCGGTTCATGTTCGAATGCCCAGTACCGCAGTACTCGGCGCAGAAGAGGTGATAGCCGTCCTTCTCTTCGAGCCCGGTCGGAATGTTGCATTGAAACCACAGCGTCGAGTACCGACCTGGAACGATATCCTTCTTCACTCGAAACGCTGGGATGTAGCAGCAGTGAAGCACATCGTTCGAACGCATGACGAGCCGCACGGGGCGATGACTCGGCACCACCAGTTGATCTGACTGCGCTCCGTTGGGGTACTTGAACTGCCATCCCCATTTGAATGCCGTGACATTGACGTCGAAGGAATTCTTGGGCGGGGTCGTCAAATCAACATATCCCTTGAATCCGAAGAAGAAGATTCCAATGCAGATCAGCAGCGGAATGACCGACCATGAAAGTTCGAGGCCTGTGTGGTGAGTCAGCCCATCGGTGCGAATGCGCGATCCCGGCTTGGCGCGGTACTTCAGCACGAACCACACCATCATCGCGATGACAACGACGAAGAAGAAATAGCAGATGTAGTTGATCGCGTTGAACATCACGTCGACACCGGCCGCCTGTTCTGACGCGCCTATTGGCAGCCAGAAGTCTGCGGGTGTGACTTGAGAAACTGAAGTCTGAGAGAGGATGGCTGCAACGATCGAGATCATGTGAATTCCTAGGCGGTTCGGGGAGCGTTTGGCAGCGATCCCATGGGAGCGAGTTTCGCTGTGCGCGATCCTTTGCGAAGCATGTGAATCAATCCGGCGGCGATGGCGACAACAGTGAGTGCTCCGCCGATTTGCATGAGGCGCACTGCGAACAGCACATAGCCCTGGCTTGCCGGGTCGTATTGGTGACACCAGAGGATGAATCGATCGAGAGGTGTACCGATCTTGCCCTCGCCCGCTTCGACGACCGCCATTCGCATCGTCGATGGATCAAACTTGACGCCATAGAGATACCGAACGATCCGACCATCAGCCGCGATCATCGCGAGCATGGCTGGGTGCGAATACTCCCCGCTTGGAAGTTCCTTGTACTGGAACCCAACTGCCTCTGCGATCGCTGCTGGTCCGCGTGCACCCTCGTCTGTCTGAACAGCGGTCAGAAAGCGCACTCCGCCATCTGCGCCAGGGCGTGCGTACTCGGCGAGGTACCCAAATTTCTTGGCGTGCGCGAGTTCATGCGCTTCCTTGGGATTCACGGAAATCGAAACGAGTTCGAACTCCTTGCCCAAAGACAGGTCGACCTTCGAGAGTGATCGGAATGCCTCGTTGAGCACCAGCGTGCACAGCATTGGGCACTTGTAGTAACCCAGATGCAACATGATCGGCTTCCCAGACGCGAGGAGTTCGCCAAGCGTGGTCTCCTGTCCATCATCGCCGATGAACTTGGTGTTCAACGGGACGACGTCCCCAAGATGCTCCACGATGTCGACGCCTTCCATTTCTGGAGCGACGCCATCAGCGGCGATCGGAGCCTCGCCTGGCGCGTACGGAGGAATCGACGACTGCGCGCCAGCCGAAAGAGTCACAGCCAACGCGATCAAAGTCGCTTGGAGCAATCGTGAACCGAAGTTGGACGCGACCGCAGTCACTTCGCTACAACGCCTCCACTCGCAACTGGTGCGGCGACGGGATTGTTTGCGGCCGTTGGCACCGGAGGCACTGCGGGAGATGGCTTCGGCGGATTCTTCGCGTCCACGATCACGAGTTCCATCGCCCGCGCAATCGGAATTCGCACGCGCACTTCATCTTTGCCATCAGCCCCGGCAATCGAATACTTCTGATAGGTCTCCAACTGCGCCAACTGATCCGCCTTGAGTTGGGCGCTCCAAGACGTCACGGGTTCGATGACCTTGACATCCACTTCCTGCGCTTCAAAGCGGAAGTAGAAGACGCTGACACAAATCACAAGCACTGCGAGCACAATGATTCCGCCGATGGAGACGATCCAAGTCGACCCCGCTTCTGGATCATCGATTTGGAGCGCTGCGGCGTTGTGTGGTTCGTGAGACATGTGTGTTCCTGTCTTGGTCGTGTGGCGGTGATCAGATGTTTTCGAAACTCAGGCTCTCGTTGAGGCGTGGGTCTCTGCGGCAAAGCACCGCGCCACGCGAAAGTCGATGGGTTGCACACGCGATGCTCAGACCAAGAAACCCGACAAGCATCAGGTAGTTCAGCGGATTGCCCAAGCCAGTTGTTGTCCCCTCATAGACCTTTGCCATGGCGTCGTAGGTCGCGTACTCGGCAACGTCATGCGGAACGACTGGCATGACCAGCCAGTAGATGTCGATCCACGCGAAGGCGAGCATCCACAAGACTCCGACGGAAAGCGTGCCGCGCCAGCGCTTCGTCCAGCGCGAGACGAAGAAGAGGAACGGGATCGCGAAGTGCCCGATGATGAGAGCAATGCTCACCCAGGACCAATCGCCAATCTGCCGAGCGATGAACCACACTGTCTCCTCGGGAAGATTTCCATACCAAATGAGCATGTATTGACTGAACGCGATGTACGCCCAGAAGACGATGCCGAACGCCCAGATCATCTTGCCGAGGTCTTGATAGTGCTCAGCGGTAATCACCCCGCGCAGATAGCCGAGCCCCTGGAGTCGCAGGCATGCGAAAGTGACAGCTGAGAATCCACCGGCGCAGATCCCCGCGAAGAAGTAGACGCCGAACATCGTGCTGAACCACGCTGGAGAAAGCGACATGATCCAATCAACCGCGGCGAAGGTCGAGGTCAACGCGAAGAGGATCAAAGCTGGAGCAGCTGCAAATCGCATCCGCTTCGAGAGGGCTGGGTCGCCACTTTGGTCTTGTTTGCGCGATGTTCTCAGGAACCATGTCGCGGCGATCGCCCAGAACGCGAAGTAGAAGCACGCTCTCAGCAGGAAGAATGGAACATTGAGGTACGCCTGCTTTGCAGCGACGATCGCTCCTTCTGGTGCGGACTGCGCAGTCAGGTGTGTGAGGTCAGCCCACGGCCACACGAGTGCGAGCCCGTGACCGAATGTGTGTTCAGCAGCGTGACCCGTGCCGTGAAACTGACGGTCCGTGAAGAACAGCCAGAACATCGGAACGAGAAAGAGAATCCACAGCCAGTTGAGATTCGCAGCCTGCACCTCGGCAACGCGGCGAACAGCGACCCCCCACCCTGCATGTGTGATGTGTTGAATCAGCGTGAAGAAGAACGCGCCGAGCGCGAGCGTCACGACAAAGATCCCGTTCTGAAGCCAAATCATCGCGAAGCCGTGAGGGTCACCTTGCCGCCACGCGACGACCGCCGCGAGCACGAGCGAGATCACTGCAACAACAAACCAAATCCGCGAAACGCGCGCGAGCCGCGAGTCACCGAGAACGCTTCGATCAGAGAGATCGGCGATTGTGGTCAAGGACGCACTCATGACTCAGAGACCTCCCCGCTTCTCGGCTGGAACATCGTCGGCCGAAGCGTTTTGGCTTCGCTGCAGCGCGCGCACGTACGCGACGATCGCCCACCGATCCTCTATAGGAATCTGCGATGCATACCCCGCCATGTTGCGCACTCCGTTCGTGACAGTGTTGAAGAGCTGCCCCATTGGTTGGATCGTCACCGTGGCATCGTGCAGACTCTTCGCAGCAACCCAAACCGTTCCGTTGACTGGTCCCTCCGCGTTGGAGACGAGTTCGAGCGCACGCTGATTGACCGCGCCGTCGCCGCTGCCCGAATAGCCGTGGCACGGTGTGCAATAAATGTTGAAGCGCTCCTGTCCGCGCAGCAGCAACTTCATGTCGGTTGGGATCTGCGATGGAGTGGACGTCGCCCACATGCCATCGACAACTCCCTCGTTGAAGTGCGTGTCGAGATAGGTCTCACCGTGCGCGACCGTTCCCACGACCTGTGTTCGCTGCGATCGCTTGTCGGCGAAGAGGTCGTTCTCGGACTGCGCCTTGAACTTCGCTTGAAGGTCCATGTCCTGAATCAGGTTGAGCGGTCGCCCTGGACCTGGCTTGGACCGCGCATTCGCTGCAATCACGGGGGGCAACATCGCCATGAGCGACAGAATCAAGAGAGTAAAAAGAATGGCTCGTGGCATCAGCGATCCTCCACCGCTTCGATGTGCTTTGATCCAAGAGACTTGAGGAACGCCTCAGTCTTGGAGCGAAGGAATTTCGGATCCCGCGCTTCGATCACGATGAAGAACCGATCGTCAGTCGCGCGGCGAAAGCGGTTGTTACCCAGTAACGGATGCGACAGGCGCGGCAGACCGTTCAGCAGAAGCATCAGTCCTGCAGCGGAGAGCGCTGAAAAGAGCACCGTCAATTCGAAAATCACTGGAATCCACGCGGGCACCGACATCATCGGCTTTCCCGAAATCAGGAATGGGTAACCAGAGACCCACACCAGCGCCCAGATGGAAATACTCGATGCATTCGTAAACGCCTGGAGGCAGAATGCAAGGGTCGTTCCGGTAGCGCCTGCACCCAGGACCAAGAATGGAAGGATCGTGCGCTTCACTCCCATCGCCTTGTCAAGACCGTGCACCGGAAATGGAACGTGGCAATCCCAGAACTGATAGCCCGCCGCGCGAACCTTCTTCGCGGCGTCGGTGATCTGCGCTGTGGTCTCAAACTCAGCCATCACTCCGTAGATTCGAGACGGCGCCTGAGAGGCGTGGCCGTGCATTGGCTGGTGAGCAGGTGTCATCGTGGTCATTGCGAACTCTCCGTCGAACGCGGTTCATGCAGCGCACCCGCAGCGCCGGTCGGAACTCCGTGGAGTTGATCGCCATGGTGAGCATGCGGATCCGCCGCAGGCATGACAGCCTTCACTTCGGCGATCGCGATCATCGGCAAGTATCGACAGAAAAGCAGGAAGAGCGTGCCGAAGAGCCCGAACGCGCCGACCATCGTTCCGATGTCAACCCATGTCGGCACGAACTGATCCCACGATGAAGGAAGGAAGTCGTTGGCAAGGCTGGTGACGATGATCACGAACCGCTCAAACCACATTCCGACGTTGACAAAGATGCTCAAGATGAACATGAGTGGAATGCTGGTGCGAACGCGCTTGAACCAGAAGAGTTGCGGCGTGATCACGTTGCAACTGACCATGATCCAGTACGCCCACCAGTACTGACCGAATGCACGATTGACGAACGCGAACTTCTCGTACATCGCACCGGAGTACCACGCGATGAAGAACTCCATCGAGTAGGCGTATCCCACCATGCATCCTGTCAGCAGGATGATCTTGTTCATGTTGTCCAAGTGACGCATCGTCACGAGGTCCTTGAGTCCGAAGAGTTCACGCGCCGGGACTGCCAGCGAAACCACCATCGCGAAACCGCTGAAGATCGCTCCAGCAACGAAGTATGGAGGGAAGATCGTGGTGTGCCAACCAGGCACTTGGCTTACTGCGAAGTCGAACGACACGACGCTGTGCACCGAGAGCACGAGGGGCGTCGCAAGCGCTGCGAGCAACAGGTACGCGACCTCATAGCGATGCCAGTGGCGCATCGATCCACGCCATCCGATCGCCGCAAGTCCGTAGGCGAACTGTTGAAACTTGCCCTTCGCGCGATCTCGCAGCGTCGCGAGATCTGGAATCATTCCGACGTACCAGAAGACCAGCGACACAGTGAAATATGTTCCGACGGCGAAGACGTCCCAGAGGAGCGGGCTTCGAAACTGCGGCCACATGTCCATCGAATTCGGAATCGGGAAGAGCCAGTACGCAAACCAGACTCGTCCGACGTGAATCCCCGGGAAGAGTCCTGCGCAAATCACGGCGAAGATTGTCATCGCCTCGGCGAATCGATTGATTCCAGTGCGCCACTTCTGCCGAAAGAGAAAGAGGATTGCCGAAATCAGCGTGCCTGCGTGACCGATACCGACCCAGAAGACGAAGTTGGTGATGTCGTATGCCCACATCACGGGATTGTTGAGACCCCAGACACCGACGCCTGTAAAGATCAGATAGGTGACGCAGAAGCCGAGGAACCCGAGGATCGAAAGACAAATGACGAACGCGATGTACCAAGCCAAAGGCGGCTTGTTCTCGGCGACGCGGCAGACCTGATGGGTCACCTCGCCGAATGTCTTCATGTTCAGGACGAGCGGCGCGCGACCGTCTGTCGGCAACTGCGTGTTGTCGGTTTCGGTGAAACCCTTCATCGATGAGCGTGATGGAGTCGACATGATCAGCCCTCCACCTTTCGAGCCGCGTGAGCAGCATCCACTGTGCGACTTGCATGACCATGACCGGCATGATCATTGTGTTCCTTGTGGCCATCGTGATCACTTCCGCTCTCGCGCTCGATCGCTGGATTCGTGACGCGCGCGAGATACTGCACGCGGGTCTTCGTATTCAGTTCTTCGAGCAACTGATAAGAGCGTCCACTCTTGTGCAACTTCGCGACCTTGCTGTCCGCGACGTTGAGATCGCCAAAGATGATCGCATTCGTTGGGCACGCCTGTTGGCACGCCGTCTGGATCGTCCCGTCTGGGATAGAAAAGTTGCTTGAACCGGTCGCAGTCCCACCCGCGCGAGCCCACGCATTCTTGTGCGTGATCTTCGCCGCTTGAATTCGCTGCGTGCAGAAAGTGCACTTCTCCATCACGCCTCGCATGCGCACCGTCACTTCTGGATTGAACTGCATGCGCAGCCAGACATCTGGTCCTTCCTCGACGTAGTACTCCGGCTTGACCTTCGCCAGTCCCTCTTCACGCTCCGGCTCTCGCCTCTGATAGTCGAAGAAATTGAACCGTCGAACTTTGTACGGGCAGTTGTTGCTGCAATACCGCGTGCCGATGCAACGGTTGTAGACCATCGTGTTGATGCCATCCTTGTCGTGCACAGTCGCCGCGACTGGGCAGACCTGCTCGCAAGGCGCATTCTCGCAGTGCATGCAAGCAACCGGCTGCAGCGAGAAACTCTCTGGCGAAGCTGGGTTCGACCCGCGGAAGTATCGATCGATGCGAATCCAGAAC
>CAYHHO010000053.1:0-20889 GCA_964356445.1 uncultured Singulisphaera sp. | reverse complement strand
ACTGGCCTTCATCCAGCGGTACCTGAGGATCCTCGATCCGTCAGACAGAACCTAGCCAGTTACCGAGAGAGTGGGCTGCACGAGTCCCCCGCGAATCGTCGCGATCGAGATCTGGCTCGCGACGCGCGAGCAAACATTGTCGAGTTCGCGCGCAAGGGTTGGATTGCCCTGCCAGTTCTTCAGTGGCGTGCCTTCATCGCTGTTTCGCCGCAATTCCATGTGGATCGGAAGCGCCCCAAGAAATGGCAAGTCCATGGTCTGCGCCATGATCTCTGCGCCCCCACGACCGAAGATGTCATACGACTTCCCATCGTCGCCAATGAAGTAGGACATGTTCTCGACGACGCCGAGCACGCCGACCCCAAGTTGTTGAAACATTCGAACGGCACGTCGCGCATCATCTTGGGCAACCCGCTGCGGCGTACAGACGATGACTGCGCCTGACAATGGCAGAAGTTGTGCGAGCGTGATGGGGACGTCTCCAGTTCCGGGCGGAAGATCGACGATCAGATAGTCGAGCGCTCCCCACTCTGTTTGCAAGGCAAGTTGCTTGAACGCTCCGTGCGCCATCGGACCGCGCCAGATCAGCGCCTTTTCTGGGTCCACGAGTTTCCCGAGGGTCATCGCGCAAATTCCGTGAACTTCGAATGGCATGAGCATCTCACCTCGAATTGCTCCGGCCACATCATCGAGACCCAGCATGGTTGGAGCGCTGGGACCGTAGATATCACCATCGAGCAGCCCGACCTTCGCTCCCATGCGCGCAAGCCCAACCGCGAGGTTGACGCTGACCGTGCTCTTGCCGACGCCACCCTTGCCTGCCCCAACGGCGATGACATGTTTCACATTGGGGAGTGGATTGTTCGCGGACGCGGTCGCGGCACGTCGAACATGTGCAGTGAATTCAACAGCGATGCGCGGGATGGCAGCGCCGCGCATTTCGGCACGCGCTGTGATTGCGCGCTCAATGTCTGTTCGAATGACATCCTTCATTGGGCACGCGGGAGTCGTGAGTTCGATCACGACCGAGACCGAACCATCGTCGATGCGGACGTCCTTGACCATGTTGAGTGTGACCAAATCCTTGCCGAGATCGGGATCTTTCACGGTGCGAAGCGCGTCGTGGACATCGGAGGTCGAGAGAATCATGTGCGGCATCTAGAGCTAAAAGGGTACGGTATCCTGTCCCAAATTGATCTGAGAGTGCCAATACTCGGCGAAAGGAATTCATATGACCAACATGACCAACATCTCCAGCACTTCACTCCTGAGTTCGATATTCGTTCTCGCGTCCGCAGTTTCGTTCGCCGCAGTCCAGCCGACCGCGGTCTTCGCGATGGACGACGATGCTCCGATGAACGCACCGGACGACGCATCTAAAACAGTTCCTCCAGCGGATTGCGCTGCACCTCCAGCGAGCCCGAAGCCCAAGAAGCCACCGCGTGGTGGTGGCGGGAATGCTGACGACGGTGGCGTGCTTTCGGGGCCAAAGGTTCCTGCCGATTCCGGTGAAGGCAACGGATCATTCGGTCAAGGTGGTGGGAAGGGTCAACGTCCTCCGATGGCCGGCGGTCCGATGGGAGAGGTTCGATTGTTCATGGGCGCGGTCAAGTCACTGCACTCGCAGCTGACCGAAGAGCAGCGTGTCTCGATCGAGGAAATTCGCTCCGCGTTTGAAACGAGCATGAGAGAATGGATGGCAACGAACGGAGAGAAGATCCGCCAGATGCGCGAGAGCATGGGAGAGGGCAGACCGCAAGGTCAAGGCGGATCCCAGGGCAAAGATGGCAAAGGCGGATCCCAGGGCAAAGGTCAACCGAAAGGGGACTCTCCAGAGGGCAAGCCTCCCATCGATAAGAATGCGATGGAAGAGATGCAGAAGCTCAAGGATTCGATGCCGAATCTCGATGAGGCGCGCAATCAGATACTCGCACTCCTGACTCCTGAACAGAAGAACGCGCTGCAGGCCAACATGGCACAGATGCGAAAGGATGCTGGGAAGATGGATGGCGAGGGAAAGCGACCAGGCAAGGATGGCAGGGGTGGCAAGGGCGGTAAGGAGGGCAAGGGCGGCGCACCCGGAAGTGATAAGGCACCTCCTCCTCAAGATCCTCCCAAAGGCGACTACAAGTTTCCCGACTAATCGCTTGCCAGAGGACAGCGGTTCGGGGATCGAGTCCTAGGAACCGCGGTTCAACAGAAAGCACCAACAGATCTCGCCCGCACGAACTCGTGCGGGCGCTTTTCGGTGGTTGGGATTAGCCACCACCCGAGATCACGATGTCGTTGTAGGTCGTCACGACATCGGGTTTTCGAGCCTCAGGTGAGGCGAAATTGAAAGTCAGCGTTGGCATAGGACCATCGCCGAATTTCGCGAAGAACAGTCCGTCCTGTCCTGGCGAGAAGAGGAAATACTTTCCGCGAGGTGTGCCGGCGCGAGCATCGGAGAGCAGTGCGAAAGATCCCATCGAGGGATGGCGAATGAGCTGGGCGAGGAACTCACCTCGCTGTTGCACTGTGGCAGTTGAGAAGACCGAGTTGGTGGCCTGGTCGATTCCGAATTCGCCGAGCGAGGTGGAGTTGAGATAGGGCAGGAGCGGTTCGAGATAGAACTGGGGGTTTTCGGATGCATTGATTCGCGTCAGCACGCCAGTTGGTCGCGATGATCGGATGTAGCCAATCGGATGTCCCCACGCGTCGATTAAGTCTGGGATCGCCAGAGTCTCGCCAACTTGTCCAGCGACATTTCTCAGTTGCGAGTCCTTTGGCGTGAAGAATGACTCGTACTGCTTTCCTTCGATGCGCGGTCCCTTGCCGATGTTGATGCGGTTGACCTTGATCGAGATGGTTGGGGGAACGCTCCCGGTCGGACCAGTGAAGGTGAAGACCGTCCATGGAGGCGTGAGGAGATCGTCGTACTCCGGATCATCCTGTCGGACCGCTCCTCCCATCAGATGCAAGAGCGCGTTTTCGGTTCCGCTGATCGGGCAGTTCGTAGTGTTGGCAAGGTACGACTCGGGGACGATCCCCGGGTAGTAGCCAAACTGCGTGTAGAAGACGTCGCATGCTTTGCCAAACTCGTTCATCGTCGCACTCGTCGAGGTGGCTTTCGCCCGCGTGGAGACCTTCCCAAGTGCAGGAAGCAGGATGCCAACGAGGACGATGATGATCGCGATTGCGACGAGGAGTTCGACAAGCGTAAAGCCGCGTTGCATCGCTGCATTTTTGGCCGCGCCGACGCTGGGGTGATGAGTTTTCATGCGTAGTTCAAGAATGATACGCAGGGGGTAATGCCCCCGTTGCCTGCGAAAGTTGCCGAAGTCCCTCATAAACGCCGCATGCGACAGCCGTCGCGAGGTTCAGGCTTCGCGCACTCTCATCCGCAACCATGGGCAATGTGATGCGGTGGTCGGCCCCGAAAGCGCTCGCGACCCACTCGTGGATCTCGCTCGAGACGCCACCCTGTTCCTGCCCGAAGAGCAGGTGGTCGCCCGATCGAAACGGTGCCTCCCAGTGGGGGCGAGTCGATTTCGTGGTGAAGAGCCAGAGCCGCTTGGGTGCTTCACGCGCGAGGTAAGCCGCCCATGACTCGTGTTCTCGGCAATCCACGTACGGCCAGTAGTCGAGCCCTGCCCGTCTGCAGGCCTTCTCCGACATGTCAAATGCGATCGGGTGGATCACATGCAGTCGGCAATGAGTCGCCATGGCAGTGCGGCCGATGTTTCCCGTGTTTTGGGGGATTTGCGGGCACCATAGGACAATGTTGAAGAGCGGGTCGTCCATGGCGGCCGCCTGAGGGTAGTCGGCAAAGAGAGCGCGATCGAGTCAGATCCGCATGGCTGATCGGTCGATCGCCCGCCGCGAAACCACTATCATCGAGCGATGGAACTCGTCTTGCTTTCGAACGCGCTTTGGATTGTCTTTCTCTCGGGATGGTGCGTCTTCTACTTCGTTCAGGCGAAGGCCGATCGAAGGGCAGGCGGACGCTACCCCGACTACGAAGAGCAGCGCTGATTCGAGATCGTCGATCGATGGTCTCGCCGGCTATGGGTCATCGATCACATGCCCGATTAGCTCAGTTGGATAGAGCACCGGTTTCCTAAACTGGAGGTCGCGCGTTCAAGTCGCGCATCGGGCGCTTTTCTGCGTGTGGGATTTGGCCGATGCCCAACACCTGCATGGACCTGACCGAATCGAATGGCGATGGGCGGACTCGAACCGCCGACCTAAGAATTATGAATTCTCCGCTCTAACCAGCTGAGCTACATCGCCGAGGATCGCGCAGTATATCGATCCGAGAGCGATTGGGACGATCCGACGAAGTTGTAGAGCGAGTCTCCTGAGAGTTCGCCGCAGCAGGCTTGCTGAATTCGTCAGGAGTGCGAGTTTGCAGTCGGAGCAGCCGATGCGGATCGAACCCATCGTCGCCCTGCAGGGGACTGTGCGAATCCTGGCTCCTTCTGGGCAATCGCAGCGGCGATCAATCCCATAAAGAGTGGCTGCGGCGTGAGCGGTCGACTTGTGAGTTCGGGGTGGAACTGCGCACCGATGAAGTACGGATGGCTCTTGAGCGGCAACTCGAGCACCTGCATGATCCGATGGCGGGGGTGTCGTCCGCTGAAGAGAAGTCCTGCCGCTTCGATTTGCTCGATGAAGGCTGGATCGACTTCGTATCTGTGTCGGAACCGCTCTCGAATGTTCTTCGACCCGCCAGTCAGGAATGACGCCAGAGAGTTTGGTGAGATGTCGATGTCCTGGGCACCCAGTCGCATCGTGCCACCCATGATTCCTTCGAGTTTCTTCTGATCTGGAAGTTCGCTGATCACAGGGTGAGACGACTTCGGGTTGAACTCGGTTGAGTTGGCATCGGACCAACCCATCACATTGCGCGCGTATTCGATCACTGCCATCTGGAATCCGAGGCATATTCCAAGGAACGGGATCCGCTGGGTCCGTGCATGTTCGACGCAGTGGATCTTTCCTTCGACCCCTCGTACTCCGAAGCCGCCTGGCACGATGATGGCATCCACACCCTCAAGCGATCGCGCCGCTCGATCGGATGTGTCGACATCGGACGAATCGAGCCATCGGATATCGACCTCTGCGCCAAGCGAGACGCCGCAGTGCTCGATCGCCTTGTCGATCGACGCATACGCATCTCGAAGCGCTGCGTACTTGCCAGAAATACCCAGCGTGATCTTGTGTTCGCGCGGGGCACCGAGGCGTGCTGCGAACGCTGACCATGTCTTGCGAGCGCGGTCTTCAGCAACGGTGTCGACGCGGTCGTGCAACTCCAGAATCGAGAGGATCTCGCGGTCGAGTCCCTCGGCGCGCATCGCATCTGGGATGACATAGATCGACTCGCGGTCATGCATCGAAAAGACGCGCTTCATGGCGACATTGGAAAACATTGAAATCTTCTGGGCGACCTTTTGGGTGACGGGATTCTTCGCGCGGCAGGCAATGATGTCCGGCTGGATGCCAGCTTCCATCAGGCGCTTCATTCCGAGTTGTGCGGCCTTGGATTTCTGCTCGCCGAGAATTGCAGGTTCGATGATGTAGGTGAGCGCTACGAAACAAGTGCTTCCGTCGCCCTCTTCAAATGCGAGTTCGCGAAGCGCTTCGATGTAGAAGCCGTTTTCATAATCGCCGGCGGTTCCGCCGACTTCGACGAAGACAACATCGACTTGCTTGCGAGTGCGATCGCTCGTCGAGCCCGTCATCGCAAGTTCACGAAGTTTCAACTTCACCGCCCCCGTGACATGCGGGATCATCTGGACATCCCGGCCGAGGTATCCACCACGTCGTTCACACTCGAGGATCTCGGTGTAGATCTGCCCAGCCGTCATGAAATTCTTGCGCGACAAGTTTTGCTCGAGCATTCGCTCGTAGGTCCCAAGATCCATGTCCGTCTCTAAGCCATCATCGAGCACGAACACTTCACCGTGTCGATATGGATTCAAGGTGCCGGAGTCGATATTGAGATACCCCTCCAACTTGACTGGAGCAACAGTCAGACCTTTGTCCTTGAGGAGCTTGGCCAGTGAACTTGAGAAGATCCCCTTGCCGAGACCGCTCATCACGGTGCCGATCACAACGACGAATCTTGTGCGCCCGCGGACATACCCAGCAGGTGCGGGGGAAAAATGCTCCCCGGTTTCTTCGCTATTTGAAAACTGCGAAAGAAAACCAGCGTTGGGATCTGACTCCGAATGGGGCATACCTGATCCTACTCCCAAGGGGTTTGCGGGTACAAGATCATCATGCGAACTGGGACGAAAATTCTCGTTTTTCTGGCGGTCGGGATCTTCGGGTCTGCGTGGACCGGTGCTGGCGAGCAGGAGTCCGAGCACTTCCCGCCCAACCCTCAGGTGCAGTGGAAGCATCTTCGACTGGATCTGCGGATTCCGGACCTCGATGACGCTGTGATGGAGGGAAGGGCGACCTACACAGTCGCGGCGGCGGGACAGCGGGTCGAGTCGCTGCGGTTGGATGCGACTGACTTGAAGGTGGAGTCTGTGCGGGAGGGAGGTTCGAACGGCATTCCGCTGGAGTGGTGCCACGAGAATGAGGTTCTTCAGATCCGTTTGCGGGAGCCCCTCGAACCTGCGCTGAGTTCCATGGGGTCGCCTGACGTGACCTTCGTGATTGACTACAGCGTGCGGGACCCGAGTTCGGGAATGACTTTTTCCAGTGCGATTCCCGGAGTAGACGGTCGGAGCGCAGTGCCGGCCGAAGTTCACACGCAGGGGCAGACGCAGCAGAATCACCACTGGTTCCCAGTGCATGACTTTCCCAACATCCGCCTCTCGACGGAGATCGTCGTGAATGTGCCTGCCGGAGTCTCAGCAAGTTCGAACGGGCGGCTGGTGGGGCATTGGACCGACCGCGACCGCGAGATCTGGCACTGGCAACAGTCGAAGCCGCACGTCCCGTATCTCGTCTCTCTCGTCGCAGGTCATTTTCAGCGCACGGAACTCCCGACGCAGCGAAGCGGAGTGCCGATGGCGGTCTGGACTCGACCAGACCACGCCCCGATGGTGCAGGGGACCTACGGGAACACAGATCGCATGATGGGTTGCTTCGCCCGAGTTTTCACTGAGCGTTATCCATGGGATCGATACGACCAGCTCGTCGTTCGAAACTTCGGAGCAGGTGGCATGGAGAACACCAGCGCGACCACGATGCACTCGGGTGCGCTTCTGGATTCGACTGCGCTCCTCGAAGGAGATATCGATGGATTGATTTCACACGAACTTTGTCACCAATGGACAGGCGACCTGATGACGTGCAAGTCTTGGGAACACCTCTGGCTGAACGAAGGTTGGGCGACGTACGGCACTGCGCTCTGGATGGAAGAGCGAGATGGTGTGGACGGTTACTACGACGCGATGCTCGGCGATGCGGGCGTTGCGGATCATGACTCGGGCGCAGCGCAGGGGAATCCGCCAGTCGCGCCGCAGCCGATGTGTTCGCGTGTGTACAACTCTCCAGGGGAGACTTTCGGTCGAGCGGCGAATCCGTACCCGAAGGGAGCGTCGATCCTGCACATGCTTCGGCGAATGCTCGGTGACGCCGTGTTCTTTCAGGGTGTTGCGATTTATGTCGACCGATTCGCGGGAAAGACAGTCGAGACAGATGATTTTCGAGGGTGCCTCGAGGAAGTCAGCGGGCGAAGCCTCGAGCAATTCTTTGAGCAATGGTGCTTTCGCCCGGGCTGCCCGCTGGTGAAGGTTGGTTCGGCGTACGACGCTGCTTCGAAGATGCTCACGATCGATGTCGAGCAGAAGAACAGAGCTGGAGGCGCGGCGTTGATGGCGTTCGCACTTCCAGTCATGGTGCGCACTGCCACGAGCGAGAAGGTGCTCTCGATTGCGGTGACTGGCGCGCAGGCGCAAGCAAAGGTCGAACTCGACGGTCCGCCCGTGATGATCGCCGTTGATCCCACGCTTGATGTCTTGAAGGTGCTCGAAGTGACAACTGCTTCGCCGCTGCTGATCGAACAGATGAAGCATGGGCCAACATCAGCATCGCGCCGTCAGGCAGTGCGGGCGTTGCGAGCGACCGATACGGAGGAAGTGCGCAGTGCGCTCGCCGTGCAAGTTCGCGAGCCGTCAGCGAGTTTTCGATTGCGGGTGGAAGCAGCCGAGGCGCTCGCAGCATTTGGTTCGACCGACGCTCGGGCGGTTTCGCGAGAATTGTTCGACCAACTCGTGAAGCCGACGCTTGGAAAGTCGGTCGAAGAGGCCGCTCGTGCATGCCATCCTCAGCTTCGGGCGGCATTGACAGAGTCGATCGCGGTAGCGCCCTTCGAAGAGGCACTGCCTCGCTTGACGAGCGTCTTGGAATCGGACGGCGGCTATGCACCGCGAGTCGCTGCCGCTGCAGGAATCGGCCGCATGGGAGGCGTTGACTTCCCGACGCAGCGTGAAGCGCTGGTGAAGGACCTCGCCATCCAGCGCGGGCTCGAGAAGATGCTGCTCGTCGCGACCCCCAACGAGAAGGTGCGATCTGCGGCTCTCGCTGCGATCGAGGCGATCCACCTCGTTGCACTACGTGGTCAGGTCGAAGAACTCGCGACACTCGGGCACGCAGAACGGATGCGCCCAGCTGCGATTTCGGCGTTGGCGGCGCTGGCTACAGACGAAAGCGAAGTGGCCGTGCGCACACAAGTGGCAAGCCAGTTGATTGCGTATCTCGATGATCCCGAGTCGCGAGCGCGGGGCGCGGCGGGAGATGGGCTGGTTGCGATGCGATACGAGGAAGCGCTGAGCAAACTGGATGCGATGGCGGTTGCCACTGTTGGCAACCCGCGCATGCGCGAGCGTGCAGCTGAGTGGGCATCCAAGATTCGCGCTGCGACTGCGCCGAAGACGTGATCTGTCGTCTCTCGGCTCGACCGAGAGAAGGCGACTGCGAACGCGCCAGGGACGAGGCGGGCTCTAGCGACTCGCGCGTTGACGCCGCACGAAGTCTGCGTACTGCGCGGGAGTGTCGATGCCGTGTGACCGCGCGGTGCCGTGCGCGACGGCGATCGCGAAGCCATGCTCGAGCGCGCGCAGTTGTTCGAGTTGTTCGGCCATCTCGAGCGGTGTCGCTCGAAGCGTCGGGAACATTTTCAGGTAGGCCGTTCGATAGACATACAGCCCGACATGCTTGCGCGCAGCGGCGCGCGAGTCGCCGCCGTCTCGCAAGTGCGGTATGAGCGCGCGAGAAAAATAGAGCGCTCGGTTGCGGCGATCAACCACGCACTTGACGATGTTTGGATCGGACGGGTCTTCGTGAGGGAGAAACTTCGAAACGACAGTTGCCAGCGATGCATCTGGGTCTGCTTCGAGTGCTGCAATCGCCGCGCCGACAAGTTCGGGTTCCAACTCAGGTTCATCGCCTTGGATGTTCACGACGATGTCGGTGTCGGTCATCGTGTCGAGAGATGAGAGCGCTTCACATATCCGACTCGTGCCATTGGGGTGATCGGCTCGAGTCATGATGCAGCGAGCGCCGAATGCACACACAGCGTCGCGGATGCGCTCATCGTCTGTGGCGATGATGGTTTCGCAGATTCGTTCGCATTCACGCGCGCGCTCCCAGACATGCTGCAGCAGCGTCTTGCCTGTTTCGTTGGCGAGCATCTTGCCTGGAAACCTGGACGAGTTCATTCGCGCAGGAATGACCGCGATGATGCGACCCGAGTGCGAGCCCGCAGCGCTGCCTCGGGAGCCCATCGCTAGCCGAGTTCCTTCACAAGCAGGTCGAGATCCTTGCGTCGCTGGCGAATGTCCTTGAAGCTGATGTCCTTGCGCAAGATGGTCGAGCAGATCTCGGATGCGTCGCGAGCAAGCTGTCCGCTCTTTTCGCTTCGCGCGAGTTCGGTGAGCGAGAGCATCAGGTCGTACTTGATGTCCTGTTCCCTCGCGACTTGCGTGATGTCCATTGCCGCAAGAGCTTCCTTGAATTCGCCGATTGCCTCCGAGTGCCAACCCGAGGCTGCGAAGCAACGACCGAGCATGTGTGCAGCAGAGACTTTCATCTTCGGCTCTTCCTTGGCAACCTGCAGGCATGCCATCGCATCCTCGAATTGGCCAAGTTCAAAGAGGACCCGCCCGAGTTCCGCCTTGATCGTGCGGTCGGTGGGGTAGTTCGCTGCGCGCTCGTTGTACTCAGCGGCATGCAGGTCGAGCACAGCCTTGCGGACGCGCGCCAGGTTTGCCTGAGCCTTGGCGTCTGCGGGCGCAGCCTTCGCGGCTTCCTCGGCAGCCGTCTGCTGTCGAACGGCGCGCATCAGCTTGATGTCGCCCGCAGCCATCCGGAAGCGATACTCCTTCAGAGCTTCGTATGCGGCGAGATATGTTCGATACGCCGTTGCCTCGTGCTCGGGTGTTCCCATGCGCCGAAGCGCGGTGCAGTACTTCTGGACATTGTCGGGCACATTTGGATTCGCGTCGTAGTCGGCCTTGGTTCGTGCGAGGTTGCGATCTTCGCTACCCGCGCTGCCGGTGATCGCATCTTTCTCTTCCATCGCGCGCTGTTTGTCGAGATCCTTGACATTGTCACGGAAGTTCCCGGTGCCACCGTCTGGACGGTCGAACCCACTTGCCACGATGGCGCGATTGGCGAGGATTTGCTTGAACTCTCGGTCCAAGTGCAGGTCCGATGGATCGATCTCGAGTGCCTTCTCAATGCAGAGTTTGGCCTCTTCCCACGAATTGACCTGCACGAAAAGATCTTTGGCGCGCAAGAGCATCTTCTTGTTGGGCTTCTCGCGAAACGACACGGAGAGAAGACTGAAAACCTTTGGACCAGCCCACGCACCAAAGCCGACCGCGTCTGCCTTGACCGACGCATGCAGCATGTCGAGTGCGCGGTCGATGTTGTTCAGATCGCGCATCCAATAGAGTTCGGCGACCGCGAACCGATCGATGGGTGATGGACCTTCGAGCGGCTTTACCTCCGTCGAGGTTGCCGGTTTGCCACCCGCTTCGAAGTTGCTCTTGGCGCACTGGTACATCGCCTCATGATTGGTGATGTCGAACGGGTCGACCTTGATGGCATTGGCGAAGTAGAAGAGCGCGATGTCAAAGGACGACTGATCCTGCCCCTTCTTGGCTCGCTCGAGCCACATCTTCGCTTTCTCTGGCGAAGGGACGAACGGAGGTTTCTTGTCACTATCGTTCTTTTTCCAAGGCAAAATCACGGAAGGTGTCCTCGATGTCAAATCACCAGCGGGTCAGAGAGGACACACTATCAGAATCATCCGCGCCGACGTAGTACATCGCATCGACGCTAGGATTCGAGGAAATGCGCCACATCGTTTTTCATCCTGCGGCGGTTCTGCGCCGCCGCGCGGAGCCCGTTGAGACGATCAGCGATGGAACCCGCGTGCTCGTCGAGGAAATGTTCAGAATCATGCGGGAGGAGCGCGGATTGGGGCTTGCAGCGCCCCAAGTTGGGGCATCGCTGCGGATCTTTGTTACAGCAGAGAGTGAGGAACATCGCGAGGTCGAGCGAGTTTTCATCAATCCGAGATTTGCACTCGTTGACGGACTGCTCGAGGAGGCGGAAGAAGGTTGCTTGAGTCTGCCTGACATTCATGGATCTGTGCGGCGACAGCCCCACGTCATCGTTGAAGCACTCGATCTCACTGGGACCCCCTTTTCGTTGGAGGGCAGCGGTCTCATGGCAAGGTGTTGGCAGCACGAAATGGACCACCTCGATGGAATCCTCATCATCGACCGCATGTCGGTGATCGACCGCATCGTGAATCGAAAGCGCCTGCGATTGCTTGAGTCTGCCGGGGGGGAGGCCCGCGAACGGGCGAGGGATCAGGCGGGGGAGAAGGATTGACGAGCGGCTCAACCGCAGCGCAATCCGCCGATCCGATTCCTATCGTGTTGCTGGGAAGCGGCGAATTCGCCGTGCCGTCCTTCGAGGCGATCCGCCGCCGCGCGCAAGAACTGGGCGTGCAAATTGTGCGCGTTGTCTCGCAACCAGATCGAAAGTCAGGCAGGGGGTTGGAACCCTGCCCGACGCCGGCGAGTCTCTGGGCGAAATCGCATGGGCTCACACTGCTTTGCCCGCAGGATGTCAACGCTCCAAATGTGTGCAGCGAGATTCGCGCCCTTGGAGTGAAACTGTTTCTCGTCATCGCGTTTGGTCAGCGCATCTCGTCGAACCTGCTTGAAGGAGTCGCCGCATTCAATTTGCATGGGTCGCTCCTCCCGGCGTGGCGCGGTGCGGCTCCAATTCAGCGATCTTTGATCGCATGCGATGAGTGGGTCGGGGTCAGCGTGATCGGCGTTGCCGAAAGGATGGATGCGGGGCAAGTCTTTGCGGCGGCGCGGACTGCTCCCATTTCAGCTGAAACGGCTGGGGAATTGCACGATCGACTCGCCTTGTTGGGGGTCGAACCGCTCATCGATACGGTTGCGAAGTGGTGCAAGGCTTACCGCACTGCATGCGAATCGCCGCAGCGCGCAATTCTGGCGCAGCAGAACTTGCGCGGGATACAGCAGGACGAGTCACTGGCGACTCGCGCGCGCAAGTTCTCCCGCGCTGACGCATGGGTGGACTTTTCGCTTTCCGCGAGAGAAGTCGCGGCGAGAATCAACGGGTTGAGTCCGTGGCCTGGAGTCGATGCGCTCATCGACGGGTCGCCGCTGCGGTTGCTTCGCGCGAGGGAGATCGAGAGTCTCTCCTCGGATCCCAGTGGAACATCAGGATGTGTATCGGCCGGTGGGATTGTCGCTTGCGGCAGTGGGAAGATCGAATTGATCGAAGTGCAGCCTCCAGGAGGGCGCCCGATGAAACTCACGGCGTTCATGAATGGCAAGCGGATGTCTGCGGGGGTGCAGATCGCGTCGAAGTTGCCCGAGTCAGGACCGCAGTGCGGCGGGGGGCGCGCGCCGTGACCCAACTCGCCGGCGATCTCGATACGACGCAACTCGAGTACGCGCTTGATCCGTCGCTGATCGCGGTCTCGCCCGCTTCCCCGCGCGATCAGGCACGCATGCTCGTTTTTCACTGCGAGTCCTCGCGCATCGAGCACCGAGTTGTCGCGGACCTGCCCGAGTACCTGCCTCGCAATAGCCACATCATCGTGAACGAAACTCGGGTCGCTCCGCTTCGATTCGTGGCTCGGTGCCTGAAGGACAACCGCATTGTGGAGGGACTCTTTCTCGGGAGAGCGGCCGAAGGGCGTTGGATCGCGCTCGTCAAGGGCGCGAAGAAGTTTGTTGCTGGGGACGAGTTGGAACTCTGCCCTCCAGATGGACCGGGGTCAGCGGCGCCGGACCGAATCCGCATGCATGCGCGTCGCGAGATGGCGTGGGAAGTTGAACTCGAGTCGAAGGGTGATCCCTCTGCAATCTGGGAGCGGTCGGGCCGAACGCCGCTGCCTCCTTACATCTTGCAGGCTCGCAAACTGCGCGGTGATCCCGAGGCGATCGACGCAGTTGACCGGCGGGAGTATCAGACCGTCTTTGCGAAGCCAAGCGATCTGCCGAGTTGCGCGGCCCCGACCGCGGGGATGCACTTCACCGCGGAGTTGCTCGCGCAGATAGAGGCTCGCGGGATCACGCGCACCGCGATCGAACTGCAAGTTGGGACTGGCACGTTTCGCCCAGTTGAGGCGAAGTGGCTCAGTGGGCATCCGATGCACCACGAGCATTGTCGGATCAGCGCCCGAAACCTGCTTCGTCTCGCAGGGGTCGATAATGACACAAGTCTTGTAGTGGGCACCACTTCCGTGCGATTGCTGGAGAGTCTTCCCTGCCCAATCCCGGAGAGTTTCTTGGCGACGGCAAGAGCCATGGTTGAAGGCGGTCGCGCAGACGATGTCGCTCTCGACTTCACAACCAACATCCTCATTGCGCCGGGGTTTGAGTTTCGCTGGACTCGGCGGCTGCTGACCAACTTCCACCTTCCACGGTCGACCCTGCTCGCGCTCGTCGGAGCGCTCGTGGGACTCGACCGATTGATGGAGGTCTATCGAGTCGCGCAGGAGCAGCGTTACCGGTTTTACTCCTTCGGCGATGCGATGCTCATCCTTCCGTAGATTTGTCTTCGAGGCACGGGGGGCAACTTGAAGCAGCGCGCGCTCCAATGCCGATAGAAGGGATTGGAGCGGCGCATGAAGTTGTCCCATTTAGTTTCGTTGGTGGACGGTGTTTCGGTCTTGAGCGGATCTGATCCGACGGTTCGCGCCGTCACGGATGATTCACGGAAAGTCGGCGCTGGAACGCTTTTCATTGCACGGGCGGGAAGCGTTGCCGATGGGCGGGAGTACATCAGCGATGCGATCGCCAAGGGGGCGGTTGCAATCTGCGCAGACTCTGCGGCGTTGACGGGTGAGGTCGGGAAGACCGGAGTGTCAGTGGTGCGTGCAACTGACGCGAGCCGAGCGGTGGTATCGCTCGCGCACGCATTCCACGGTTTTCCGGCGCGGGCGCTCCGCATGATCGGCGTGACCGGGACGAATGGCAAGACGACGACGGCTTTCTTGATTCAGCACCTCGTGCGCGAGAGCCGCAAACGATGTGGCCTTCTCGGAACGGTTATCAGCGATGATGGATGCGAGCGGCTGGCATCTCAGTTGACGACTCCAGGCGCGACTGACTTGGCCGAAATACTCGGTCGAATGGTGCGAAACGGATGCGAGGCGGCCGTGATGGAGGTTTCAAGTCACGCGCTAGACCAGAATCGCGTCGATGGCATTGATTTCTCGGTTGGAGTCTTCACCAACCTGACCGGCGACCACTTGGACTATCACCGGACGATGGAGGCGTATGCGTTGGCGAAGGCGCAACTCTTTCGACGCCTGCGAACGGGCGCTTGTGCGGTTGTCAATATGGACGACATTGCACACACCGAGATGGTGAAGGATTGTGCGGCGAAGGTACTCCGGTGTAGTACGAAGGACTCGCATGCAGAGTGCTTCGTCGAGGTGCTCAAGGTTCAACTCGGCAGCACGCACATCCGCTTTCGGGGCCCCTGGGGCGAATTCGATGTTGACTTTCCATGTGTCGGGCGGCACAACGCGATGAACGCACTGCAGGCCGCGGCAGCAGCATGGGGAGTCGGGGTCGACGCGCTTGCGATTGCGGATGGGCTTCGCACGGCATCGGCGCCTCCCGGGCGTCTCGAACCTGTGACAGAGAGCAGCGCTCCCTTTGCAGTTCTTGTGGATTACGCACATACGGACGATGCGCTTGCCAACGTGCTGACGGCGCTGCGACCGGTCGTCACGGAAGGCAAGATCATTCTGGTCTTTGGGTGCGGCGGTGACCGTGACCGAACAAAGCGTCCGCGTATGGCGGCGACGGCTGCTGCGCACGCTGATCACATCGTGGTGACGAGTGACAATCCGCGCACCGAGGATCCCGAGGCGATCCTTGATGAAATTCTCGCTGGAATTCCCGCGAATTGTGCCGTTCCCGTCGAGCGCGAGGTCGACCGAAGCCGTGCGATCCACCGAGCAATTTCGCTGGCTTCGCCTGGAGATCTCGTGCTGATCGCTGGAAAGGGGCACGAGGATTACCAGATCATCGGAACAGAAAAGCGATCGTTTGACGATCGGATCGAGGCCCGCGCGGCGCTCTCGAAGTTGGGTGCTGGTTCAGTTGCGCAGATCAGGATTGGAGTTCACGCATGACACTCGTTCGTTCCTCGGACACGATTCGCCAGACTGGATCCGCGCACTTCATGACGCCAGACGAATTGCGCACGGCTGTCAACGGTGCGTGGGCCGTCGTACCGAGTTCCAACATCGCGACACTTGGCGTCGGGACGGATACCAGAAGCGACTTGACGAATCGCGTCTTCTTCGCACTCCGAGGAGATCGACATGATGCGCATGACCATCTGCTGGATGCCGTGCGCGCTGGTGCGCGCGTCCTCGTCGTTGAGGAGTCGAGGTGGAGTCGAATTCGCCTCAGCGGTCCTTCGGCAGCGGCGGTGCTTGTCGTCGCAGATACGCGCAAGGCACTCCAATCTGCTGCGCAGTGCTGGCGGCAGTCGCTTGTTGGGACGAGTGTTGTCGGAATCACGGGGAGCGCCGGCAAGACAACCACTCGGCGGCTGATTGAAGGCGTTCTCTCGACAAAGTTCCGCGGATCGGCGAGCCCCAAGAGTTTCAACAACGACATTGGCGTGCCGATCACGCTCTGTGGCGGCCACCGCGGCGACGACTACTTACTCGCAGAGATTGGGATGAACGCGCCGGGCGAGATTGCGGCACTTGCCGCTCTCGCTCGTCCCGACATCGCCGTCATCACAATGGTCGGACGGGCTCATCTGGCAGGGCTCGGATCGCTCGATGCGATCATGCGCGAGAAGTTTGCGTTGGTGTCGAGCCTCTCCGCGGGAGGACTCGCGGTTGTTCGCGGCGACAACTCCCTCCTCGATGCAGCCCTCGAGGGTGCACTCTCTACTGGTGTGCGGGTCGTTCGATTCGGCGAGGGGCCGATGAATCATGTCAGGATTCGCAGTCGCGAGCAACGGGCGAGTGGAGGGCAGCGATTGTTCGTCGAATCATGCGGAAGGAAGTTCTTTGTCGAACTCGCGCTTGACGGAGCGCATAACGCGATGAACGCGCTCGCTGCGATTGCGATCGGAATCGACCGCGGAATGAGTGAAGAGGAGATCTCCGCTGGGCTCGCGAAGGTGCAGTCGTCCGACATGCGTTTCGTTCGGCAACAGATCGGAGAACTGACGGTGTTCAATGATGCGTACAACGCGAATCCGGATGCAGTACTGGCGGCGCTTGCGACGTTTGCGGAACTCGTGCCAGCCAGCCAGCGCCGAGTCGTCGTGTTGGGTGACATGTTGGAATTGGGTGCGGATTCGGCGGCTCTTCATTCCGAAATTGGTCGAGCGGTCGGTCGCGGTGTGGGTGGAGCGCCGCCCGATGTCGCCATCTTCGTTGGTGCGCTCGCCGCCCATGCTGCTGCAGCATGCCGAGAAGTGGGGCGGTGCAAAGTGGTGCAGGCCGCGGACCTGAACCCAGCCAATGCCGCGCATCTCGTTCGAGAATTCATGCCTGGCGATGCGATTCTCCTGAAGGGATCGCGGGGTGCGGCGCTTGAGCGCTTGCTCGCCTCGCTTCAGGAACGATTGGCCGCCTGATGCTCTACAACCTGACGGAGGCGGCGCAGGGTTGGCTCGACGACCGGGGTTTGACTTGGCTCGTCATGGTCATGTACCAGTTGGAGTTTCGCGCGCTTTTCGCGGCGCTCCTTGCGTTTGCGCTCGTGCTCTGGTGCGGACCGCGCATCATTCGCTGGCTTGCGCTTCGCAAGATCGGTGATGCGCCTGAGTTCGGAAATGACACGCTCAACCAACTCATGCAGAGTCGCGCAGGGACTCCGACCATGGGAGGCATCGTCATCTGCGGCGCGCTGATCATCAGCACCGTGCTCCTCGCAGATGTCATGCACAACCGATACATCCATCTTGGATTGATCGTGGTTGTCTCGCTTGCCATCGTCGGCGGGTTTGATGACTGGCTCAAGTTGACTCAGAGCCGTCGCTCTCCCGGGCTTCGCGATGGCTTGTTCGCATGGGAAAAGTTGCTCTTTCAGCTGGGGATTGCTGCACTTGTCGGATTCTTTCTTTATCGCACGGGCGGAGCGGACGACGCGCATGTCTTCAACTTGCCCTTCCAGCGGACGTATGTTCCGACCCCGTCGATCGAAACACTCATTCAACCTCCAGCGATCGCTTCGGGGGTATGGATTCTCGGCATCGCGTCGTTCACGCTGATTGCCATTCTCGCAATCGCGGGTACGTCCAACGCCGTCAACATGACGGATGGCATGGATGGGCTCGCCACTGGAACGCTCATCATCTCGAGCCTTGCAATGATGGTGCTGATCTGGATCGCCGGAAGCCCACGCGCCGCGTACTTCCTCATGGTGCCGAGCGTGCCTGGCACGGGCGAGTTGATGGTGATGGCGGGCGCGATGGCGGGGGCGTGTTTGGGATTCCTCTGGTTCAACTGCAGTCCGGCGAGGGTTTTCATGGGTGACACTGGCAGCCTCGCACTGGGTGGATTGCTCGGTTTCTTTGCCGTCGCAGTCCGGCAGGAGTTCCTGCTGTTGCTGATTGGAGGGATCTTCTTTCTCGAACTCGGCAGCATTGTCGTGCAGACTTCGTACTTCAAGTGGTCACGAAGGAAGTACGGCCAGGGTCGGCGTGTTTTTCTTTGTGCGCCGATTCATCACCACTTCCACCTCAAAGGATGGAAGGAGCAGCAGGTCGTGATCCGCTTCTGGTTGATCTCCATCGTGCTGACGATGATTGCGCTGGTGAGCCTGAAGTTGCGGTAGGAACCGGCGCTCGAGACGGAAGCGGGAACGCCGCGAAAAGGACCTCCCTGCGCTCATACATGGCCGACGACTTCGGCACCGAGCTTCCGACCTGCTGCGCGGCGGAATGCAACCCCCAGGACTCAGACAGTCCTCGGCGACCGACACAATCCACCAGTCGAAGCTCCAAAGCAAGTCCCGTCGGCCGCCTGCGGAACTCGCCTGGGGCTTGATTCCGCCGCGCAGTTGCATCGAGTCACAGCGTTACTCAATCGCCGTGCAATTGCCGCAGATGTGGCGACATTCGAAGGAGCAGGTGCACCCTCTCGAACTCATTGACCCACTCTCCGAGCACAGCCGCGCTGTCGTCGGCTGGGCTCGAGGAATCGGGGAGCGGGCACGCGGCACCGAAATCGGCACCGAGTTGAGCCTGCGCGATTTGTCGACAGCGCGAAAGCGTGCGGTCTCCCAGCAAGTGGACGAATTCGAACTCCTCGGTGAGCCAGATGACGGTCGGCACTCGATTCCCCTTGGCGATGCGCACCTCGTCTGAAAGATCGCGGTGTTGATCGCGGTCGAGGAACACAAGGTCGATCATTGGCGACTCAGCAGCAATTGCGGCGAGCATCGGACACTGCACCGCGCAGTCTCCGCACCACATGCCGCTGATGCAGATGACTGGCATCCGGCGCGAGAATCCCGCGAGCAACACACGATGCTGCGCGGCCACGGCGAACTCGCGGGTTCGGTCGCGCCATTGACGAGACCGAATCGGATCAGTCGCGAGATACTGCTCGTAACGCAGTCCCGCAGCGTGTTTGAATCGAAGGAAAGCCGCGTCCACTCGTGTGCCTTGAAGATCAACTGCCCAGCGCGTAGACGAAAGTCGCGCTCGCGGTCAAGAGTTGCGCTCTCGACTTGATGAGTTCGAACCTCGAATCGAAGAGGAACGATTCGGCCAGCAGCAAATCGTTGATGGTCGCCAAGCCATTCAAGTAGTTCTGGTAGACGCTGTCATACGAGTCCTGCGATGCAGTCAGCAGCGCGACTCCCGCTTCGTACCGCTTCTGAGCCGAGAAGAAGTCGAAGTAACTCGCCCAGACCTGCCCAGTCGTGACGAGTCGAAGTTGCTCGAGATCGGCCTGAGCCGCTTGGACCTTGCTGCGCGCCTCACGCAGAACATTGGCTCGTTCGTATCCATCAAAGATGAGCCAGTCGGCTGTCAGTTGGGCTGAGTATGTTCCGACCGAGGTGTCGCCACTTCCACCTGGCGTGCCGGGCTGTGTGAAGTCATAATTGCTACTGGTCACGCCGCCCGATCCCTCGAAAGAGATGATCGGCAGGAAGTCTGCTTCGGCCTTCTTTGCGACTTGTTCGAGTGCGCGAACCTTGGAGATGGCGGACGCAATGTCCGGGCGCTGCGCGAGCGAAGTCTCGATCGCGATATCGACCCCCTTGGTGAGCGAGTCGGGAAGCGGAAGTTCATTGAGCGCGACGATTTCAGGTGCCCGCTCTGCTGGAATTCCCATCACAACTGCCAGCGTGGCCTGCGCGGTGAAAACCTCTGCCTTGGCATTCTCGAGGTCATAGAGCGTTTGCAAGTATTGCTGCCGAGCCTGCAGGACTTCGGGACGCGTCGCAAGTCCGACTGCCATCCGATCATCGGTGGCGTCCAGTTGCTTGCGTGCTGTCGCGACGTTTTCTCGCGCTGCTTCTCGCAGCGAAATCTTCGCGTCGAGCGTGAAATAGGCGCTCTGGACGTCATACACCAGTTTCTGCATCGCCCGATTGAAGGTGTAGTTCGACGCGATCAGTTGTGCCCTCGCGCGGGCGGCTTCTGCATCGCGCCTGCCGAAGTCCATCAAGACCCAGCTCATGCCGATCGCAGCAGTGCCGGCTGTTTGGGTCACGACGAGCGGAGCCTCTGCGAGTTGTTGCGGACCCGCGGCGCCGGTAAATGCAATGTCAGGCAGGTACGCGGCGTCGGCGATTCCAATCGTCGCTGCGGTCGCGCGCGCTGATTCCCATGCACTTCGAGTGACTGGACTATTGGAGAGCGCCTGATCCATGCAGGTGCTCAGGGACAACTTCTCAGATGGAGTCCCATCTGTCGCAGGCAGTGATGTGGTCAACGAGGGCGAACGACCGCCGGCGATCGGAACCGCGAGCGGAGTCACTCGAACACTCTGTCCCGCAGGCGCCCACCCGCTTGCAGCATCCACGGAGACCAATCCGTTGATTTCTTCATCGACGAAAGGTCCATCCATGATGCAGCCCGAAAGCGCAAGTATGCAGAACACGAGGAGCAACTGTGACGTGGGTCGTCCCTTCGACATCGCTCCAATTTAGCAAGTGGAGTACTATCGAACCCCATGCCATCAGGTCGGAGGAAAGTTGTTTGGTTCCCAGAGATGCGGTGGCTTTGGTTCGCCGCCGCGTTGTCGCTGCTTGCTGCGTGTGACCCAATTCTCGAAGTCGATGGAGCCTTCTTCCCAGCGTGGCTGATTTGCATGATCGCAGCAGGCTTCATGCTTGGCGGCATCCGTTGGCTGGTGTTTCGCCTCGGCTGGGAGCCTCACATCGGACC
>CAYHHO010000052.1:0-21041 GCA_964356445.1 uncultured Singulisphaera sp. | reverse complement strand
TGCGTCGCGAACCGCCGCGAGAGCCCCAGGAGGACAGGTGACCTGCCACATCTCCTCATCGCCTCCGACATCTTCCGCGCCCGCTTCGAGCACAATCTCCATCAACTTGTCCTCTGTCACCGTGGCGCGTGCAACGACGAGCACGCCCGCATGCGTGAGGTTGTAGGAGACCGATCCGGGGACTCCAAGATTTCCGCCATTCTTGTCGAAGATGACGCGAATGTCACCAGCGGTTCGGTTGAGGTTGGACGTCAAGCACTCGACAATCACCGCGACTCCCCCGCTGGCATATCCCTCGTACCGGATGGACTGGAATTCGTCGCCGTCCAGCGCACCCGCACCCTTCTTGACTGCCTTCTCAATGGTGTCGCGCGGCATGTTGACGCTTTTTGCGTCGTCAATGGCAAGTCGCAGCGAAGAGTTGAAGCGCACATCGGCTCCACCCATGCGGGCGGCGACAATAATCGCCCGCGACGCCTTCGACCAGATCTTGCCGCGCTTGGCGTCCACCGCTGCCTTGCGGTGTTTGATGTTCTTCCATGCACTATGGCCAGCCACGGGTCACTCTCGCTGCCGTTGACAGTGTTCGCCTGAAAGTCAACGACTTCGTGAACTCGACTTGGTCCGAGCGCGCGTTCGAGCCTTCGCCTTTGCCTTGAGTTCGCTCTCGACCTTTGCCTTGGCCTTTTCGACCGCAATCGCCGCAGCGCCGCGCAACTTGCGCACGCTTTCGCGCGCGACCCGCGCCTCCTCAGCCCTTCCAGAGTCTTGGAATGCATCTGCAGCAGCCACGAGTGCGAAGTGAATCTGGCGGGCTCGCTCTGCGCTGAACTTCTTTCCGAGCAGGTCGGCGAGCGCGGAGGGCTTCATGTCCTCAGCAAGCACCTCGTAGTGCACGAGCATGTCGACAGTGGTTTGATCAATCGGCACCATTGCAACCTCGAATCCGATCAGCATCAGGCGAGCCACCACATAGGAGCGCATCCCTTCGAGATTCTCAAGGTAGATCCGCACATCTCGCTTCGGCTTGCCGACGAGTTGTTCGAGGCTGACTCTGTGGTGGCGACGGAAGAGATCAAAGAGCGTCATCCGAAGGCGTCTCATTCGCCCGAAGCCGTCTGGATACTTCGCACCAATCGTTGTCACCATCTCTTCAACGAGATTCACTCGAAACTCATTGAAGTCGACATTGCGACTTCGAATTCGCTGCATAGCAGCGTCTGCCATTTCGACGGTTGCATCAAACAAGAGCGATGAATGGATGAGCAGCGCCGTGAGGTCGGATGCGTTGGGTTCTTCGGTTCGTGCGCGCCCTCCATACTTCTTCACAAGCGAATTCAGGTTGTTGATGTTGTATGGCGGTTTCTTCTCGGTCATGGGTTTGGGTCCTCAGTCGATTCAGCAGTCGCAACCAATTCGAAGGTCAAGTTTGGAACGCGACGCAGGCTGGTCAGGTCGCGAAGCGACGATCGGAAGAATCCGACGGCGCTACGCAGTGCAGCAAGCGTTAGGGGTCCACGATCCGACGGAAGCACGGAAACGAGAACGCGAGCCGAGAGCAGGTCCGCGCTCATTCGAACTTCCTGAATGGAGACCATCCCCTGCATGCGAGGATCGGAGAGCCCTCGAACGATTCGTTCTTGAAGGGCACGCTGGAGAACGCTCGCCACCTGTGCGGGACGAGAACTCGGCGCTGTCTGCCGCACGGAGCCATCGAAGCCGAACGAAACGCCGGCTGGAAGTCGGGGGCCCTTTCCACGCGGCTCACGCATTCCCACCGCCCAGCGGTCGCACGGTGATCGTTCGATAGCACTCGAGGACATCGCCTTCGCGGATGTCGTCGTATCCATTGATCTTCATGCCGCACTCGTTGCCTGCACGCACTTCCTTGGCATCGTCCTTGAATCGCTTGAGCTGCTCGAGCCGACGATCCTTTTCCACCACGATCCCGTCGCGCGTGACTCGAATCTGCGCATTGCGCTCGATGACGCCGTCGGTGACGTAGCAGCCGGCAATGGCGCCAACCTTGGTGATCTTGAACACCGCGCGAACGTCTGCATGCCCAAGAACCTGCAACTTGACCTCTGGCTCAAGCAATCCGCGGACCGCCTTGTCCATGTCATCGGTCAACTGGTAGATGATGTCGTAGAGACGAATGTCGATCTTGCGAACTTCGGCCAGCTGCCGCGCCTTCGCACTGCTCGTGACGTTGAACCCGACGATCACTGCGCCAGTCGTCGCTGCGAGTTCAACGTCGCTTTCGTTGATTCCACCAACAGCAGCATGCTTGATCGAAATCGTGACATCTTCCGCCTTGATGCGGCCAAGCACGACCTTCAGCGTCTCGACCGACCCCTGGACATCGCCCTTCACGATCAATGGGAGTTCCTTCTTCTTGGAATCCGCCATCGCCTCGAAGATGTTGTCGAGCGTCACCTTCGGCGCAGACAACTCGCGGTCTCGCTCGAATGCTCGGCGCTCGAGTGCCGCTTGCTCCGCCGCCGAGAGGCTGTCAACGACATAGAACTTGTCCCCTGCGTCTGGCAACATGTCGATGCCCGAAATCGCCACCGGTGCCGTTGGATCTGCTGAGTTGATGCGCACCCCTTTGTCACTGATGATGTCTCGAACCCGCCCGAATGCACGGCCGACAACGACAAAGTCGCCTCTCTTGAGCGATCCTTCCTGCACGAGCAACTGCGCGACAGAGCCACGCCCCTCTTCCATCCGTGCTTCGAGCACAGTTCCTTGCGCGTGCCCTCCCCAATCTGCCTTGAGTTCCAAGACATCCGCTTGCAATGCGATGGTTTCGAGAAGTTCTGGAACTCCAGTGCCCTTGAGTCCGCTGACGAGCGCAATTTCCACGGAGCCGCCCCACGGGACGGGGTTCAAGTCATGCGCGGCAAGTTCGCCATAGATCCGCTGCAACTTCGCCTCGTCATACTCAGGTCGATCAATCTTGTTCAGCGCAACGATGACCGAGACCTTTGCGGCCTTGATATGGTTGATGCTCTCGACCGTCTGCGGCATGAGCCCGTCGACAGCATCGATCACCAGCACGACGATGTCCGTCACTCGCGCTCCGCGTGAGCGCATGGCGGTAAAGGCTTCATGTCCAGGGGTGTCGATGAATGTGATGACACGCGAGTGATCCCCGGCTTTCACATCGACTTGGAATGCACTCGTTGACTGCGTGATGCCACCGGCCTCACCCGCAGCGACTTTCGTGCTTCGAATTCGATCGAGGAGGGTGGTCTTCCCATGATCGACGTGTCCGAGGATGGTGACAACTGGAGGACGCGGTCGTTCATCGACCCGGCTCCGAGCTGCGAATCGCTCTTCGATCTCATCGGAAGCTGTCTTCGCCTCGTCGATTTCGATCTCGATGTTGAAGGCCATCATGACCTCGGTGGACTGATCGGCATCAAGTGCCGTGTTGATCGTGATTGGATTCCCGGCAAGCAGGAATTTCTTCATGATCTCGGCGACTTTGACTCCGGTGAGTGCAGAGAGTTCCTTCACGGAAACAGGGTTCGGCACATGCACGGGACCCTGCGGCTTCGTGGCAACCACACGCGTCTGGGTCTGGGGTCGCGACGACGAAGTGCGATGCTTTCGAAAGAACCCTTCCGCCCCGGCGAGTTGCTTGTTTCGCTCCTCGTCGGTCTTCGACCTGAATCCTCCACGCGACGGATCTGCGCGACCCGTTCGTCCTGCGTCTGATGGATAGCGCTTCGCTGGCGTGCCTGCACCCCGCCTTCCGGCCGGATCGCCTGCACCGGTGCCCGTTGTTGGTCCACGACCCATCGGGGGACGACTGCCAGTACCGAACGGTCCTCCCGTCCGCGGCCTCGGCGCAGCAATGTTGTCCGCCGCTTCGACTCGAATCACCTTGGGGCCAGAGAGGCTCGTCTTTGTCGGCGTCTGAAGCACTTCCCCACTTGGTCGAGCGCGCACCGGTCGGGTCGGAACATTCATCGGCGCTGGGACGATCACCTTCGCAGGCGCGACGGGCTTTGGTGGCGCTGCTGGCGCGGGCGCTGCTGCGGCGATCACTGGCGAAAGCGTGCTCGGCGCGGGTGCGACAACGGGTACCGGCTTGGAAATCTTCGGGGCGTCCAGCGTTGGCTTGATGATCGGTTTCGGCGCCTCAGTCGGCGCAGCGATCACCACAACCTTTGGGGGGATCGGCTGTGCCTGTTGGGGAGCCGGCGCGACGACGCTCGTGGCGGTGGCGACTGCAACTTCGCTCGGCGGGGCTGGAGCCTGAGAATCATCAACTTTCTTCTTGCGCTTGGGGGCAGCCTTCTGAGCTCGCTCTCGAAGCACAGCGACATCCACGCTCGCACCGGATTCCGTGCCTGTCGATGTTCCGGACCCCCCGAACCATTCCTTGATTGACTCCGCCAAACCCACCGGCACAGACGCCTGAGGCGTCGTCACACCCTCAATGCCTTCACTGGTGCACTTCTCAATGATGTCCTTGGTCGTCACTCCAAGTTCTTTGGCAATCAGGGTGATGCGGATTTTCTTTAAGGTCGCCACGAATTGCTCCGAGGAATATGGAAGTACCAACACACAATTGATGCGCAGTGAGACTCAGGGGGTTTGGTTCCGACGAGGATGCTCATGACTTTGATGGCGTCTCCGATGAACCAAGTCCAAGGATGTTGTCCGCTGCGGCTTCGCTCTGAGCGTCCGGGGTGACGGGCGAATCCTGCGCGCGACCGAGAAGTGCGTCAACAACTGCGCCCTCTTCCGCCTTCTGCAGTTCTGCTGCCGCTCGATCACGCTGCATTTCTTCTGCGACGACCTTTGCGCGCTCAGCGCAAGCGTCGACCACCTTGATCGCCAATTCGTCGGTCATGCCGCAATCAGAGACCAGGATCGATTCGCCGATTTCCTCGACATCGAAGACACTGATCATTCCGAGCGCACCCATCTTGTCGAGCATCTCATCGGTTGCGCCTTCAACCTGCTTGACCGCTGCCTGCAGGGTCTGAAGCCCCTTCTCAAACTCAGGTGGAGTGAGAATGTCGACATCCCAGCCAGTCAATCGTGCTGCAAGCCGAACATTCTGACCTCGCCGACCGATTGCAAGAGACAACTGGTCATCACGCACAATGATCGTCGCGCGACCAAGTTCGAAGCAGAGGCTGACTTCCTCGACCTCGGCAGGTTTCAGTGCATTGGAAATGAGCACTTGGCTCGATTCGTTCCATCGGACAATGTCGATTTTCTCACCGCCGAGTTCATCGACGATGTTTCGGATGCGGGATCCGCGAACTCCAACGCAGGCACCGACCGCATCAACCTTCGAATCGACCGACGAGACTGCGAGTTTCGTGCGAAAGCCTGGTTCACGCGACATTGCCTTGATCTCAATCGTCCGCTCTGCAACCTCTGGCACTTCAGATTCGAAGAGCCTGCGGATGAAGTCAGGATGCGCACGACTCATCACGATCTTGACCTGGCTTCCCGCATCACGAACATCAAGCAGGATGCAGCGCACGCGGTCACCCGCCTGGAACTGCTCGCCGGGGATCTGCTCGCTCTTGGGCATAAAACCCTCGGTTCGCTCGAGTTGGACGATGAGCGCATTGCCTTCATAGCGCTGCGCGACACCTGTGACGAGTTCGCCTTGGCGCTTCGAATATTCGTCGAGGAGAGAGACTCGCTCGTTCTCGCGGAACCGCTGGATCATCACTTGCTTTGCTGTCTGGGCCGGAATCCGCCCGAGGCTCGCAAGGGGAATGTTCTCGCGGGTCTGATCGGGGAGATTGCGCCAGAGCGAAATCGTTCCACCCAGTCGGTCAATCTCGCATGCGAATTCGTCCGGTTCTTCAGAATTGAAGTGCTTGCGAGCGGCGCTGACCATCGCGAGTTCGAGATCCTGAACGAGGAGTTCTCGGTCAATGTTTCGGTCGCGAGCGACGGAGTCGAGGAGGCGGATAATTTCGTTCATTGTCTAGATCCTTTCAAAATGTCACCGCGAAAAAAAAGTCATGACCGCCGCGGTAGCGCTCATGACCCGCCTGACCCGTCCGACTGCGCTCGGTCCTTCGGTCAACCCATGCAGGTCTCCGACGAACTGATCGCCCTTGCCGAAACGAAACGCGAATGGACGCAACAGCGCGTCATACGCGGTTTCGCACTACCGAATCAACACGATCGAACTGAGTCTTACGCATGATCGTTTTCGAAATCACAGAGAGTCATCGAGCAAAGGACGGACGGGGTCCCGTGGGGCTCATCCCCACAGGATCGGTGATTGTAGCGTCAGTTCGCGGTATTTTCAAGTCGCGTGGCAAAGTTGGGATCTGTCAATCCGTAGGATGCTTCGATGCCAGTTCGTTTGTCGTTTCTGATCGCAACCTTCGCGCTCTGCGGGATCGCGGCGGCACAGGAGAGCGTGAGGGACTCAAGCGATGTGGTGGCAATCCGCCTGATCCCATCTGCTCCATCGATCGCCCCCGGCGCGGAGTTCCCCGCCGCACTCATGCTCGATATCAAACCGGGCTGGCATATCTGGACGAACGACCGGGTCGTTCCGGAGGATGTTTCGAAATTTGACGGCGCGGTCTTCACGTCGGTCGCACTCTCAACCACGGGATCCCAAGTGCGAATTGCCAAGTTGAGTGCGGAGGGTTGGAGCGCTGCGACTGCTGCCGAATCATTTGAAGAGACGGTTGTGCAGTGGCCCGACTTCCACCTCGTGAAAGCCGATGTCGGCGATGGGGTTCAGAACTACCCGGTATTCGAAGGCAAGACAGTGTTCTTCGTCCCGCTGTCGATTTCGACAGATGCGCCAGAAGGCATCCAGCGGGTCACCGTCAGGGTTGAACTACAAGCATGCAACGCCACGAGTTGCGTCGCGCCAGCCACAATCGAGACAACTCTCGAGTTTCGAGTTCAGCGCGGCGCGACCTCACCACCACCCGACTCGATCTTTCGATCATTTGACTCAGCGATTTTCGCGCAGATCAACTCGGGAGCAACACCGTCTGCCGCAGTCGTGTTTGATTTCTTCGACCTCCAGTTCTCGATCGATCCCAACGGCAGCGGGTTTTTTATGCTCCTGTTCATCGCGGCAGTCGGTGGGCTTCTCTTGAACTTCACGCCGTGCGTGCTCCCTGTGATCCCGCTCAAGATCATGGGGCTCTCACGGGCGGCAGGGAATCGCCATCGATGCCTTGTCCTCGGCGTCGCACTCTCGGTAGGTGTCGTGCTTTTCTGGATCGGCCTCGGTCTTGCCGTCGCACTCATCAGCGATTTCACGAGTTCGAGCCAACTCTTTCATTATCCGATCTTCACAATCACGGTCGGCGTGATCATTGCGCTGATGGCGACGGGACTCTGCGGGTTCTTCTCGATTCCGATTCCGCAGTCCATTGCGGGGATCGATTTCCGCCACGACACAATCCCGGGGGCAGTCGGATTTGGCGTGATGACTGCAGTTCTGTCGACTCCGTGCACTGCACCGCTCATGGGAGCCGCTGCAGCGTGGGCTGCGACTCAGGCACCGTGGATCGTGCTCACTGTTTTCGGTGTGATCGGGCTTGGGATGGCGCTCCCCTACTTCATCCTCTCGGCCTTCCCGCAGTTGGTGAGCCATGTCCCCAAGAGCGGTCCTGCAAGCGATGTCGTCAAACAGACCATGGGGCTCTTGCTGCTCGCCGCTGCCGCGTACTTCGTCGGAGCCGGCCTGTCTGGGATGCTTGCGGTCTCGCCCGAGCCACCGAGTAACGACTATTGGTGGGTGGTCTCCGGACTCGGAACTTTCGCCGGTGTGTGGCTCTTCTGGCGCACGATCCGGCTGACGCGAAGAACTGGATTTCGCGTCATCTTCTGTTCAGTCGCAGCGTTCATCGCTGTGACCAGTGCGGCCATTGGCGTGCATTTGACCGACGACGGCGAAATCAAGTGGAGTTACTACACACCCGAGGTGCTCGCGCAATCGCTCGCGCGAGGTGATGCGGTGCTGATTGACTTCACCGCGGAATGGTGCCTCAACTGCAAGACGCTCGAGAAAACGGTCCTCGAGAGTTCACCTGTGATCGCGCAACTGAAAGCTGGTGGAATCCAGCCGATCAAGGTCGATCTCACAGGGAACAACGAGGCGGGCAGAGCATTGCTGCGCAGTCACGATCGAGTGACAATTCCATTGCTCGTGATCCTCGCTCCCGACGGCACAGAAATTTTCAAGAGCGACGCATACACGCCATCGCAGGTTGTCGACGCCATCAAGCGAGCGACGAGCAAGTCAGGTGCGGCGCAAGCACCCTAGCAGAACACTGAAGAGGGTCGCAGTGACTCACTTGAATCGGGCAGTCTCGCAAACCGCGTGGCCCGTCGAAAGAAGGTCCCGCGCGAGTTGCGGAGCCGGCAAGCGTCCGCGCAGCCGGCGAGCATGTTTGAGCGCCGGGAGGTCCTTTCGCGGGCCTCTCGCTTCCGTCCTCCGCTTCCGTCCTCCGCTTCCGTCCTCCGCTTCCGTCCTCCGCTTCCGTCCTCCCACGAGTGACCAAACAATCCTGCTCTGTACGATCGCCCCCGCAACCGATGCCATTCCAATACACCGTCAGCGCCACGTTCTCGACCGCGTCGCTCGCACAGGAATGGATCGCATGGATGCGCGACGAACACGCAACCCAAGTCATCGCGGCAGGCGCTCTGAGCGCGGAAGTCGTGCGATTGGACTGCCAAGACGCGAGCGACTCAATCCGCTGCTGCGTGCAGTATGAATTCGCCAGTCGGGTCGAATACGAGCGATACATCCAAGATCACGCCCCTCGCCTTCGAAGTGACGGACTGCGCCTCTTTCCACCCGAGCGTGGAATCCAATACGTGCGCAGTGCAGGTGAAGTCGTCCTGCGCGTTCCTTGACTAGGCATCCGCTCTCACTTCAGGATTTCAAATTGACGCTCGATCAACTCCCTGCGACTCGCCGTAAATCGGCGGAGTGGATCGAGTGCGAATGTCTCGTCGCACTCAAGCGCAGACATCAAGGCGGCGCGAGCAGCGAGAGTCTCCCCGCGCTTGGCGAGCACCATAGACAGCCGAATCCAACTCTCGCAGTGCCTCGGATTGAGCTCAAGAACACGGCGGATAGCCCGCTCTGCATCCTCCCAGGATCGGCTCGCGAGTTCTGCCTCGCGGATCGCAATCGTCGATATGAGCAACTCCGCCGCGTAGGAACTGGAAGTGAGTGATGCAACGCTCACGGCTGATTCCCGTGCCAGTCGAAGCCACTCCGCCGCTTCTTTCGGTGCTGGGGCACTCTCCGCTGCGGTTCGCCATTGCTCTGCAGCACGCAGCGCAAGTGGACTTCGAATTGGCCAGATCTTGGATGCGTTTGAGAGCGCGCCACCGACTTGCGCGCGAGCCGCTGCCAGTCGACTGATGGACTGCGCTTGCGCCTCATCATTGAGGAACTGCGCCGCATGAAGCGCGCTGTCGTCTTGCGCGCGAAGTGCCGGCATCACGGCGAACACCAACCACCCTGCGATTCCCGCGATTGAGAGAGCGAGGGATGCTCCTATCCAGCGTGTGAATCCCGAGCGCCGGGGACCGCCGTCACTGCAATCAGTAGAGCGCGCCACGACGTCGGGATCCTCGACCGGAGCGCCGTTCCACCACGCCGCCAGAGCGAGGACGAGCCACCCCCACAGCGCACTGCCCGGCACCCAAAACACCATGTCGATCTGTCCGTGGGCGAGCACGACGCAAGCGAGTCCAAAGAGCCCGACTCCCGCTGCGCGCACTCCAGCGCCATTTGGGTTTTCGATCAGTCGCACGGCAGCGATGGCCGTTGCGGCTCCGGCTCCAAGCCCCGCAATCCTCCATGCATAGCCAACGATGTCAAGCGAGGGGGCCTCAAAGACGATCGAGATCACTGCGGCAAAAACAACAGACGCCACGGCGATTTCCGCGGTTCCCTTCAGGGACTTGGTTTCGCTCGGCGCATCCTGTGACTTCGGCGCGCAACGCCACGCGAGGACGAGTTGCAGAACCACCAGCCCGATTCCTGCGACTCCGAGTGCAACCATCCAATCGGCGAATGCTCCGTGTGCACTCATCACCTCTTCGACACTCTCGATCGGTCGAACCTGTATGTATGAACTTTGAAATCCTGCCGGACCGACCCCCGTCCAGGGCGACTCTGCGAACGTGCGCACAGCTCCGATGAGGTACTGCCAGCGAAAGAGCAGGCTTTGCTCGCCCCACTGTGAACCGATCAATCCCCGCGCGATCACGCCGCCGATCGCGACGAACGGAATTGCAATCGCGATCCATCTCACAGCAGTCGCGCAACGGCGAATGATGAAACTCACAAGCGCGCCGATCGCAAGTGCCGCGATCCCACCCTTGGAACCGCTCGCGACGACGAGCCCTGCGCAGAGCACCGCGCAAAACAGAATCCACGCACGCTCGATCCAGGAACCTCGACCAATCGCGAGGTTTGCAAGCAGGACAGCAGATCCCGCAGCAACCGTTGCGAACACATTCGCGAAACCAAACCACCCAGTCGCTTCAAGCTGCATGAGCCGACGCTCGTATGTCAATGCCTGCGGCGAATCTGCCAGCCACCCTTGGCTCCTGAGAAATGTCTCTCGGTTGTGCTCGTAGTAGGCAACAGTTGCCATGTGCTCGTCGGTCAACTGCGCTACCCCTCGCACCGCCATCACGACTGCGATACCTGCCAGAGCAGCAACAGCAGCGCGCCGCAGCAATACCTGCGACTCGGCGCCACTCTGAAGGATCATCATGAGTGCGACTGCGATCCCTGCAATCCAAGTTGAGCCACGCCAGAGTTGCTCTGCGTCGCCCCAACCGTGCAGGAGTGCAATCGCGATTGCCGGAAGGCAGCCGAGCGCAACGGCGATGCGCCACCAATCGAAGGACAGCCCAGAAAGCGCGCGCTTTCCAAGCAGCCACGACGCGCCCGCGAGTGCCAGTGCGTCCAGCAGGACACTCTGCGGCGGTGTCGCGCCAATGCACGCCGCGCCATCTACAGCTGGATCGATATCGAAAACTGGGATCGACGAAAACGAGATCATCACCCGCGCGCCTGCCGCCACAACGATCGCCCCCAGCGCAAGCCGATCGACGAGGGGTACAGCATCGCGGTGCATCGTGCGACTATCGTAGAAGCGCATGACCGCACGCGCACCGCGACCAACCATCACCGTCTACTGCGCGAGCGCCCGCGGGCTCGACCCAGACTTCCTGCACGCTGCGAGTCGCTTCGGTGAAGCGATCGGCAAGGGAGGAATGAATCTTGTCTACGGAGGTGGTGGAATCGGACTGATGGGAGAACTGGCCAAGTCCGCGCAGAACTCGGGTGCGCATGTCACCGGCATCATCACGGAACAGTTTCTGCAATTGGAACAGGGTTGGACGGGTTGCGACGAACTCATCGTCGTCGACTCGATGCGCGAACGCAAGCGACAACTCGAAGAACGTGGAAGCGGATTCGCAATCCTCGCAGGCGGTCTAGGAACGTGGGAAGAATTTTTCGAGACTCTCGTTGGGCGGGTCATCGGGCGCCATGCCAAGCCCATCGGCTTGCTCAATACCAATGGATTCGCCGAGCCGCTCTGGCAACTCGTCAGCCACGGCGTTGATCATGGATTCGTTCGATCCGCTGCGCGCGACTTGCTCTGGATGGAGGCCGATCCCGATGCGCTCGCTCAGCGATTGTTGGAGGCGATCAATTCAACGGGAGCGTGCGCGCATGATCCGAAAGAGTTTCTCCCGATGCATGGGCCAAGTGCACCGCAGCGCGGGGGCACGCCAAAGTGATCCCCCCGCAGCATCGACCAGTTCGAATCGGAATGATCGCTGGGAGCGGGCTCCTCCCGCTTCTCGTTGCAGATGGGATTCGCGCGGCGGGGCACGAAGTGGTCTGCGTGGGCCTGCGCGATCAGTTTGACGCGTCCCTTCCAAGGCACTGTGACGAGTTTTCGCGCGCTGGTGTCTTGCAGATCGGCAAATGGATCCGAATCCTTCGCCGTGCGGGCATTCAGGAAGCCGTCATGGTCGGGAGGGTCTCGAAAGCACGCATGTACGAGCCATTTCGAGTCCTACGGCAGTGGCCGGACCTTCGAGCGGCCCTCCTTTACTATCGTCGTCTGCGGTTTGACCGACGAAGTCATGTGCTGCTGAGCGCTGTCGCCGAAGAACTCGCAACGAGCGGAGTACGACTCATCGATTCGACCACTTACATCCCAGAGCATCTTGCGAGCGTTGGACAGATGGGACGCATTTCGCTCTCAGCTGTGCAGCAGCGCGATGTGGATTTCGCATGGCCGATGTTGAGGTCCATCGTGAACCTCGGAGTCGGCCAGGCCATCACCGTTCGCGAGTGCGACGTCATCGCGGTCGAAGCGATGGAAGGCACCGACGCAATGATCGATCGATCAGCAATCCTGTGCCGGACGGGTGGATGGACGCTCCTCAAGACTGCACATGACTCGCATGACATGCGCGCAGATGTTCCGACTGTTGGCGTGCCGACTCTCGAGCGGATCGCTGCTGCAGGCGGTCGACTCTTGGTGCTCGGCGCGGGAAAAGTCATCATGCTTGAAAAACCACGCATGATCGAAGCGGCGAATCGATTGGGGATCGCGCTGCTGGGAATCTGATTCGCAGCAAGGGCGCCATCATGGAATTCGTCTCCCGAGCTGGATCAAAATTGGCGCATGCACTTGCGCAGTTTCGCATCGATGTCACTGGGCTGAATTGTGCTGATTTCGGCTGCAATGCAGGCGGTTTTACGGATTGTCTGTTGAAGGGCAATGCCGCTCGCGTCATCGCCGTTGACACTGGGTACGGGATGCTCGATTGGCGGCTCCGCAACGACCCACGGGTCGATGTTCGCGAGCGCACCAACGCGCTCTACACGCCTGCGCCGAAGGAGGGCGTCGACCTCGTCGTTCTCGATATGGCGTGGACCCGCCAGCAACATGCCATCCCTGCGGCAATGAAGTGGCTGCGAGCGGGCGGCCAGATCGTCGCACTCATCAAGCCACACTATGAATCTCAAGGCCAAGAGCGGGCTGCGCTCGTCAAAGGAATTCTTCCGCCGAACATCGCACGCGAAGTGATTCTGCGAGTGCTGCGCGAGATCGCCGAACTCGGCGTCGAGGTCGTTGCAGACTGTCCAAGCCCAATTGAAGGCACTGGCGGAAACACGGAACACCTCGTGCATGCGCGATTGCGAATCGACGTGGGAACCAACTAAAAACCCCTGCAATTCAAGGTCTTTTTTCATCGATCGCAGCATCGCTTGTGCAAGCAGAATTCAGCCGAATCGGGTAGGATTTCAAGTTCCCCGTGACCACCAATCCCCCCGCTGTTCCAGACCCAAGTTCGACCCTCGGGCAAGTCACTGACAAGACGATTGACCGTGAATTGCACGAGTCGTATCTCGTCTACGCGATGAGCACGATCATGGACCGCGCACTGCCGGATGTGCGCGACGGTCTCAAGCCCTCGCAGCGGCGCATCCTGGTGGCGATGCATGACCTCAATCTTTCTCCGGGGCGCAAGCAGATCAAGTGCGCGAAGATCTGCGGCGACACGAGCGGAAACTATCACCCTCACGGCGAGTCTGTGATCTACCCGACCCTTGTCAATCTCGGGCAATCGTGGAAGACACGCGCACTGCTCATCGACAAGCAGGGAAACTTTGGTTCGATCGAGGGAGATCCCCCTGCTGCAATGCGTTACACCGAGGCTCGCATGACGGGAGTTGCCGTTGCGATGCTCGAGGATCTTGACAAAGAAACGGTCGATTTCAAGCCAAATTACGACGATCGCCTCACAGAGCCGACCGTGCTACCGGGCAAGTTTCCAAACCTCCTCGTCAACGGTTCGTCGGGAATTGCCGTCGGCATGGCAAGCTCGATGCCTCCACACAATCTTGGAGAGATCGCGCGCGCAATCGTCGCGACGATTGATGATCCTCAAATCGGTCTTGACGGACTGCTTGCGTTGGTGCCAGGACCTGACTTCCCGACCGGCGGATCCATCATCGGTCGAAGGGGCATCGCCGAGGCGTACGCCACTGGACGCGGAAAACTGACGCTGCGCGGTCGAGTGCGCCACGAGTCGAAGGACGGTCGCAACACGATCATCATCGAGCAGATTCCGTATCAAGTGGTCCAAAGCATTCTTATCGAACGCATCGTCGACGCGAAAAAGGATGATCGCATCCCCGACATCGTCGACGTGCGCAACCACTCTGGTCGCGATGCCCAGACGCGCATTCTCGTTGTGCTGCGCAAGGGCGCTGATCCTGCCGTGGTCGAGAAGCAACTCTACGAATTCACACCGCTGCAGACGACGTACAGCATCATGAATATCGCGCTGGTGAACGGCCAGCCGCGGACCCTGCCACTGCGCAACCTGATCTCGAGTTACATCGACCATCGAAGCACAGTGATTCGGCGCCGGACCGAGTTCCAGTTGCGCCAGGCGCGCCAGCACGCCCACAAGCTTGAGGGTCTCGTCTATGCAGTATGCGATATCGAGGCTGTCATTGCGATCATTCGCGCTTCCCGCACGCGCGAAGAGGCGATCGAACAACTGATGGCGCGCGCCTTTCGAATCGCCGAAAATCATCCGAGCGCGCATTTGGTTCCTGCGCGCATCGCAGATGCAAGCCGAGTCGGCGATGGTGTCAAACTCACCCGCGTTCAGGCAGATGCCATCGGAGCACTGCGCCTGATCCAACTCGTCGGCCTGGAGATCGAGAAACTGGCGAGCGAATTCTCGGCGCTCCTTCAAGAGATCGAGGGATACGAGCAACTTCTCGCAGACCAATCTCTCGTCTTGAAGATTGTTCGACAGGATGTGCTCGACATCGCGGAAAAATTCAGCGACGCGAGACGGACGACCATCGAAACAGACGAAGCGGGCGAGTTCGATCTCGCCGAACTCATCCAAGAACACGACGTCGCCGTGACGGTCAGCCATGAAGGCTTCGTCAAGCGCCTCCCCGTCGATACCTTTCGCACTCAGGGTCGAGGTGGTATTGGCGTGCGCGGATCGGACGCGAAGGATGGCGACTACATCGAGCGCGTTTTCATTGCCAGCACACACGACGACCTGCTTTGCTTTACCAACACTGGGCGCGTCTATCGCATCAAGGTCTGGCAGATCCCTGAGATGTCGCGAACCGCGAAGGGGCGAGCCATCAATAATGTGGTGGAACTGAAGGACGGCGAGTCCATGGTCGCTTACCTCCCAATCAAGGACTTCGAGAAAAGCGAGGACTACCTCTTCTTCGCCTCATCCTCCGGACGCGTGAAGCGATCGTCCCTCAAGGACTTCCGCAACGTCAACCGCAGCGGCATCATCTCAGTGCGTTTGAACGAAGGCGATCGACTCATCAACGTCGTGCAGACAAAGGGAAACGACCATGTCCTGCTCGCGACCGAAGGAGGAATGTCCATCCGCTTCGACGAAAATGACGCGCGTGTCATGGGCCGCGACACGGCTGGCGTCGCTGGGATTGACCTCGCCGATGGTGACGCGGTTGTCGGACTCGTCCGCTGCGATGATGAGGCTGCGCTCTTCACCTGCACGGAAAATGGCTTTGGCAAGCGCACGGCGCTGGCGGAGTATCTCGTGCACCAAGACGACGGGCAGATGCGTGCGCAGAGTCGTGGCGGGAAGGGTCGAATCGACATCAAGACCGATGAACGCAATGGTCGAGTTGTCGCGGTGCATTCCACACTCGAAGATGACGACCTCATGTTCATTTCCAAAGGTGGAATGATCGTGCGAATTCGAGCGAAAGAAGTCAGACTTGTCGGTCGGAACACGCTTGGGGTTCGCGTCGTGAAACTGCAGGACGACGACGCGCTCGTCGGAGCTGCGTGCTTCGAGACCAGCGATTCGGGCGATCTGGCATCCGCGCAGGTACCCCCCGAAACTGATCCCCAACCGCACGCTTGATAGGATCGACTGAATGCCACTGACCGATTGGTCCGAAAACATCGTCATCGGAGAGTTGACGGACGAACCGACGCTCAGCGAAGACCTCAAGGTACTCCTCGCACGCATCGAGCAAAATGGAAGCAAGACTCATGTTGTTCTCGACATGCGCGAAGTGACCTACCTGAACTCGTCCAATTTGGCTGCGCTCCTGCAACTTCGCAAGTTTCTGGTCGGATCCAAGCGAAGCCTTCACTTGTGCGGAGTTCGGGATGCCGTCTGGAGCATCCTGCTCATGACCGGGCTCGACCGCCTCTTCAAATTCACGGATGATGTTCCAACGGCACTTGCCGCTGCGCAGTTGGGGCTCTGACGTTTCGCTGGAAGAGTCATGCGCATCCGCCGAACATCGCATGAGCCCCGGATCGAGTTGATCCCACTCATCGATGTCATGATGTTTCTGTTGTCGTTCTTTATTTACTCGCAGGCACTTGCCGTGCGCATCAGCGTTGTCCCGATGGAACTTCGCAAATTCACGAGCGCGCAACCAGCAAAGCCTGCAACCGCTGCGACCATCTCGATCGCCCTCGACGGGAAGCTCTACTACAACCGAATTCCCTGCGAGCTCTCAGAGATTGCGGGACGCGTTGCCGAGTCAAAGCAGGAAGATCCAAAAACCATCGTCTACATCGCAGTCGCAGACGGCCAAGGGACTGTCGACCGTGCACCTGTCATGCAGAGCATCTGGGACAAACTGCGTGGTTGCGGATTGCAGGTCAATTTCGTGGGCAAGCCGATCGAGGATGGTGGCGACAAGGCGGCAACGCCTACGATCACACCGTGACCGAGTCTCGGCAACAGAATGCGCCCCTCGTGTTCGGAGCGATCATCGCGGTGATCCTTCACTTGATCATTGGCGGTCCAATCCTGAGTGCATCGTGGGGAGTCGGAGGCAAAAGCCCGCTCGATTCGGCACTCGACGGTCGAAGCGAAAGCGAACGACGCCAGCGAGAACGACTCGAAGAAGCCCTGCGCAAGGCGCGAGAAGTGGCTCCAAAGGAGGATGAAGTTGTCCCTGGACTCGAAGATGGTTCAGACGAGGGAATGACTTGGATCGGCTACGCCGAATACCAAGAGCACCTCGCGCAGCACTCCGAAGTCGATCAGGCTGCGTTTACAGAACAAGATGCAGCCGGAGGCGGTGCGCTCGCGCAAGGCGAAGTCAATCCGAATGGAGCTGCCACACCCGACGCGAATGCGCCCGCGCCGCCCGCCCAGGCAACACAACCCAACGAATCGCAAGTTGCTCCACAGCAGCCGACAGCGGAGGCTCAAGCGACTCCGCAGAAATCGCCCCAAGAGGTTCAGCCTCCAACACAAATCGTCGAGGCTCCGCCGAATGCCGCTGCGATTCCTCCATCGGAAGTGCCGCCGACATCGTCTGGGTCGGACTTGGTTCCCCTACCGGCGATTGCAGCGGCGGCCCAGAATCCGACACCAACCGCAGAGAAGACACCGACCGAGGCTCTACCTGCGCAAACTGCGACTCCAAAGGCTGCGCCCGCCGAAGCTGCGCCGACAGAAACTGCGCAAACTGCGCCGCCACAGCCAGCAGCAGAGCAGACCGCGACATCCCCGATTGTGTCACCGGTCTCCGGGCCGCCTGGGGCGCCTGGGCCGAGCACAGCCGCCGGAGAAAAGTCCGACCGCGAGTCGGATGCAACGAGCATCGCCGATGTTCCCCCATCGACATGGCGAAATGGAAAACCACTCGCTCGCAAGGGACTTGAAATCAAGACGAAGAAGCCGGCGCTTCCGATCCTCACGCAGATTTCGACGCGACCGAACAATCCCATCTGCGAGATTCTCTTTGGTCGCGATGGCGTCCCAGTCAGTTGCACAGTGCTGCAGTCGAGCGGCTACGCGGAGATTGACGGACCAGTCACCGACGCGCTCTACCGATGGCGCGCGAAGGGATCCCAGTTGGACAAATTGGCGCCAGGCAAGACGCTTCGGTTTCGAATTCGTTTCATCCTCAATTGAGCCGCCAAGCGCGGCTCATGCGTGCAGTCGCTTCTGCCAAGTCGCCAGCGACGCATCGTCTGTCAGGTCGTACCAGAGCGGAGTGATCGTGACGAATCGCGCCGTGAGTGCCTCGACATCGCTGCCCTCGGCCGTGTGAAAAAACTCCATCCCATTCCCACGCGGCCAGTAGTAGGCACGCCCTTCGGGGGATTCACGCCGTTCATGTCGATCGATTCCAGCCGCTGTGTTCATGCGAACCACGCGCAGTCCAGGCATCTGTGCATCTTCAGACTCGGTCGGCGGAACGTTGATTGAAATCACTCGGTGCGCATCGAGCGGAAACTCGAGCACACGGTCGATTGCAGTTCGTGCAATATCTGCAGCGCGTCCCCAAGCCACTCGCCCTGGATCTTCGATGTACAGACTGACAGCGATTGCGGGAACTCCCAGAAACGCAGCTTCGATCGCGGCTGCAACCGTTCCCGAATAGATCACATTGATTCCAACATTCGCGCCACTGTTCATCCCGCTGATCACGAGATCTGGCTTTGATCCTGCACCGAATCGCTCTGCCCAGATTGTTCGAAGTCCGAGTTTCACGCAGTCCGCAGGCGTCCCTTCGACCGCGAGACCCTTCATTCCACCATGGACTTGCGTCTCGCGGGTCATGAGAGGTCGATGGAAAGTAATGCCGTGGCTCATCGCGGATTGAACCCCTGCCGGCGCGATCACAACCACTTCGCCAAGCGATCGGATCGAATTGAAGAGCGCGGCGATGCCAGGCGCAGCAATGCCATCGTCATTTGTCAGCAAGATTTTCATCGAGTCTCCATTTTCAACAAGTCTCCATCTTCATTGAGTCACCACTTTCATCAAGTCTCCATCTTCATCGCGCACTGGGGGGTTGCTGATGGCGGCAACGTGCTGCGCAGTCAGTTGGACTTCGGTTCGAGAATGTACTGGCGACCTCCCCACCGAACGGACTTTCTCATGTGCAAGTAGCGCGCCGCCCGCCACTGAATACGAGCAACCTCAATTGAGCCGTACGCGTATGCGAGCGCCGCAACTCTCGGCACTCCGATCAGATCGAAGATCCGCCAGAGTGTCCACTGCTGCGCGACCAATGCCAGCAATCCCGCTGAAATTCCGGCCAACCCGAGAGGGATGTCACCTCGCGCGGTGGTGATGACTCCCATCACGACCGAAGCAACTGCAGTGACTGCAACCCCTGCCCCGACGAGTGCGCATTCGAGACCATACCGAATCAATTTCGCAGGATCGCGCCGAGACGCTTCAATGAAAATCCGGCACCAACCCTCGCGAAACTGCGAGTACGTCTCATACATCCGAACGCGAAGCAGATCGTCTGCCAGAAAGAGACCAGCTCGGCGCTTGGCGTGCTGAACGATCGCGCGGGCAAAGGCGAGATCTTCCAACAAGTCGTCCTTCACGGCGACATGTCCGCCAACGGCAGCGTAACCCTCGCGAGTGAAGAGCATGAACTGTCCGTTGGCGAAGGGTCGAGGATGCTCGTGATCGTTGGCCCGTGCAATCGGATAGAGCTTCATCAGTTGCATCGCAGCAACGGGCTGGACCACAGATTCAAAGTTGTGGCGAATGGAAACAGCGGGAAGAGCCGAAAGAAGCGAGAGGTCCCGCGTGACGAGCAATGCCACGGCAGCACGAACCAATGACGGATCAAAGGTCGTGTCGGCGTCAGTGAAAAGGAGGACGTCCCCTGTGGCGAGTGCGCTTCCGCGATGCGCGGCGTTGCACTTCCCTGCCCAATCGTCTGGACACTCTGTGTTGTCCACCAATCGCAGGACCGGACGACCGAGTGCTGACGGTGCTGATCGTGCCGCTTCCTGTTCAAGTGCTTCCCGCGTCCGATCGGTGCAGCGATCAAGCACAAAGATGATTTCGATCGAACCTGCATACGACTGCGCCAGCAGGCTCCGCAGCAAGTCTGGCGCATGGGTCTCTTCGTTGTGGGCGGGGATCACGATCGAAACACTTGGCCACTCCTGAAGTTGCGTGGGAAGCCCTTCGCGCAGTCCGGGGCGGTTGCGTCCATCGCGGTGCACCCGCCATCGAAAGAGGGCCCAGTACCCAGCGCCGCCGATTGATATCGCGCTCAAGATCCAAACTGCAACGACAAGCACTGCCATCAGTTGAGGGTATCGCGTTCATCCCTACGTGGGTGCCGGGGCAGCAGGCGATACGCTTTGATCGTGCGAAACCGCCTGAGTCGTTCTGAAGCAGTCGAATACGACTCGTCGTGCTCTCGTCAGTTTGGCATACCAGCGATCGCTCTCATGACGCACGCAGCGGTTGAATGCGCAGCGATTGTGCGCGACGAGTTACGCGATCGCCAAGGATTGATCCTCGTCATCTGCGGCGGCGGTAACAACGGAGGTGACGGGTACGCGATCACACGAACGCTGCACAGCCACGGACTTCCCGCACTCGCGTTGGAGGTCGCTGAATCCCGCGATCGAACCGATGCTCGCATCATGCGTGAGTCGGCCCATCGAATGGGGCTCGTTCATCCATGGAGTCAGCGCGAATCCCTCCTCGGCGCAGGCAATCTGATCGCGATAGTTGACGCGATCTTCGGAACGGGGCTCGACCGCCGGCCATCGGGGGTGCCGCTCGACGCCATCCGATGGATCAACGCGCACTTGAGAGCGGGCGCTGCGGTCTACTCCATCGATATTCCAAGCGGGCTCGACTGTGATTCAGGCGAACCGCTTGGCGGTCCCGACGATGCGGTGATCGCGACACGCACGCTGACCATGGTGCGGGAGAAACTCGGATTCGCATCGAATAGTGCACGGAAGTACCTCGGGACCGTGAGCGAAGTTTCAATCGGCGGACCTCGCATCGCACCAAGCACACAAGCGAGTCGAACCGTGGCACAATAGGCAGCCTTGTACGCGGCACTTCTTTCCAATCGCTATCTGACCTCGAGGCTCATCCCGCTGATCGCCATCGCGGCCGTTGCGCTTTGCGTCGCACTCGTCGTCACTGTTGTTTCCGTGATGACTGGATTCCTCGACATGTTGAAGAGTTCA
>CAYHHO010000051.1:0-21127 GCA_964356445.1 uncultured Singulisphaera sp. | reverse complement strand
ATGGCTGTGAGTCTGGAGACGCGCGTTCCGCTGCTAGATCACAGAGTGGTGGGGTTGGCTTGGCAGATGCCCTACGTTATGAAGGTGCGCCACGGTCAAGGAAAGTGGCTTTTACGACAAGTGCTCTACCGCTATGTACCTCGCGCACTCATTGAGCGGCCCAAGATGGGCTTTGGGGTGCCCGTTGATCAATGGTTGCGAGGCCCTTTGCGCGACTGGGCCGAGGACCTGCTGGATGCACGCAGACTTGCGCGCGAGGGCTATCTGGATCCGACACAGACGCGCCGAAGATGGGATGGGTTTCTTGCAGGTCGCAGCGCCGATCGGCATCTCATCTGGGCGCTGCTCATGTTTCAGTCGTGGAACGCGGCTCAGTCGGGTCGTTCTATCCTCCAGCGATGAGTTCACCCAGAAACGATCGAGAGCAGTGGCCGGCAGTCCTCGCGCAGTCATCGACGCCTCAGGCTGCGCTCGAGGCGATCGTCCAACACTTCAACGCTGACACTGGCACGCTGCACAGCATGGGGGGAGATGGGCAACTGCACTTGATCGCAATCGTCGGCAAGTTTCCGCCTCCCGTCATGGATGCGATCCGAACGATTCCGGTGGGCAAGGGAATGGCGGGGCTTGCGGCAGAGCGACGTGGACCCGTCACGGTGTGCAACCTGCAGACCGATACATCGGGAGATGTTCGCCCTGGCGCACGCGCGACTGGCATGGAAGGCGCGATCACGATTCCTTGTTTCAGTGACAATCAAGGTGGAGCAATTGTGGGAGTGCTGGGCGTCGCAACGATTGCCCCGCGAACTTACGCGCCGAGTGAAACGGTTGCGCTGCTTGAATGCGGACGCGCGATCGCGCGCATTCTTGGGCAGGCCGCGTCGCAGGGGACGAGCGTTGATTGATTCGAACGCACGCGATGCGATCATCGTCACATCACTCGGTGCGGGGGTTGTCGCAATTCTCGCAACCGCAGCGATCGAGCGATATGGTGGCCGCAAGGGGGGCGCGCTCGCTGCGATGCCATCGACAATTCTCCTTGCATCTTGGGGACTCTTCGAGGTCGACCAAGGTGAAAACTTCGTTCGGTCGATGGCTGCGATTCCCGTTGGCATGCTCCTCTCCACTGGCGTCCTGGCAATCTGGCGAATTCTCCCGCCGAGACTGCATGCGCTGAGGCCAACGCCGCGGCTCGTTGCGACAACGCTTTTCGCGATTGTCTTTTGGGTCACCGGTGCGCTCATTGTTGCTGGAGTTCAGCACAGGTTCCATCCGACTGCAGGCGCGTCTGTCGTATGGGGTGTCGTTGCGTTGCTCGTGACGCTTGCGATGGGTTTACTGCTCTCGCGCGAAGTGGTACCGGCACCAAAGGGTCATCGTCGAGTACCGCCGAGTCAGATCCTGCTGCGTGGCGGAGCATCTGCGATCGCCAATGGCGTTGCACTCATCATCGCGGCGAGCGGCATGCCCGTGCTCGGCGGGCTCTTGAGCGCGTTTCCCGCCATCTTTCTGACAACCATGATCGGGACCTGGGTCGCACAGGGACATGAAGTGCCGACGGGCGCCGTCGCTCCCATGATTCTCGGAGCAACGAGCGTCGGGCTCTTTGCGCTGCTGGGGATCTGGCTCTTCCCACTGCTGGGCTCTTCGCTGGCGCTCGCAGCTTGCTGGTTGCTGTCTGTCTCGTTCGTGACCGCGCCACTGCTCTACTCGATGCGCGAACGGCGCGGGCGCTGAGCGAACTAAACAGTTTGCTTCTTCACAGCATCCGTTGAAAACGTGAACGACTTGCCCTTGTGGTCGACGCGCACCGTGTCGCCATCCTTGAAAGTTCCGCCAAGGATTCCAGCAGCGATCGCATTTTCGAGTCGTTGCTGGATCACGCGCTTGAGAGGGCGAGCGCCGAACTGTGGATCGAATCCTTCCGCTGCGAGTGCCTTGAGGGCCTCTGCAGAGACTTCCAGACCGAGCCCGCGTTGCACGAGCCTTCGCCTGAGGTTGTTGACTTGGATCAGCGCAATCTCGCCGAGTTGAGCTTGATCAAGCTGATGGAAGACGACGGTCTCGTCGATTCGATTGAGCAGTTCCGGTCTCAGTTGGGCTTTGAGCAGTCCGCGGACATGTGCCGCAATCAACTCCTCAGGCTGGTTGGCGGCAGTCATCTCGAGAATTGCACTCGAGCCGATATTGCTCGTCATCACGATCAGCGTGTTCGCAAAGTTGACAGTGCGCCCCTGGCCGTCTGTCAGCCGTCCATCATCGAGAACCTGGAGCAGCACGTTGCTGACATCGGGATGCGCCTTCTCGAATTCATCGAAGAGGACGACACAGTAGGGGCGACGTCGCACCGCCTCTGTCAGTCGACCGCCTTCGTCAAATCCAACATATCCCGGAGGCGCGCCAATCAGCCGTGCGACCGCATGTCGCTCCATGTACTCGCTCATGTCGATGCGCACCATCGCGTCTTGCGAGTCGAAGAGCAACTCGGCAAGTGCCTTGCAGAGTTCGGTCTTGCCAACGCCCGTCGGTCCAAGGAAGAGGAACGACCCGATTGGCCGATTCGCCTCACCAAGACCCGCGCGGCTTCGCCGCACTGCTTCAGAGACGGCAGTGATCGCCTCATCTTGCCCCACAACTCGGCGTCGTAGTGCATCTTCGATGTGCAGGAGCTTCTCTCGTTCGCTTTCGACGAGTTTGGACATTGGGATTCCGGTCCACTTCGCAACCACTTCGGCCACAGCTTCGGGGTCGACTTCCTCTTTCACGAGTGCGGAGCCCGATTCGAGGCGCTTTCGGAGTGCGCGTTCTGCATCTCCTCGGCGCACTTCGAGATCGCGGATCTCGCCGTGTTGGATTCGCGCGGCGCGCTCGAAATCGCCGCGCCTTTGCGCCTGTTCGAACTCAACCTTGCGATCTTCGATGCTGCGATCGATCGACTTGATCGCGTCGAGTTCGTTCTTCTCCAGCGTCCACTGCGCTGTCATCGCCCGATCCCTCTCGCGCTCTCCAGCAAGTTCCTTTTCGACGCCCGCCATGCGCTTGGCGCTCTGCGGGTCCTTCTCGATTTGGAGCGCGGCTCGTTCGATCTCGAGCTTGGTGATGTGGCGTCGAATCTCGTCGAGTTCAACTGGCATCGAATCGTTTTCAATTCGAAGGCGACTCGCCGCTTCATCGAGAAGGTCGATCGCCTTGTCTGGCAGGAACCGATCACTGATGTATCGATCCGACAAGTGTGCCGCAGCAACGAGTGCCGCGTCCTGAATGCGAACTCCATGGTGAGCCTGGTACCTCTCCTTCAGTCCGCGCAGGATCGCAATCGAATCTTCGACGCTTGGCTCACCGATGTACACGGGGCTAAATCGCCGCTCGAACGCTGGGTCTTTCTCGACATGCTTTCGATATTCATCAAGCGTTGTTGCGCCGATGCAGTGCAATTCGCCGCGCGCGAGTGCCGGTTTGAGCAGTTGCCCTGCACCGACTGCGCCCTCGGCTTGTCCTGCACCGACGATCGTGTGTAACTCGTCGATGAAGAGGATGATCCGCCCGTCGCTTGCAGCGACTTCACGCAGCACCGCCTTCAATCTCTCCTCGAATTCGCCGCGAAACTTCGCTCCGGCCAGTAACTGACCGACATCAAGCGCGACGATCCGCGACGAGCGCATGGACTCAGGGCAATCGCCATTCAAGATGCGCTGCGCGAGCCCTTCGGCGATCGCTGTCTTGCCGACGCCGGGTTCGCCGATCAGCACAGGATTGTTCTTGGTGCGGCGAGAGAGCACTTGCATGCAGCGGCGAATCTCCTCGTCGCGACCAATGACTGGGTCGAGCTTTCCGTTCGCGGCTAGTTCGTTCAAGTCCTTGCCGTACTTCTTGAGCGCCTCAAAGGTGCTCTCAGCGTTTGGATCATGGATGCCTTGCACGCCGCTCGCTTTGCGAATCTCTCGCGCGGCAGTTTCCAGTTCTTTCGCATGCGCGCCGACCGCGTCGAGCACGTCCTGCCCAGCGCACTTCGTCTGTGCGATCGCGATGAGCAGGTGATCGCTTGAGACATATGAGTCCTTCATCTTTTGTGCGAGGCGTTCGGCCGCGCCGATGATCTGCGTCAACTCTCGACCGACGGTCGGGGTCGATCCCTGGACTCGCGGCTGTCGCGACAATTGCGCCGCGGCAGTCGCAGCGATCTTGGCAGGATCGAGCCCAGCTTTCGAGAGCACGCCATTCGCCGGTCCATTCTTTTCACCGAGCAACGCGACGAGCAAGTGAAGCGAACTGACTTCGCTGTGCTGATCTCGAACGGCATCGGACTGCGCCTGCGCGAGCGCCTGTTGAGCGAGCGTGGTGAATTTCTCGAAGTTCATAGGTTGAGTTCTGTAGCAATTGGCGTGCCGAACTGGCACGGTTTACGTTCAGTCCACTTCGACAGGGAATCCTGCTGGCACGAGTTCGGGTCGGTCATGGAGCCAACCTGCAAGCCATCGGAAGGCATCAACGAGCCGAGGACCAGGTCTATTGAACATCTGGCTGCCATCGACGAGTGCGACTCTCCCATGACCGTCCAAATTGGCAGGGAGAAGAGGCCACCAAGGCTGCGCCTTGAGCGCACCCATTTCCGATCGAATCGCTGCAATGCCGTAGCCGCAAGGGCAGACGATGACGCGTTCTGGTGCAGACTCGAGGATGTCTTCGGGTGTGACGCGGCGGCTCTTCGCTCCCGCCACATTGAGTGAGTGCTTTGCGCCGGCGGCGGTGATCAACTCTGGAGTCCAGTGCCCCGCGGCGAATGGAGGATCCATCCACTCAAGGAAGAGGACCTCCGGGCCTTCAACAAACGGATTCACATGATCGACCGCAGTCCACCAACCCTCGCGAAGTTCAACCATCGCGCACTCGGCTTCTGCGCAGAGCCCAGTCGCTTCGCCAACGCGAAGGCAGTCATCGAGCACATCCCAGATGGACTTCGGATTCAAACTCAAGATCGCTGGCTGCGGATCCATCGTTGCAGCAATTGCGCGAACGGTCGTCACGTCGATCGAGCAGACATCGCAGAGGCCTTGCGTCAGGATGAGATCGGGTTGAAGGCTCCGCAGTCGATCGGCATCGATCGTGTACAGCGATTGCTCCTGCCCAAGCACAGCGCGGACTGCTGCGTCGATCGCTGCGCTCGCGCCTGGTCCAGATGGTGATGGCGTGCGTTGCCCCGTCAGAACCGGGCGATTCAAAATCTGGTGAGGCCAATCACACTCATGGCTTCTTCCAACCAACAAGCGCTCGCCACCGATTCGGCAGAGTATCTCAGTCGCGGATGGCAAGAGGCTGACGACTCGCATGACCTCGAAGACTCTCCCATCTACCAAGCATGTGCCAGAGTTCGCCGCGCTCGACGCTCTTTCGAGGTTGTCACATCCATGGATGGACCCGTCGAGTGAACTGGGGATCCTAGATTCGAACTAGGACAAACTGAGTCAGAGTCAGTTGTGCTACCGTTACACCAATCCCCAAGTGATTGGCGTTTCATACTAGCGAAGTCTGCCCCGGCGCATAGTTCCTATTTTCATGACCTCCCGCTCTTTCTGTTCGACGATTTGTGGAATCTGGGCGCAATTCGCGATCATTTTGGTCGGCATCCCCATCGGATGCGTCTCGAAGCCTGTGCAGATCCATGTCCTCGATGATGCGAGTGGAGCCCCGATCGCGAACGCCAGCATTCTTCAGCACGGCGCTCGCTTTCTCGACTTCATTCCTCGTAGCGGCGACGCCATCAGAACCAACGATGATGGGCGAGCGGATCTTGTTCTGAATGCACGAGGCACGAGTCTCGCACTCTTGCGAGCTGGATATGTCCCGACTGGGCTGTCGATTGTCCCAGCGCCGAGGGGTGCCAAGTCTGCGAACCCTACTCCTGTCATGCATGTTGATGCGTCGCCGCAGAACTACCTTGAGTTTGAATCGCTCGCGCCTCACGCCCTAATCGATGTTCGCCTCACGCCCATCGTTCCTTGGCAGATTCGGATTTGCGTGCGAGATGAACGCGGCGCGCCGCTTCCCGCGGCGGAAGCAATTGTCGAGACAGGGCTTTTCCTGCCGAAGGACGGCACCGAGGGAGAATGGGGTCGACCTCCGCTGCTTCGGCTCGTGACGGATGCATCGGGATGCACAGTGGTCACAGCGCATCGAGGACTTCGCAACTATCTCTATGTGAGGATGGCGGGGCGGATGAGCGAACGAATCGCGCTCGATGCGTTGGAGGGAACAGCAGAAGTCGCTGTGACTCTGCAGCAGGTTGAATTCAAGCCTGTGATCCTGCGAGTCGTCGATGGCGCGACCGGGGCGCCGATCGAATTCGCGGTTGTAGAACTTGGGAAGCAGTTCGATGGAATTGCGCGGGACCCAAATGGTTGGTCGGTGAAGACTGACGCCAATGGATGCACGCCGACCGTCTCGGTTCCAGACCTCGATTGCCTTGTCGTGACCGTGGCTTCTGCGAAATTCCATGCGCGCCGGGAGCCCCTCTGTTGGAAAGCCCTCGGCACAGTTCGCCCCACTGAACTCAAACTTGATCGTCGATGATCGCCTAGGCTTGCGGCATGATCGAAGGTGCGACGAAGACGCTGGGTTCTGAAACGACGACGAACAACATTCGAGTCGAAGTGACTCCATCGTTCATGGAAGCGCACTCCGATGTTGAACGAGGTCGGTTCATCTTTTCGTACAAGGTGCGGATGACCAACGAGGGAAGCGATCGAGTCCGGCTGAAGAGCCGCGCGTGGCAGATCGTCGATGCAAACGGTGCCCGCCATGATGTGGTGGGTCCTGGCGTCGTCGGGCAGCATCCAGATTTGTCTGCAGGCGAGACTTTCGAGTACTCCAGTTTCTGCCCGCTCGCGACTGCCTGGGGGACGATGGAGGGGCATTTCGTCTTTGAGCGTGAGGACTTGTCGACTTTCGAAGCGCAGGTTGGTCGCTTCTACTTCGCCGCCCAATCGGGTTGAGCGGAGCTCGTGTCTCGCGCACGCGATCTGAATCCGGCGCTGCCCGTCCGAATGCGATCACGCTTCGAGCGCGCACAAGCGGGTATTCTCTCGCTGCACCATGGCTCCTGATGCTGACGGAAAAACCCCGATCTTTCGTGCGGAGGCCGTCGCCGCTGCAGGTGGGGGAAATCGGCTCAACACGCTCAGCCCAATCATCTCTGCCAAGATGTGGATCGTCACAGCTGCGCTGGCTTTCCTGCTGGCAATGGTCGTGTTGTGGAGTTTCGCCGGTCGCATTCCACTCACCGTTGCTGGCACGGGCATCTTTCTGCGAGGTGAGCGGATGGACACGTGCAACGCGCGAACCGAAGGCTATGTAACAGAAGTTCGAAAGCGCGAAGGGGATCGCGTCGTCAAAGGCGAGTGCGTTGCAGTGCTTTCGAGTGGTTCCACTGCAAAGGACGATGTGCAAGTCGAAGTGCGTTCACCAGTGGATGGTCGCGTGATTGCGATGGAAGTCGAAGTGGGCGACTTCGTCTCGCCTGGAGCGATGGTTGCCGTTGTGGCGTCTGGCGCGGAGAAGCCAATGTGCGTGGCGTTCGTCGCTCTCAGCGAAGGCAGGTCGATCGAGATAGGAATGCCAGTTCGCGTCGAGTTTGCCGCGTCGGGCGTCCGCAGCAGTGCGCATGCGATGGGGAAAGTGTCCCAGGTCGAGAAGTTCATTACGAGTTCCGAGAAGATGTTTGGGCGAGTTCCGAGCGCGAGTTTCGTGGAGGCGGTTCGGTCGCAGTTTGGGCCCGTGATGGTCGTCACGACTGCGCTCGATGTGGATTCAAGTGGGCGCGTACTGTGGGACTCCGCCGCAGATTCCTCCGATCTGCTCGTGGATGGAACGCAGTGCGACATCGAAGTCACGATCGGCACATTTCGACCTGCTGCGTTGGTCATGCCCGGACTTGATTCCGAAGTGACCTCGCAGGCCAGCGCAGCGCCATGAGCACGGATCGACCGGCCGATGAACCGGACGAGAGCGCCGACCCGGTATCGACTGAGCCATCGACCGAAGAATCAGGTGAACCGCAGTTGCCGCATGTTCCTCCCGGGAAGGCGCGCAGCGTTCGCGTGCCTACCGTCATGCAGGTTGTTGCGGCGGAGTGCGGTGCCGCGAGCCTCGCAAGCGTCCTCGCGTATCACCACGCCTATCGACCTCTTGAGGAAGTGCGAGAAGCGGTCGGAGTTGACCGTGATGGATCGAATGCGCTGCGGATCGCACGCGCTGCGCGGCACTTTGGGCTGGACGCCGATGGACTGAAGTGCGAAGTCGACGACTTCGAAGATCTTGCCCTTCCTGCGATTCTCTTCTGGGGACTCAATCACTTCGTGGTGCTCGAAGGCTGGAATCGAAAAGGATTTCGAATCATGGATCCCGCCGCAGGGCGTCGGCTCGTCACCCCAGAAGAGTTCGATGCACAGTTCTCCGGCATCGTCTTGCAGTTGGAACCATCCGACGAGTTTCAGGCGACTGGGCGAGCGCCATCGGCACTCGGTTTGGTCACGCAGTGGATGCGCGGATCGGAAGCCGCGGTTTGGCTGACTGTTCTTGTCGGGCTGCTGCTCGCTGTGCCGCTGGTGGCGATACCCGGACTCGCGGCGGCGTACATCGATACCGTGCTCGCGCAGGAACGCAGCGGGTGGATGGGCTGGCTATTGATCGGAGGCTTGATCGCACTCGTCATCGAAGCGAGCCTCATTTTCCTTCAGCAGCTTGTGCTCGCGCGATTGGAGCATCAACTCTCGCTTGAACGCAGCGCGAACTTCATTCAGCAACTCTTTCGACTGCCAACGACCTTCTATTCACAGCGATACCCCGGCGATATCGCAGAAAGAGTCCAGACGAATGATTCTGTCGCGGCGCTCCTCGCGTCAAAGTTCGCGCCGGCAATCGTGCAGATCTTGACGTTGGTGGTCTTCTTGTGCGCGATTGCATACATCAACATCGCAATGGGCGTCATCGCCTTGATCGCGGTCGCGGGCACGCTTGGCATGCTGTACTTCGTTGCGAGTGCGCGAGTCGACCAGGCGCAGTCATTGTCGCAGCAGGAGGGCATGAAACAGGGAGCGATCATCGCGGGACTCCTGACGCTTGAGTCACTCAAGGCAGGTGGGCGCGAATCCGATTTCTTTGGACGCTCGATGGGGTTCGCGGCGCGTGTCAGTGCCGCGCAGCAGCGAGCGAGTCTGCTCTCCAATGCGGTCAGCACAATTCCTGGTTGGTTCCAAGCGCTCGTAGTGTCAGTCCTCGTTCTCTCGTTTGGAGGTTGGCAGGTCATGGATGGATCCATGACCATCGGCACGCTGCTCGGGTTACAGATTCTTCTGATCGGCTTCATGACGCCAGTCACGCAACTCGCCGAACTCTTGAAGGAGATTCAGACCGTGCGTGCAGATTTGGGTCGGCTCGACGATGTCATGTGCCACGCAACGGATCGCCTCGCACTCGATCCCACAAGCGAGACTGACTGTGAAATCGAATATGCCTCTGGAGAACTCGAACTGCGTGGCGTGACATTCGGTTACGGCCATGGGCAACCGCCGCTGCTCTCTGACTTTTCGATGAAGATTCGTTCTGGTGGGCGCGTCGCAGTTGTTGGAGGGACAGGGTCTGGCAAGTCAACAATTGCAAGATTGGCTGCAGGTCTGCTGGATCCTTGGGAAGGGGATGTCCTGCTCGACGGGCAATCGCTCGGCGAGATTCCGAGGCACGTTCGTGCGTCGAGTATTGCGACAGTCTTTCAGCGCGCCGCATTCTTCGAAGGATCGATTCGCGAAAACCTGTCGATGTGGAATCCCGACCTTCCAGATCAATGGCTGGTTGAAGCGCTCGAGGACGCTCAACTCTCCGACCTCGTCGCCGGGAGGGGTGGACTCGACCAGCAAGTCGCGGAAGGTGGCGGCAATTTTTCGGGAGGCGAGGCGCAACGCATTGATATCGCGCGTGCGCTAGCGAGGAGACCTGCCTTGGTGATTCTCGACGAAGCGACGAGTGCGCTCGACCCAATGACCGAGCTCGCGCTTGACGCGGCGCTGCGTCGGCGCGGCGTCACCTGCCTCGTCGTCGCTCATCGCTTGAGCACGATTCGTGACGCTGATGAGATACTCGTCATGGACCGTGGCAGAGTCGTCGAGCGTGGAACGCACGATCAGCTCCTCGCGCTCGGCGGTGTGTATCGAGACCTGATTACGGGTGAGTCGTCCACATGAGTGCAGTGCCTCCAACCGTCGCCAAGGCAATCGTCCAGGGGGCGCTCGCTGCCGGAGGGCACGCAGTCTTCCTCGACCGACGGCGAAGCCTGCGAGGTGACGAGCTGGCCGACCTGCTCGTCATTGTGAGGGGAAGCGCGGTCGCCTTCGCGCTTCGAGAGGGGCACCCGCGGCGGCACAGGATCGGGGTGCTCGAAGAGGGGCACGCGATCATCGGTCCGATCGCGAATTTCGAACTTGTGCCTGTGAACGATCTCGAGATTGTGCGCGTGCCGTTGAAATGCATCGCGGGAATTGTCGCTGGTTCGCCGACGGAAATCGCGATGCGGACTGGGATCGCGGCGACACTCAGTGCCTGCGGAAGTTCACTCGCAGGGAGTGCGTCGCTTGCAAAGGTCTCTCTCGGCGCGACCTGCCAGCGGTGCGCAAGCGAATTGCAACGGCGTAGCTCAGTTGTGACGGAGTCTGCGTATTCGCGCCACCTTCGCAGGCTTGTCAGCACTGCGGCCGCAGCGCTCTCTTTCGATCAGCGCCTTCAAGCGCTGTTGGGGCGGCGCGCCGGTGCTGCAACGAGCGAACTTCTTGATGACCGCTTGCCGCCAATCGTCCGAGCTTGCACGCAGATCGCCATCGACATGGGATGCGATCCAGAGTCGATTCCGACTCGCATCCCAAGAGACACAACTCGCAAGCCAGAGCAGATCTTTGCGCATGTAGCTGGGCTGGGAATTCGCCCAGTGTTTCTTGACCCAGGATGGTGGGAGAGCGGCGTTGGTGCGTTGCTTGCGTTCCGCGCCGATGATCAATCGCCGGTCGCGATCCTGCCGAGCCGATCAGGGTTGGTTGCGTATGTCCATTCGGCTGGCGCAATCATTGGTCCGACGCCGGTTGGCGCAGAGTTCGCTGCGCAACTCACTGGTACCGCGTCGCAGTTTCATGCCACGCTTCCGCAAAGTGCGACCACCATCGGCCCGTTCCTCAAGTTCGCGGTCCGAGGTTCCGAGGGAGATTTCATTCGCGCGTTCCTGATTTCGGGTCTCGCGACGATCGTGAATCTGTCTATCCCCATCGCAACGGGTTTGCTCGTGATGAAGGTGTTGCCGGGCGACGATCGCCTTGCGCTTCTGTTCCTTGGGCTCGTCCTGCTTGGCACGACCCTCACAGCATCGGCGTGTGGGTTCGTTGTGTCCAACCTCTTGCTTCGGACAGAAACACGAATTGGCAGTCGGGCACTCGGCGGCATCCTCGATCGCTGTCTTCGCATGCCAGTGCATGTCCTCCGCCAGTTTTCGAGCGGCGATCTTGCGGAGCGCATCCTTTCTGTCGGTGACCTCCAGTCCGTGATGTCAGGCGCAGGCATCAGCGCGATCATGGCCGGAGTCTTTTCTGTCGTGTACTTGGGTGTGATGTTCGCAGTTGACGCGAAGGCAGGCGCTGTGGGAGCCGTGCTGCTTGTCGTCGCGGTTGTCGCGAGCGTTGTCATCAGCGCGAGGCGATCAACGCTCGCATCGAGCATGCTGGAAGGGCGGGGTCGGCTTTCCAGCATGGTCCTGCAGTTCATCGGAGGAATCGACACGATCCGCAGCGCATCCGCCGAGCAGTTCGCAACCATGCGCTGGCTGCAGCGCTTTCGCGGTGTTCGCGGCGCAACAATGCAGATGCGCTCGCTCGACCGAGTGTTCGACGTCTTTGCCGCGGCATTCCCCATGGGATGCATGATGATCTTCTGGTGGATGTTCCTGCCCGTTGATGGCGCTGGAAACTTCACGGCGGTGGGCGCCGCCGCAACACCAGAGCGAATCGCGAGCTACTTGGTTTTCAATGCAGCATTTGTGACTGCCCTCTATTCGGTTCTGGAACTTGGCGAGCGTCTCGGAGATCTCGCATCGCTTCGTTCGACGCTCCGTCGCATCGAGCCGATTCTCGCTGCGACCACCGAACGCATGGGAGATCGCGATCAGCCTGGGCTTCTCTCTGGAACCATCGAGATCAGTGACGCACGATTCTCCTATCCCGGGAGCGCCAACGAAGTGTTGACAGGGGTCAGCATCCGCGTCGAGGCGGGGGAGAGCATCGCGGTGGTCGGACCAAGTGGCAGCGGAAAGTCGACGCTGCTGCAAATCCTTCTGGGACTCCGGACTCCAAGTTCGGGAGGCGTCGCGTACGACGGCAAGGCGCTCGATCGGCTCGACCTCGTGTCGGTGCGCCGACAGATCGGCGCGGTTGTTCAGAACACGCGCGTCATTCCAGGCACCATCCTCGACAACATCGTCGGAAGCACGCTGTTCACGCCAAAGGACGCGGAGCGTGCACTCGAGGCGGCGGGATTCCTTGGCGAAGTGCAACAGATGCCGATGGGCGTGCACACATATGTCACAGACCAGACCCTTTCCGGCGGTCAGGTTCAGAAACTGATGATCGCGCGAGCGCTCGTGACCCGCCCGCGGATTCTGATTTTCGATGAGGCGACGAGCGCACTTGACGAAATCTCGCAAGCGCAAGTTGTGCGCAGCCTCGAGGGGCTCCAAGTCACTCGGATCATCGTCGCACACAGGCTCAGCACCGTTCGCGGCGTGAGTCGGATCTACGTGATGGATGCGGGGAAAGTCGTGCAGAGCGGCTCGTTCACCGAGTTGATGGCCGTCACAGGACCATTCAAAGAAATGGCTCTGCGTCAGTTGATTGACTCACCAGACCAGGCTGCGATCTAGTCCTGCGTTCTAGTCCTGCGCTCAAGGGATCGGGTGCGAACTGACAGCGTCGAGTGGTTGCAATTCGCGCACCCAACAAAAAGTAGCCAGCGACCGTCCAGGAGCAGGAACGGTCGCCGACTACAAGGCATTCAATCACCTGTGCGGGCGGGCGTCTGACGCAGACGACGCTGAATTAGCGCTTCGGCGTCCGAGACTGGCGAGCGGCGGAGGAGTTGCGAGCGACGCGGCTTGAGCCGCCTCCGCTTGCCTTCTCCAGTTCCGCATCGGACAGCTTCACGGACTTCGTATTGGTCTTTGGCGCCTTGGACGTTTTCGCTGGCTTCGATGACATGAAATTTCCCTTTGCTTTCGCTGGAAGCCCGATCAACGCAATCGAAACTTCCAAGCAGAGACACCTTACGATACATTTGCGCAATGGCAAACTCAGTGGCGGTTTTCCGATGAAAAAAGTTGCGGAAGTTCGCAGCAGGGTGATCGCCGTTGTCGGGGCAACGGGTGCTGTCGGGGCGGAATTCCTAGAACTGCTTGGATCGGGGGTGGGTGAAACATCGATTGCGCCCAATCGCGTGCGTTTATTCGCCAGCGCACGCTCAGCAGGCAAGTCGATTCAGGTTGCCGGGAGGGCTCACGTGGTGGAGGCCTTGCGCCCAGGCTGCTTTGATGGGGTTGACATCGCGTTTTTCTCTGCAGGGAAATCGATTTCCAAGGAGTGGGCGCCGCAAGCGGTGGCATCGGGCGCGTGGGTTGTCGACAACTCAAGTTGCTTTCGAATGGATCCCGCGACGCCGCTGGTCATACCCGAAGTGAATCCAGAGGCGCTCGATTCCTGTCGCGGTCCTTCGATTGTGGCCGTGCCGAACTGCTCGACGATCGTCGCACTGGTCGCGGTCACGCCACTTCACCGTGTTGCGAAAGTGCGTCGAATGACGGTCGCGACCTACCAGGCTGCGAGCGGCGCGGGCGCTGCGGCCATGCGCGAACTTGAAGCTCAAGCGCATGACTTCGCGGCATCGCGCCCAATGACGAGTGACATCTTCGGACGCCAGTACCTCTTCAACTGCTTCAGCCACAACAGTGCGATCGGCGCGAGTGGCTACAACGAGGAAGAAGCCAAGTTGCTCCACGAGACGCGAAAGATCTGGTGCGACGCAGATGTGCGTGTCACGGCGACTTGCGTACGCGTGCCCGTGCTGCGTGCGCACTGCGAGGCCATCGGTCTCGAGTTCGAGCGACCGCTCTCCGAGGCGCACGCTCGCGAGATTCTTGCGAACGCGCCGAGTCTAGAAATCGTTGATGATCGCGCAGGGAATCGTTTCCCAGAACCACTGCTTGCTGCGGGCCGCGACCCCGTTCTTGTTGGCAGAATCCGGGCCGATTGGAGTCTCGAACCAGGCATGGGATTGCAACTCTTCGTCGCGGGCGATCAGATTCGAATCGGAGCAGCACTGACGGGGTGGCGCATCGCCGAACTCATCGCTGCGCGGTCAACTCAATAGATCTCGGGTCGCCTTTTCAATGTCCGGTTGCCGCATGAGGTGTTCGCCGACGAGCACGATGTGTATGCCATGCGCGCGCAGGCGCTTCAAGTCGTCCGGAGTTGTGATCCCTGACTCGCTGACAAGAATGCGAGGGTCCTCGACCAAGTCGGCCATGCGAAGCGAGTGGTTGAGGTCCGTCTTCATCGTCCGCAGGTCGCGGTTGTTGATTCCAAGCAGCGAATATCCGGGATGGGGGAATCCGAGGTGGTTCAGCACGCGCCACAAGTTGTCTGCATCGTGGACTTCGAGCAGCGTGGTCATTCCGAGTTCGACACAGAGAATCTGGAAGTCGATGATCTCGCTCTCACGAAGGCACTCGGCGATCAGCAAGACCGCGTCTGCACCTGCCGCGCGCGACTCCCAGATTTGATATGGGTCAATGATGAAGTCCTTGCGCAGGACAGGCAGCGGGATCGCATCTCGAATCGCGTGGATGTATTCCAGTTTGCCGCCGAAGTCCACTTCGTCGGTGAGGCATGAGATCGCGGTGGCGCCCGCCGCGTGATACTTTCGAGCGATGGCGACGGGATCGAAGTCTTCACGAATGACCCCAGCAGAAGGGCTCTTGCGCTTGACCTCGGCGATCAGCCGCGTTTGGGTCGTGCTCCCGTGGTCGACGACCTTCTGGAAGAAATTGCGGGTCCTGCCGAGTTCGGAAATCCGCTCGCGCAGGATCTCGAGTGGCACCGCGGCCTTTGCAGCTGCCACCTCTTTGCGCTTCCGGCGGATGATTCTCTGCAGTACATCAGTCATGGTGGTAGCGGGGATGCTTGCTGCAGAGAGTATGGGCGATGGAGCGGATTCGTCTGCGAGCGGCGCGACGCAGAACTGGCCCACCATCTCGCTCGCGATTGGAATCGCAGTCATCGCCGCCGCCACGATGACTCGCGCGATGCGCTTGTCTGTTGCCCCAAGCAACGCGTGGGATTGGGGGGTACTCCAGGCGTTCGCCGTATTTCTCGGGCTTGGCTTTTCTAGTTCACTGGGGGCAGCACTCGCGCGCAGGGTGTTTGGCTTCACATCGGACGATGCCACGATTCAGGCGACAGTCATCGTTGCGGCTGGCTCGTTTCTCGCGCAGTTCGTGCTGATCGTCGGAGTATTGGCGCGCGCTCGGCGAGTGAATCCTGTTCGCGAGAGCGAACCCTTCGAGATCCGAGCGTGGCGAATTCCCCGTTCGATTCAACTCGGAGTGGTTGCTATCGCGATCGCGTGGTTTCCGCTTCAGGCAGTCGGTTCGATCGCAGCATCGATCCAAAGTTTCTGCGCAGGAACGATGCCACCAGCCGAAGGCCACTCGACGTTTCAACTCCTCCAAGGCTCGCAGTCCTTTGCATGGACTGCTGCGATGGTGGTCGTTGTGGTGTTCCTCGCACCAATTGCAGAGGAGTTCACGTTTCGCGGTGGGCTGCAACTTGGGCTCCGCGGACTCAATGTCTCGCGCTGGACTCGCATCTTCCTCACAAGCGCAGTCTTTGCGGGGATTCACTATTCCGTGCTCGTCGATGGCGCGCAGGCGTCTGGACTGGCCATGCTCTTTTCTCTCGCGGTGGTGCTCGGTTGGTTGATGGAGCGCACAGGTCGGATCGCGGCGCCGATCGCCGCGCACGCGCTTTTCAATTCTGCAAACCTGTGCATTTTCTGGTGGAGTTGAGCCGAGCGCAGGCAGGGGGATTGCGTGCGTCGGATCGCGACGGGTCATGCGGGAGTTTCGTAGGATCGTCCGCAGCATGAGTGCCCAGAGTTCATCGACTTCGAGACCGCGCATCCTCACCGGCGACACACCGACGGGCACATTGCACCTCGGCCACTGGGTCGGAAGCGTCAAGCGCCGCGTCGAGCTGCAGAAGTCCCACGAGTGCTACTTCATCATTGCAAACATGCACGCATTTACGACTCGTGCGGATCTCTGCGGCGACATTCGGCGCGACTCGATCGAAATTGTGCGCGACTATTTGGCAATGGGCATTGACCCATCCCAGTCTGCGATCTTTCTGCAGAGCGAAGTGCCTGCGATCGCCGAACTGACATTCCTCTTCGCGATGCTCCTGCCGTTCAACCGCGTCATGCGAAACCCCACGCTCAAGGACGAGATCAAGATCAAGAATCTGGGTGAGACTTACTCGTTCGGCTTTCCGCTCTATGCCGTTGGGCAAACTGCGGACATCTTGGCGTTTCGACCCACGGGAGTCCCGGTCGGCGAAGATCAAGTCCCGCACCTGGAGATGACCCGAGAGGTCGCCCGCCGATTCAACCAGATCTTCTGTGGAGTGTCGGAGCACGCAGATGACGCCGATCACGAGAAGCTCGGCGGAACTTTCCCCATTCCGCACGCCGATGTCGGAGCGGTCGGGAGACTGATGGGAATCGACGGCGTCAACAAGATGAGCAAGAGCCTTGGCAATGCGATCTTCATTGCGGATCCGCCGAAGGAAGTCCAAAAGAAGGTTGCCAAGATATTCACGGGGCGAAAGACCCCGACCGAACCCGGCGACATCACCAACGCGCTCTTTCAATATGTCGATGCGTTCATCGCTGACGCAAGTCGGGTTGCCGAACTCAAAGATCGTTACTCGCGCGGCGACAACATTGGCGATGGGCATGTCAAACAGGAAGTTGCCGAGGCGCTCAACAAGATGCTTGAGCCGATGCGCGAGCGCCGCAGCCGCTATGAAGGCAACGACGATGCGATCATCGACATTCTCAAGGATGGTTGCATCCGCGCAAATCGTGTCGCGGAGGAGACTCTCGCGATGGTGAAAGACGCCGCGAAACTGGCTTACTTCCCGCGGCGACTCACCTTGGGCTGATTTCTCGACGGCACTTTCGCCACGACCTTTGCCGGCACTTTCACCGGCACTTTCACCGGCACTTTCACCGGCAAGGTTCGCATCTTCTGCTCTCTCGGATGGCAATTCGCGATGACTTCGCGAAGATGATCGCGCGTCACATGCGTGTAGACCTGCGTCGTCGTGATGCTTGAATGACCGAGCAATTCCTGCACCACACGCAAATCAGCACCGCCGTTGACGAGATGGGTCGCGAATGAATGGCGAAGTGTGTGGGGATGGACATCATCCAGGCCAGCGCGGGCCGCATTCTTCTTGACGAGTTGCCAGACTGCGACACGGTCAAGCGGGCGGCCGGAAAAGGACAGCAGCAATCGAAAAGCATCGCGACCGGCGCCTGCCGCCGCGAGTCGAGGGCGACATTCAGCGAGGTAGCGCTTTGTCCATTCGATCGCGGGGACTCCAATGGGCACAATGCGTTGCTTGCCACCCTTGCCCGTGACGGCGAGCGCGCCGAGCGTCTCGTGAAAGTCGTTGACCTTGACCGTGCACACTTCGCTGGCGCGCAGTCCACCGCCATAGATCAGTTCCAGCATCGCGCGGTCCCGTAGCCAGAGTGCACCGTCTTCCTTCGACGGCGATTCGACCAGCGTCTTCATCTGCTTTGCGGTCATGGCGCCGGGAAGGCGCTTCCACGCGGTCGGGCGCTCAATCAACCTTGCTGGATCGCGCGTGATCTTCCCCGTGGCGCGAAGCCACCGAAAAAAAACTCGAATGGTCGCGAGGTGGCGAGTGACGGTTGTGGGTTGGTACTCGCACTCTCGCGACAGCCATCGGATGTGATTGGTCAAGTCGCCCATCGTCGCTTCCAAAGGATCGGGCTTGCCGCGCTCGCGCAGATATGTCGCAAGCTGGTCGAGATCGCGACCGTACGCCTCGAGCGTCAGCGTCGCCAGCCCGCACTCGACCCGGCAGAACGCAAGAAAGTCACGATGCCATCGAGCGGGGGCGGTAGGTGTTTCCATGAACGGTCGGCTGCATCAGTGCAGGAATGCGGTTGGACTGCAAAACTCCACGCGTCGGATCCTGCAATCCCTGTCGAAAGCGGCTCTCCATGTTGATGCGATGGAAGAGCGCGCATCCATGAAATCCTCCGCAGCAATATGCGAAGAGCTGCTCCATCTCGCCGAGCGCGAACCGCGCTGTACAGCGATGGTCATTCGCCTGCATGTGTGGGCAGCAGCGAGGATCAGGGTCATTCATGGGCGACGAAAGTGTGGAAGGCGAAGCGATCAATCTACCCTGCGAAATCGGTCGAATCCACCGCGGATCTTCACAATTCGATCGCTAGCATTCTCACATGAACATCGAGCGGCCGACCGTCGCAGTTTCACTTGGCGATCCATGCGGGATCGGAGCAGAGGTCACCGTCAAGGCGCTCTGCGACCCTGCCGTGCGGCGGGCGGCGCGGTGGGTCGTTCATGGGTCGAATCACCTGATGCATGTGGCCGCCGAGCGCAGCGGGCTGCCCGTGGACTGGCTTCGCGTGGCGGCGGACAGCGAGCGCGCGCAGTTTGAGATCGATTCGGACTATGTCGTTTTCGACCATGGGCAGGTGCTTGGGCTCTTTGACCGCCGCGAACCGTCGAAGATCGGCGGGACGGTCAGCAAGACTTATGTGGAGGCGGCAATCAACGACGCGATGCGCCCTCATGGCGATCCTCGCCGGGTCGATGCCGTTGTGACTGCTCCCATCAGCAAGGAATCGTGGTCGCTGGCGGGGTATCGCTGGCCGGGGCACACCGAACTCTTTGCCTTTCGCACGCGAGCTCGCCGCCATTGCATGGCGTTCTCTGCGCCAAAGTTGCGGGTGGCGCTCGCCACGACCCATGTCCCGCTCATGAACATCCGAGATCTCTTGACCATCGGTCGAGTGTTCGACCCGATCGATCTTGGCAGCAGGTTCTGCCGCGACATGGGAGTCGCCGCGCCGCGCATCGCTGTATGCGGCCTCAATCCGCATGCAGGGGAGCGCGGACTCTTTGGGGATGAAGAAGATCGAATCATTCGACCTGCAATCGAGATGGCGTGCAGTGCGGGGATCGACGCGTCTGGCCCGTGGCCTGCGGACACGATCTTCCGAGATGCGCTCTCAGGTCGTTACGACCTCGTCGTCGCGATGTACCACGATCAGGGGTTGATTCCGATCAAGATGGTCGCATTCGACGCCGCCGTCAATGTCACGCTTGGCATTTCGATCGTTCGGACGAGTCCCGACCACGGAACTGCCTTTGGCATTGCGGGCGAAGGGAAGGCCGACGCGGGTGCGATGCGCGAGGCGATGCTTCTGGCGGCGAAATTGGCGAAGGCGCCGCGCACATCAGGCGCGGTTCGAGGAAATCATCCAGAGGGACCAGCACGCGGCGAGTGGTCGCCGAGTTGACGCAGGCGCGCGATCGCTAAGTTGATCAAGGCGTGATCATGATCGTGCTGTTGGGCTCTGTGAGCAGTTCGTACACAACTTCGACGTCGGCGTCAGACATACGTACGCATCCCATCGAGGCCTGCTTGCCGATTGACGCAGGGTCGACCGTGCCATGAATCCCGTATCCCTTCGTTCCCTGATTGTGCGCCTCGACTCCGATGAGTCCGATCCAGCGCTCGCCGATGGGATTTTTCGGATCGTCTGACGCGAAGTGCTCACCGGTGCGCGGATTGTTCCACTCCGGATTGATGAGCTTGCTCTTTGGGCGAACCATGAACGCGCCAGTCGGCGTCGAGTTCAGTTCGCCAAGTCCAACCGTGAAGATCGCGACGATCACACGCTGCTCTCCCTCGCCTGCGTAAATGCGCAGTTGGTAGTCGCTCTTCGAGACCTCAGCGTGGAATGCGCCAACAGGAATCTTGAGGTTCTGGCCGACACGCAGCGCCTTCTCGCTCTTCATCGAGTTGATTCGCTGAATCAATCGCCAGTCGGTCTGCACATCGTTTCGCTTGGCAATTCTGGAGAGTGAGTCGCCAGATTGAACGACATACGTTCGCGTAGTCGAGTCGCCCACGACGACCGTTGGCGAAAAGAAAATCTTTGAGTTGATCTCGCGCAGTGCGTGGGCCGCAGCGGCGAGTTCGTTTGCAGCGAGTTCGCGCCGATCAATCAACTGCGTCAACGCAAGTCGTGCCCCGACAGGATCTGCTTGCGCCATTGCGATGGCAGTCGCGAAGTTCATGCGCGATTGCGAACTCCGTGCAATCGGCGCTGCAGCAGGGGCGCTGGCTGAGCGAGCGGTGCTGGTCACCGCACCGATTGGGGTCGTAAGTGCAACGGCTGTGGATCCAGGTTTGGCAGAAACAGGCGGTAATGCAGCAGGTTTCTGCGCAATCGGCGCAGGGGCACTCGCGGCAACAGTGACGGGCGGCGGCACCGTATTGCTCGGCACGCTTGCCATCGTCGGCGTCGCGTCACCGGATGAAAAGTAAACCGTTGCAGCAACGACACACGCGGACCCAAAGAGCGCGAGCGAGATCGGAACAAGTTTGGTTCGGTGCGCTGCGAAGAACGATTTGCCTGTGGGGGAGGTGCGGGGTAATTGGCTGCTGAGTGTCATGGTGGGTTCCTGTTATGAATCGTGTGGAGTCTTTGCGTGTGGAGTCTTTGAATGTCTATCGAGTGGTTGCCCTGTCCTGTGCCGAGAGCAGCGACCGCGACGGGTCTCGCTGGATGGCGCGATGTTCGCTCACCACGGCCTGCACAGCGATGTCATTCGGTTCGGTCGGAATGTCATCGACGAATTGGAGGTCGAAGCAGATGCCGATGGTCGCGGCGCTGTGCGGCAGGCGAGCGAGGTATCGGTCGT
>CAYHHO010000050.1:0-21401 GCA_964356445.1 uncultured Singulisphaera sp. | reverse complement strand
CGCATGGTGCAGTTCGCGTTCGACCCCGCTCGAGAGCGCAGGGACTCCGCCAGCAAGTTCGGGGACGAGCGAGACGATCATGTCGCTCTGGTCGATGAGCTTGAAGTCGCGCATATAGATCTGACCATCGATGTCGCCTGCGATGTCGAGCACCTCACGAACCGGAAGCCGCATGAGTGGACTGCCCTCGCGACCGCCAAAGGCATGAGGATGGATTTCGACGAAATCCGCTCCCTTGCGTGCGGCTTCGATCGCACGGTCGAGGAGCATCTTCTCATCGACGTCGCCGGGATCAAAGGTGACGAAGTGCCGCGCAAGTTCCGCGCGAAAGTGATTGATTTCTTCAAGGACATCAGGCATGTCCATCACATGACTCATCGGGAATGATGGATAGACCTTGCGCATCTCGGGTCGCGTGATGAGTCGAAGGCACGTTTCCACGGTGTCTTGCTGCCGGCCGCGGCTGAGAATGTAGAAATTGTTTGCGCAACCCATCGCCTGCGCCATGAGTTCGGTCGCGAGGATTTCCTCTTCACGCCAGACCATGCAGTCCTTGAGAGTTGCGTCCACGACATGCTCTCGGTGGAGCCGATGATGGACCGTTTCGACATTGTCGACGAGGCAGATGAAGCAGTTGGGGTCCAACTTTTGCAACTGGTCGAAGTCGAACGCGCTGAAGAGCCCGTGTCTCCACCGAAATGTTGCGTGGGTGTTGACGATGATGTTGGGATGGTCGCTCTTGGGTTGAGTCGCAGCGATCACATCCTTGAAGGCGGCGCGGCGCAAACTTGCCAGGCGTGAAATGGGAAGGTCCAGGATGCGCCCTTGTGTGACATCGGATGCCTCGGCGTACATGAGGTCGCCAATATTGAAGAGTTCAATCCGGTCGCCCCGCTCGCCAGCTGATCGGACGACCTCTCGCAGGTACGGCTTCTTGTCGACTCCAATCTGGCCGGTGACAACAGCTCGCATGAAGCCGAGTATAGGGGTCAACCTGCGGCGGGCAGCTTCTGTTTGAGCAGCGCGACGACATGCACTTCGATCGCGCGCCCCTCACCGACGGCATCGACGCGCTCGTGAGTCTTTCCCTTAATGTTGACAGCGTCTGCTGGACACCCAAGAATTCGAGCGATATTCGCTGTGATTTCCGCCTTGTATGGAGCGATCTTGGGTAACTCACAGATAATCGTGCAGTCGATGTTGCCAATCTCCCATGATTGACGGACGCGGGTCATGACCTCGCTGAGAAACTTCGCAGAGTCAGCAGACTTGTTGCTTGGGTCATTGTCGGGAAAGAGTTGTCCAATGTCGGGAAGCCCGACGGCGCCGAGGATCGCGTCGGTGACGGCGTGAAGGAGCGCGTCGCCGTCAGAGTGCGCGACCACTCCGGCTGAGTGCGGGATTCGGACTCCACCAAGTATGAATGGTTTTCCTGCCCCCGCAGGCGCAAGCGGCTCCAATCGGTGCAAGTCATATCCATGCCCGATTCGCATCGACGCCTCAGTCCTTTGGCTTGTTGGTGGGTTGAGGCCCGCCGACGGTCGAATTTGGTCCATCGATCGGTGGGGCAATCCCCGGCGGAATCAAAAGTGTTGGATCGGGTGGCAGGTCCTCGGGGGCGGGCCGAAAACTCACATCGATTCGCCTGCATGAAGATGGCGGGCAAATCAACTGATTGTCGAGCGAACCGAATTCAGTTTTCTCATCCCAGACTTCCCAAACCATCTTGGTGGGTTCGGCGCGGGACCCGCTGCCAGATCCCTCGAGGAACTTGAAGGTGAGTTGCTTGCCCGGGGGGATGTCCATCCGAAAAAATGTCTCTTGATTGCGCGTATCGACGAGCGTGATCGTCACAGGCCGCGTTGGTGTCGAGATGTACACGTATCCACGTCCCGACGTCGGAAACATGCCGCCATCGGTCGTGTAGCAACCGACGAGGAGGCAACTGGCAATGACGAGCGCGCTGGCGGACTTTGGCATGTTTGTGAGCATCTTCATGGGAGTGGCGAAGTGTTGATCGGATCGCAGTCTAGCAAGGTGATGAAGTCGTCCTCGAATGAGCATGAACTCGACGTGTCACGGGAAGCACAGAATAGAGGGGCCCACGAAAGGACCTCCCGGCGCTCAAACATGCTCGCCGGCTGCGCGCAGCTCGATGTGCGGCTCAACTGCAACGTGGCTGACATGCACCATCGCGCGAGCCGTGGGGGAGTGTTGAGCGCGCAAGCACCAGTTGGACAAACTCCCGTCCGCGCTCTTCGAAATTCGTGAATTGATCCCAACTTGCGCACGCGGGCGAGAGCAGGAGTACATCGCCAGTCTTTGCTCGGGCAAAGGCGCATTCGACTGCTCGAGCAAGGGTGCCGCATCGCATCGCTGGTGGCGCGGGAGCGATCGCTTCCTCCGTCGCGCCGATTGCATAGAGACCTGCGAGCCGGGGAGCAAGTTCTCGAATCGATGAGAGATCGAGTTTCTTGTCGTATCCCCCAGCGATGAGATGGACTCGACTGATGTCTTCGAATGCAGCGAGCGCAAGCCGTGTCGCGTCTGGAGTTGTCGCCTTCGAGTCATTGAAACAGCGAATTCCATCGATCGTTCCGACGGATTGCAGCCGATGCTCGAGCCCAGGAAATGATTCGAGGGCCCGGCTTGCGGTATCGAGTTGGGCTGATTGTCGATCGAGCCGCGCGCACGCAAGCGTGACGGCGAGCGCGACCCTTGCGTTGCGGCGCTGGTGCTCTCCGGGGATCGAGAGCGAGATCGAGTCCGCCTGGGGCGCATTCGAATCCCACCCTCCAAGCCACCATCCGCCAGTGGTAGAGGCACGTGTTGCACGCTCCGAGCCATCGCGGTCTTCGCTTGGAAAGTGTGAGATGAAGATGTCGTCCGATGTCTGGCTCGCACGAATCTGAGACTTAGAGTCGATGTAGTGGGCGACGCTTCCATGCCAGTCCACATGATTGGGAGCGATGTTTGTGAGAACTGCGATCTTGGGTGACCACGCAGCCGATCCGCTTGCACTGGAGAGCCACCAGAGTTGTGCGCTCGAAAGTTCGAGGACTGTCCAGCCATTTGCCGGCGCGGGTGCATGACCGAGGAGTGATCCTCCGATGTTGCCGCCAAACTGGACTGGCCAACCCTGGGCGCGCAGTGCGCGCACGGTCATTGCTGTCGTGGTCGACTTCCCTGCGCTTCCGGTGATGGCGATGACACGCTCGCGCTGCAGGCGCTCCACGCAGAGGCGAATTTCGGTCGTCACTGGAACACCGGCGGTGCGCGCGGTCGCGACGAATGGGTTTGCCCACGGCTGCGGTACCGCAGCATTGACGACAACGAGGTCGGTCCCTTGGAATGACGAATGCTGGTGCTTGCCGAGTTCGAGCACGATTCGCCCATTCGCAATTCCATCTGCAATTGGCTTGAGCGACTCAGCGAGGCTCGATTCGCTTGAGAGATCGGTCAACAGGATGCGCGCTCCCAATCCGTGCAGCCACTGCACGACTCCGAGCCCACCACCGAATCGCCCGAGCCCCATGACCGTCACACGACGATCGCGAAACCAATCGTCGGGTTGGGCTTGTGGGGTGGGGTCGTTCACGCAGCGTTACCGACGATGCGCGCGAGGGGCAGGGGGTGCGATGTCGTTCCCGTCCGCGTCGATCCCAAGCAAATCGTCCCGGTAGTCATCAGCGCTGCGCCTGCGCGTGATCGGTCCGTCGGCGGCTCCGCGAAGGAACTGGTAGACGATCTGTTCATCCTCCGAGAGGGATGCCGCAGCGCTTGCGGGCAAGGAGCGAATGCGATCAAACTCTTCGCGCGTCCCGATCTTCAGGACCCGACCGCCATCCAGCATGACCATGCGATCGGCAATCGTGAATGCAGAGTCCATCTCATGCGTGACGACCACGCTCGTGACGCCGAAATTTCTGGTGAGTTCAAGGATGAGTTGGTCAATCTCCGCGCTCGTCACAGGGTCAAGCCCAGCGCTCGGCTCGTCGTAGAAAAGAATCTTTGGGTCCATCGCCATGGCCCGCGCCAGCCCCGCGCGCTTCATCATGCCGCCTGAAATCTGCGAGGGAAGTTTGTCGGCGTGCTGTCGCAGCCCGACGAGTTCCAATTTCATCTTCACGATCATGTCGATCACTTCTGGAGCGAGGTCCGTGTGCTCCTGCAGGGGAAGCGCGACATTGTCGCCAACAGTCATTGACTGAAAGAGCGCCCCTGACTGGAAGAGAATTCCAAACTGCTTCTTAATGAGGTCAAAGGCATCTGGATCGAGCTTGGAAATGTCCTGACCGAGGATTGAGATTGTTCCGGCGGTTGGCTGATGGGATCCGATGAGAAGCCGGAGCAGGGTTGACTTGCCGCAACCGGATCCACCCATGATGACAATCGTTTCGCCGGCCCGAATGTCAAGATTCACACCGGAGAGGACGGTTTGGGAGCCGAACTTCTTCACAAGTTCGCGGACGGAGATCCTGATTTCGTCGGTGGTAGGAGGCATGGTCAGTTGGACTTCCCTGGAGCCTTCTCGACCTCTTCGACAGGGGGATAGTGAAGGTTGCCGAGCGCTGCGTCGTGAATCGTCATCTGGGTCAGCCGCATCGACAGCGCACCCGCCGCATCGGCCAGTTCAATTGAACATGTCGCACGCACGCGACCGTTTGCGAAATCCAGCATGTAATCACCGACAAAATCTCGGCCCGACGGAGCGATCTGCGTCGGTGTAGCGCCTTGATCGAGCCCGGCGCTGGTGAGTGCGCCGTAGCGAGACTTCAACTCTTCGAGAAACACCTTCGCATTGTCCACGGTGTTTCCCTTGCTAGCCGGCACGGCGAATCGCGCCACGAAGACTTCGATGTCCCCCGCATCGCCGCTTCGAATGGCAGACTCAGGTCCAGTGAGGACTGGAACGAAGACAGTCTTGTAGCCCCAAGTCGCGACAGTGGCCTGAAAGGCGGTGCCGAGCAACCCGATTGTGATCGCGAGCACTGCGAGCCATCTCCCCGCGACACGCGTGTCCTTCGTCGTGAGCGCAACCGCTATCGCGCCCATCACGATTCCAGCGATGGTCGTGACCGGACAGCAGAAGACGATTGAGAGGACGAGGGACGCGATTGCCAGTCGACTCGTCGTTCGAGGCGCATCCAACGTCACGTTTGCGCTCAGATCTTGGATACTCATGGAGTCGGGAGAATATCAGGCGTTTCACCAGAGCCCGCTGCTGGGAAAACGAGCGTTGGATTCGACGGGCTCGCGATTTCGATCGATCGAATTCGGATGGATGGCAGAAATGTCACCGAGTCCGTGACGAGGTCCACACTGACCGACGCAACCGCATCGATGGTCGCGGATTCCAAGATGAGGCGATACTGAGCCGCTGCGCGGGATCCCACAGCGACATCCGTCTGGGTCACGCTTGTGGTTGCACAGTCGCCGATTTGCGCGCGCACCGAGCTCTGAAATGCGAGGAGTTCCGCTGTGTCCACGTCGATCCACCATGCCGACGGTTCAGTCTGTCCAACTAGAAACTGATCAACCGCGGTTCGGACATCGCGGGCAAGCGATGTTTGGCTCTCGGACTGGATTCGCTCGCCAATGATCCACGAGGCAACACCTAGAAAGACACTCGTCCAGATGCAGGCAAGCGCGATCCGACGACCACGCAGGGCTCCATTGGATCGCTTGATCCTGCCGTACGAGATGATGCCGAGTCCAAACCCCAAGATGGCGGTCACGGGGCAACAAGCAAGCGCAGTGCCAGCCACTGCTGCAAATGCAAGTGGGTCAATTCGACTTGGCTTCTGGTCGATCGGTGAGTTCAGGGGCACGCGCCCCAACCAGCCAGTACCACCGAGAGGTCGAGTCCGTCGATTGTCCCGCTGTTGTTGACGTCGCCGGTGCCCGATCCGCCCCAGTTGGCAAGTACCACCGCAAGATCTGCGGCGTCAACATAGACGTCACCATTGACATCGGATGGGCAGGTGATCGCGCATGAGATAGCGATGGAGCCACTGCCTCCACCGGTTGCCCCTCCGACTCGGATCCTGTACTGATTGCCGACGATGCTTGTAAATGTCGCGGTGGATGTTCCGCTCGCACATCCAGTCGCGTTGTCACTGCAGCCAGCGACTGCGCTGCCTTGCGTCGGACAGGTTGCGCTCGCTGTGTAGACCACGACTCGGGTGTCGAACGCTGCAGTTCCGCAGGTGGTGACCGTCGTGAGACCGCTGCAAGTCGCGGTGTACGAGAACCACACATCCTTGAAGATCGCACCATCACTGTTGGCGGTGCAAGAAGCGGGGATCGTGTAGGCGCTCTCGGTTGCATCTGTGCTGTTGAACGGGGTCGATCCGATCACGACAGCCGTCGCGGCAGCGCACTCGTCGTTCGCGGGAGGGGTCGGAGGAGTGAAGAGATAAACACTGACATCATCGATGTACCAGTTGTCTGCAGTGTCGTTGCCATTCACACGAAACCTCAATCGGAATTGATTGTGTCGAGCATTCGCGGGAAGCGTGTGTGTGTATGGGGTGAAGACCGTCTGGTTCGTTCCATCGGAGGTGAGCGTATTGAGCGCAATCCAGTCCAATGACGAGTTGAGGTACTCCACGATGAGCGTTTCGCCCGACTCGACGCCCACCCGTTCGACCTGATATGTGGCGGTTGCTGCACTTGCGCCGCCGAGCAGGATGAAATTTGTGCGGATCTCGTCATCGTCATAGGTGTTTGCCCCAGTCGATCCAAGGTTGATCGAGTACTGAGCGCTTGGCTCGTTCGCCGCTCCTGTGGTGACAACGCCACCATCGTTGTAGGTCCATCGGGTGGTCGAGAGCGTGGTGGCCGCAAATGGCTCGGAGAATGGAGGTGTGACTGGGAGTGGGCGCATGAAATCGCATGCGACCTGTCCCAGATAGGTCGTGATTTCAGAGATCGTCAGCGCATCAAACTTCAGGTTCGATCCAGCAATGCCGCCGCATCCGCCATTCGATGAGCACATGATGTGGCAAGCCGCGGAGCCCTGAGCATCGCAGTGGGTGGCATCCCAGTTGTGACCAAGTTCATGCGCCGAAAGCGAGATGCGATAGTTCAGTGTCGTCGTGTAGCGACTCTCAACCACGCCATACTGGATGCCTGTGGTGGGGGAGCAAACAGCGCCGAGGTACGCGAGGCCAATCGTCCCGCCAGCGAAGGTGTAGCCAGAGAACATGTGTGAGATATCTCGGTAGATGCCCGATTCCGGAGCACTGCCCCACTTGTTCACGAACTCCGTGAGGCGTCCGTCGATCGTTGTGGAGGTATAGGGATCAGCAATGTCTGAACGAATGACGACCGTTCCAAGTTCGAATGTGATGTTGACATCTCGGTCGTAAATGACATTCACATTGCTCACGATGAGTTCGACGTCGTTCAAAGTGTTCGCAACGCTTGAAGCGTTCTTCTGGAAGAACTCGTAGTCGGCGTCGCAGGCGATTTCAACCTGCGACGGAGTGGTGCCAGCTATTCCGCCCTCGCTTTGAACTTGACCAGAGGCGATCGCTTCAGAAAGTGGGGATCGATACTTCGCGACAGGGAATCCAGGGCGACCGAGCGCGCATCCGCGTCCATCTGGAATCGCATCCGCGCTTGAGTACGAGACATGCTGACCAACGTTTGGAAGTTCAGGGCGAAAGTCAGCGAGCGGCTGGATCACCCACGTTGTCTCGTCTTCGAGTTGAATCGTTCCGCTGAAACCATTCGGCAGCAGCGATCCAGTAACGGTTGTATTTGGTCGACCTGCCAGTGCCCCTCGGTAAGTCCGAATCGCAGGCGCAGCAACCTCGGCGAGGACGCCTGTTCCCGAGTCGACCAGCACCCTGAAGTGATCTCCGCGGATGGAACTCTTGTCGAGCACGACCGTTGCGCCCTGCTGGTGGATCGGAAGCAGAAACTCGAAATGGGCAGGGAGGTCGGTCGGTAGCGCGGGTGCGAAGAGTTGGAACTGCGCCAACTCGCGGATTGCGACGTCTTCGGACGATGGGTTGGGTTGCTTCTTGGAAACCTCTGCCCCGACATCGATGGCGAGAGCGGTGACAAGAGACAACGCAATGGCGCCCAGCAGGCGCCCACGGTGTGATGACTTCATGTTCGAAATATAGCCCGTATCCGTTAACTTGCCGTTGAATCCACAAAAAAACCGCTCGGCAATTGCCGAGCGGTTTAAGTTCAATTCTGTTTTCTAACGAAGACTCAGTTCCAAGCCGAGAGAAGCACCGCCAAATCGCTTCCGTCTGTCGTTCCGTTGTTGTTGCAGTCGCCGCAAGGCGTTCCCCAGCAGCCGAGGAGCGAACTGAGATCCGCGCCATCGACCGTACCACTGCAATTCAGGTCACCAGGGACGCAAGGTGGCGCCACCGGCAGCGGCTTCTTTCCCTGCACAGAGATCGAAGTCGCTGGGCTGCCCGCAGTCGGCGCCTTCCACATCCCAAGCGTGAGAATCTGCGATGCATCAGTTGGTCCAGAGTTCGCGTCGAACTCGAAGGTGTGCATCGTCGCCCACCGAATTGCATGCGCATTCGCGCTCGTGTTTGGCTCGCAGGCCCAAGTCAGGTTTCCACCTGCCTGAGTCGCGGTCCAGGGAACATTGGTGTAGGTGTCGCCAGAGTGATTGAACGGAGCGCTGTAAGAAATGTTCGTCAGCACGACGCCAGTTGCGATCGGCACGGAGAACGATCCGCCGTTGCGGTCGCTATTCAAGTTGAAGACCGCGTATGCGTAATGCCAAGTTCCATTCGTGTTCTGGAACGCGCGGCTTCCAACGAGGAATCGACCATCTCCAGCCACGTCGTACTCACGGATAGCGACATCTGCATGAACAGATTGCCAAGCGTAGATCGCGGGGATCTGCTGGAAGGTGGCTCCAGTGAGTGTCAGCGCGTATCCGCTTGTAGTCGAGTATGTCGTTCCGACGGTGATCTTCCGATACGAAGCGTTGTTGTTGTCGTTACCCGAGCTCGCGTCCTGAACTTGAACGTACTGACCTTCGATGAAGTACTGCGCGCCAGCATTCATCGTGGAATCCAAGTCATTCTTCGGCACTGTGATGCGCTCTCGGATAGAGCTTGGATAGCCGGTTGGGATCGCAGGATCTGCGTAGGTTCCGGAGTAGACCCCAGTCGCAGCGTTCACTCCCCAGCGGCTCTTCAGATCGCTCTGGCCACCGTTGAGTCCGGACGAGTACGGATCCGAACATCCGATTCCAAGCACAGTTGGACAGCCACCACCAGCTGGGGTGCATGCGCCGCACAAGGTTCCCTGCAGGGCGCAGAATCCGTGCTTGATCCAACTCTGACCGATTTGCTTGATCACGCCGTTCTTGACGCGGTAGATGTTCTGCGGCATCACGGGATGGGTCGTCGCAGGGTTCGGTTCCCACAGCAACTGCTGGTTGCCGATATTGCAACTGGTCGTGCCGACTGCGTATGCGCAGTAGGTCACAGTCTGCCAGACAGCAGGGGCGTAGGCCGAGATGTCCGGAAGCGCGCCGACGATTACATCGGGTCCAGCTGCCACACCACCCTCGTCTCCGCCACCTGGGAGCGCGATTGCGTCCATCTGCCCGATGAAGACAGCGAGTCCGCCAAGTCCGAGTGAACCGATGATTGTTCCAATCTTCACGTTTGTTTCTCCAGTTCGCTTATGAAAATATCAGACGTTTGTTGAACGATGTCGTGACGCACAACTGCGAGCACTTCGATCAGTGCAGAATATCCCAAGAAATGGGCTCAGGCAACGAAAGCGGTTACGAAACCACAGATTTCGGCGGTGCAGCCGAGGGGGCTGGTGAGGTGCGGAATGCTGTTGTTGCAGAAAGAGCGAGCAAACGTGAGCAGCTTTTCTTGATTGGAAAAGGAAAAACCCACCACCCGCGAGGGTGGTGGGTTGAAATCGCTTCCCAAAGTCAGGTTGGGGTTACCCGAGGGCAAGACCAACCATCTCAGTCGACGGTCGTTGCGCTTCAGGCGCGGCGGCGACGGCTGACGAGACCAGCGAGACCGAGCAAGGCAACTGCGCCTGGAGCTGGGATCGTGAAACTTCCGAATCCGAAGAGTGCTGTGGTCGTTCCACCAGCCTTGTAACCCATGGTCATGTTCGCGGTGAACAAGGACTCATCGCCGCCAGCGCGGGCGATTTGGAGGAGCTTGACGCGCAGGGTTGCACCGACCACATTGGTCGTTCCTGGAGTCGCGTCGTACCAACCCGCTGTCGTTGCGATGTCGGTGCCGAGCGGTGGATTCTGGAACGATGGGTCGAGGGCAGTTCCCCAACCGCCGCCAGTTCCCTGCATCGTGACATATGAGTCGGATTGGAACTGGATTGCGGTTCCTTCAGCTGCAGATGCCGCGAAGGATCCTGGGTTGTTGAAGATGTCTGGGTAACCGTCGCCGTCGCTGTCGTAGTCGCCGACTGTGAGGTCGTTGTGGACAGCATTCATCGAGCCTGATCGACCAATCGCAATCTGATTGCCGGTTGGGGTCGAATCAGCCTTGCCGAAGTCGAAGACGTTGAGAACGACGTCGGTTGAGACGGTGAAGTTCGCGAAAACCGCGTAGACGTCGCGACCTGAGGCGTGGGTCGTCTTGACGACTGACCAGCCAGTAAATGTCGCGCTAGCGGTCGACGAGATGAGCGCAACCGCGCCGAGAACTGCAAGAGATTTCATGTTTGTGAGCCTTTCGAAGTAGGGAAGCGATACGAGATCAACACATCCCTTTTCCAGACTCTCCAACCGAAACCTATCGCCAAAAACCAAGTGGTCAAATTTTGTGATGGAAAATATTGGTCATGCCGACTGATTCAAAACGCGATTATTCTCTAATTGAGAGGTTTGTGTGTTCGTCCCGCAAAGCAGTAGGGGAGACGCAGAGACGACTTCCATCACAGCCACCACCCCAACAAATGACTCTGCTTCCTTCTGATTATTGCAATCAAGTGCGAAAATGAGGTCGCCGCGTGTCCTGCCGATCGCCTGGTGGGTCAATCCGCGATCGAGATCATGCTCCTGCTTGGCAATGATTTGGCGACCGTGTACTGTTATAGGACTAGATCCATCGTGATTGTGTCGACTCTGTGAAGTTCGTATAGATGTGCTTGCGCGGGCTTCGTCGAAGAGCACTTCGACGCGACGACCAATCCATCCCTGGTGAACTTTCAGAGAGACATCGGTTTGCAACGCCAGCAAAGTGTTGTTGCGGTAGCGCTTGATCGCGTCCGGCACATCATCCTTCAAGCGATCAAACGCTGTGGTTCCTGGTCGCGGCGAATACTTAAAGATGAAGTTGTTCTTGAATGGAAGGCGCTTGACGAGTTCGCAAGTTTGGGCGAAGTCTTCGTCGGTTTCGGTGGGGAATCCAACGATGAAGTCGCCAGCGAGACAGAGATCGGGCAGCATGGAGATTGCACGCTCTGCAAAGTCGATGTACTCGCCGACTGTGTAGCCGCGGTTCATCATGCGAAGGATTCGATCGGATCCACTTTGTGCTGGCGCATGCAGATAGCGACAGATTCGCGGTGAATCGCGCATGACAGCGAGGATGTCATCGCCGAAGTCTCGCGGGTAACTCGTTATGAATCGAAGCCGCTTGAGCGCCGGGACCTCTTCGTGAATTCGATGCAGAAGATCGGCGAAGGAAGTTGTGCGGGCCGCTGCCGCGGAAGCGGCTGCTCTGAAAACCGAAAGCCCCGGCCCAACTTGTGCCGCCTCGCGACCATCAATCGTCATGGCAGTTCCGTGTTGGTAGCGATAGTGATTGACGGTCTGCCCCAGCAAGGTGATCTCGATCACCCCCGCGTCCACGAGTCGCTTGCACTCGTCGACGATGTGATCGGGTGGACGGTGAATCTCCGCTCCGCGGGTCGTCGGAACGACGCAATACGTGCAGAACTTGTTGCATCCGCGGGTGATTCTCACGTAGGCGCTTCGACGTCTTGCTCCGTTGGGTGCGGAGTCGAACGCGCGGGAGAGATCGAGGCTTTCGAGGTTGTCCTGCGCCGCAGTGAGCGTCGCAGATCTGCGGCTCTTGTTCCCTGCCAGTGCGGTCCGGTCGTCGACCGCGAGCGGCAGAGGATCGTCCAGTGCCTGCGCAGCGTTTGCCTTGCGAACATTGTCGATGAGGAGCGGAAGCCGATCGAGTTCTCCCGGACCGCACATGAGGTCGACCTGCGGGTGCCTGCGATAGAGGTCGATGCCATCCCGCTCTGCCATGCAACCGATGACTCCAAGGATGATGTTCTCCCCGGCCTTCTTGCGCGCCCCAATGATGCCGATTCGGCTATACGCCTTCTGTTCAGCTTGTTCGCGGACGGAGCAGGTGTTATAGAGAATGACCGAAGCATCTTCGGGGCTGTCGACGAATCGATATCCGAGGGCGCTCAACTGTGCATGGACGAGCTCGCTGTCGAGTTCGTTCATCTGGCATCCGAAAGTCTCGAGATAGACGGACATCATCGCGTCGCTGAGGCTACTAGGTTGAGCGGCTATTTTTGAGCGAGTCGCGCTCGGTGGTCGATAAGAAGAGCGTGCTGCGTGCAGGTCAGGGAATCGCTCTGTCATCGATGTGCCTCTTGGTGCTTGGGGTGGTGTTCGTCAACTCTGCGAGTCTTGAGGTGGCGGGAGACAGCAAGACGACCTTCGACGCAGTTCTCGGGGGGCGTGCAGCGCTCTTTGCGATCGCATCGGCACTCTGCCTCTGGGTCGGATCGCGCTTGCCGATTGACCGACTCGGTGCGGCGCGCGGTGCGTTGAACCCGGTCTACTGGATCATCCTCGCCATTGTCGCGGGAATCGTGCTCGTGCATGTGCCAGGAATCGGGCGTGAGGTCAACGGAGCAAGTCGTTGGATCAGCCTCGGCCCGCTGACCTTTCAGCCGAGCGAGATTGCCAAGTGGGGGATGCCGCTGATTCTCGCGTGGTGGTGTTGTTGGCGCGGCGACCGGATGCGAAATTTCTTCGGGGGATTTGTTCCACCGATTGCGTTCGCTGGTGTTGTTGCGCTTGGAATTGCAATCGAAGACCTTGGGACGGCAACGCTCATCATGCTGATCGCGCTGATCGTCGTGATCGCGGCGGGTTGCCGCTGGTGGCATGCGGCGATGCTCGCGATGCTGGCAGTTGTCGGGTTTGTGGGACTCGTGATCGTGAGTCCATATCGAGTCAACCGAATCATCGCGTACCTCGATCCTTACGCGGATTCGCAAGGGATCGGTTACCACATCATCCAGTCCATGGGAGCGATTTCGGGTGGCGGATTGACCGGTCGCGGACTGGGAAACAGCGTGCAGAAGTTCGGGTACCTGCCAGAGGGAACAACCGATTTCATCTACGCGATTATTTGTGAAGAGACTGGAATGGTGGGGGCGTTTCTGGTGGTGGCGCTGTACGGGCTGCTGCTGTGGTGCGGTTGGCTCGTCATCGGCGCGGTTCGGGATCGAACAGCGGGCGGCGATCTCATTCCAGAGCGATCGCGGCGTGAGTTGAGGCTCTCGCCCTACTGCCAACTCGTCGGGCTTGGCATCTTGGCGACAATCGGGTTTCAGGCGCTCATCAATATTCTCGTGGTGACGGGGCTTGCACCCACGAAGGGAATCGCACTACCTCTGGTGTCGCGTGGTGGTACTGGATGGATGCTGACTTGCCTCTCGCTGGGGTTGATCATGTCGATGGACCGAACTCTCAAGCGTGAAGATGATCGCGTGGCAGAGATGAGCCGTCCCAATTCGGATGCGAACGGAAGATTGTTGATCGACCCACTCGCTGCGCAAGAAAGCAACGGTGAGTCACGAGGTGAAATGGCGACGCAATGAGTAGCGCGTCTGTGCCATCGTTCGAAAGGAGAATTGCCACGACTCGACTCGACGCGCAATCTGCGAGGGACAGGGCTGCAGTCATCTTGCTTGCAGGGGGAGGAACTGGCGGTCACATCTCGCCCGGACTTGCGATCGCAGAGCGAATTCGCGCGATGGACTCAGGCGTGCGCACGGTGTTTGCATGCTCCGGTCGGGCGATCGACGCGACGATGCTGCGCGAGGCAGGGGCGGAGTTTTCTGCAATTCGAGCGGAGCCCTTCTCGGCGAGCCCGAGGAAGGCGCTCCGATTTCTGCTCGGCTTGTGGCGCGCGAGGTCTGATGCGAATGCATTGATTCGAAAGGCAAAACCAGACTGGGTCGTTTCACTTGGCGGATTTGTGACCCCATCGGTTGTTGCTGCGGCGCGCCGCGCAGGCGTTCCAGTCCTGCTCGTCAATCTTGATGCGACTCCTGGGCGGGCGAATCGGCTGATCGCGCGATTCGCGACCCATCGGGTCTCAGCGGTGAGTGTTCCAACGATTCCCGGGTTTGCGAGTTCGGTCATCGGGATGCCGATTCGAAGAATCTCAATCGCGCCAGCGTCTGCGGAACTCTGCCGCGCGGAACTCGGGCTCGACCCGGCTGTGCCAGTGCTCCTCATCACAGGCGCATCGCAAGGTGCGCAGAGTCTCAACGAACTCGCCGTTCATCTTGCTCGGTCGCATGGCGAACGATTTCGGAATTGGCAGGTCCTGCACCTCTGCGGCGCGAACCCAACGGGCGGCATCGTGCGATATGAGCGGGCGTGGCGCGAATCGGGTGTGCGGGCAGCGGTCATTCCATTCATGCACCGGATCGGACTTGCGTGGGGGGCGGCAGACTTGGCGCTCAGTCGCGCTGGTGCAAGTTCGGTCGCCGAGGCGCAGGCGAATCAGATTCCAACAGTTTTCGCCCCGTACCCGTATCACAAGGATCTCCATCAGCGAGAGAACGCGATGCCCCTGGTGAGTGTCGGAGGTGCGTTACTGGAACTGGACTTGATCGATCCGCTGAAGAACATGGGCGGATTAGGTGCGCGGGTGTTGGAATTGATGGACAGCGCCGCACTCAGGTACTCAATGAAGAGGGCGTTGCAGTCATTGCCGCCACCCGACAGTGCCGAACAGATCGCCGAGTTTCTCTTGCGTGGGCGTGCGTTTCGATCGAACGCCGCGTCCGCGTAACTTCATTGCGTGCAGCCGTCGCGCGCGATCGTGCATGTTGACCTCGATGCGTACTTCGCAAGCGTCGAACAGTTGGACGATCCTTCTCTTGTAGGCGTGCCAGTCATCGTGGGTGGAATCGGCGCGCGCAGTGTGGTTTCAGCTGCCAGTTACGAAGCGCGTGCATTTGGAGTCCGCGCGGCAATGCCAATGTCCGAGGCTCGAAGGCGATGTCCGAGCGCGGTTGTGCGCTCGGTGCGAATGGATCGGTACCAGGGACTCTCGCGCATGTTTCTTGAAGTCTTGAGGAGTTTTTCACCGTCGGTTGAACCGATGTCGCTCGATGAAGCGTTCGTTGATCTCACTGGGACAGAGCGGATTTTTGGTGCGCCCGCCCAGACGATTGTTGGGATCGTCAGTCGAGTACGCGAAGTCACTGGGCTGCATTGCTCGATCGGGCTTGCCACTTCAAAGTTCGTAGCCAAGATTGCATCAGACCTGCGAAAACCAAGAGGAGTGGTGGCGGTTGAGGGAGATGAGGTCGAACAGTTTCTCGCCCCCCTCGAAGTGGCGAGAATCTGGGGAGTTGGTCCAGTCGCGAATGCCCGCTTTCGTCAGTATGGATACGCACTGATGCGCGACCTTCAGAATGCATCGGAATTCGCGGTGAGGCGCGATCTCGGAGACGAAGGCGTTCGCGCGAAGCGATTGGCGCATGGGATCGATTCGCGTGAGATCGAGCCGGAGCAATTGCCCAAGAGCATTGGACAGGAAGAGACGTTTGAGCGCGACACCCTCGACCTCGAGCGACTTCGCAATGTGCTGCTTTCGCAGTGTGAGGCGGTATCGATTCGGCTTCGCAAGCAGGGGCTCGCTGCGAAAACGGTCACGGTCAAGTTGCGGTACGGGGATTTTCAGACTGCAACTCGCAGCCATTCGCTTGCGGTCGCGAGTGATGCGGGATCTGAGTTGTGGGCGACCGCAAAGGAACTCTTCGAAGCGTGGGCATCGAACGAGGCGCGACCGCTGCGGCTGCTCGGTGTGAGCATTTCAGGATTGGAAGTGAGGCAAGACTCGGCGGGGCTTTTTCCAGACGAAGCAGCGGAGCGACTGCGTCGGCTCGATCGAGCGGCCGATGAGGTGCGGGCGCGCTTCGGGCAGGATGCTCTGAGCCGCGTCGCTGCTGTTCGCCGCGATGGTGCGTGACTTCGATATCCTTCCAGACATGGTGCTGGCCGTCTCTGCGACCGATGCGTGGCTCGAGTTTTTCGGGCGACTGCATCCAGCGCTCCTTCACTTTCCGATCGCACTTGGTGTCGTTGCAGCGCTCGTGGAACTGTGGGGTTCGATCCGTCGCCGCGCTGCGCCATCGCCCTTCGCGCTGACCGCAGTGTGGTTTGCAGCAATCTTGGCTGTTCTGACGGCTGGTAGTGGCTGGTTCAACGCCGACTACGAGGGCAAGAGCCTTGACCTCAACCTCTTCCTTCACCGATGGATCGGGATTGCGTCTGCATCGTTGCTCTTGGTTCTGGCGGTCGTCGGGTCGGTGATCCGCTCGAATCCAAAGACGAGGCTCGCTGGTGCGTGGCGAATGGTGCTGCTTGCGACCGCCGGAGCGCTCGCGTTCACTGGTCATCTTGGCGGAGAGATGGTGTACGGAACCGGGTACGTCACCGACGCACTCTGGACTGCAATCGACAAGACCGAGCGAGTTCAGCGAGAGAGCGCGGCAAAGGAAGTGCTGGGAGAGTTGGGAATGGTGCCGTGCCCGCCCGCCGAGACTCCTGTGCCAAACGCGATAGTTGCGCCTGGTCTGACGCCGATCGCGAAAGTTGATTTTGACCAACAGATCGTGCCGATCCTCAAGGCTCACTGCTATGAGTGTCACGGCAATGGGAAGCACAAGGGTGGGGTGTATCTCGATGACTTCCGGGCGATGACCAGCGAGCGAAAGGGAAAGTGGGTGGTGAAGCCAGGCGATGTGTCTGCGAGCCTGATGATTCGAAATGTAGAACTTCCTCTTGAAGATGATGAGGCGATGCCTCCCGAAGGGGCACGGGTACCAGCGACAGAGGTCGCGCTCCTGCGCGAGTGGATAGCGCAAGGGGCGCAGGGACCGGCTGTCGTTTCACCTGGCGCGGTTTCGGAAAGTCGATGGTCGATCCCAGAACGATCATTGACGAGCGACGAGCTCGCACGAATCGCGAGCGCAACTCGGTCGCTGGAAGATCTGGGTGTCATCGTCTTGCCGATCGCGGACGGAAGTTCCAACTATGAAGCAAATGCCAGCCTCGCCTCGCCACCGATCGGCGATGAGCAGTTCAAGAATTTCGAGCCGCTTGCAGGGGTTCTAGTAGCGCTCAACCTTTCCAAGAGCGCTGTGACCGATGCTGTGGGACCGGCGATGGCGGCTTTCAAGTCGCTGAGGGTCCTGAGGATCGATCACACCGCCGTCGGCGACGCCTTTGCGCTGGACATCTCGGTAGCGGACGCGATGCCGAACCTTGATTCGGTCAATTTTGTTGCTACTGGATTGACCGACCGTGGACTGGAGTCGCTCGCGAAGATCAAGACGCTGCGAAAGCTTTGCATCTGGTCGAGTCAGACATCAACTGCGGGTGTAGCGCGTTTTCGGGCTGCGCGCCCGGACGTTCGATTGATCGACGGTCGTGAGTGAACGGTCGAAGCAACTGCCGAAGTTCTTTCAGTGCACGACCCGCCGCGCATCCATCCACCGTGGTGTGAATGGGGTCGGGCTCGGGAGCCGCAGCGGTGCTTTGTTGGAAGTTGCCCGCAAGCGCCATCGACAGGATGAGGACCCCTGGATCTACTCCGAAGGCGATGCTCGCCGTTGGATTCGCTGCCCACGCTTCCAACCGTTCCATGGCGCGGCCCCATGCGGCTGCCTGCGTCGAGTTCGCATCTGCGCGCGAGAGCGCAACCCTTGCGAGGTCAATCGCAGCCCAGAAGCGCCCGCTGCCCGTCGCAGCAAGACACGCGTCGAGGACCCCGCCGTCTGTGAACTCTGCGCAGGTCAGTGCGTGCGACGTGGTGATGACCGCGACCGACTTGGCGGGCGCTCCAGCCAATTGCAGACTCTCAGCAAATGTCTGCAGTGCCGTGAGGTCGTGGTGCTGGAGGCCATCTTGACGGCGCAGTGCCTTCGCCTGCGCAGCGGACTGGAGGAGCGAGGGAATGTCCGCGTTCATCGCGGATATCCATGCGTTTGCGGTGATTCGCGCGCGCTGAAGTGCCGCATCGCCCGCTGGGGAACTGGGGAGCGCAGCGAAGGGTCGCGCGGACGCAGGCGACTCCTGTGCTTGGCGGATTCTCGTGATTGCATCATGCCACGCCGAGTCGCGGTCCACGAGTGACTGCGCCGCGTGCGCAGTTGGGTGGGAGATTTCGCACGCCGTGATCGACGCGCTGGCGATCTCGCGACCCGCTACCGCGAGTGCCAAGCTGCTTGGAAGAAAGACCTCTCCCGAGACCTGTCCCGAGAGCTCTCCCGAGAGCTCTCCCGAGAGCTCTCCCGAGAGCTCTCCCGAGAGATTGTGTCGCTGCACGTGCGAACTTCGACGCGGCGAAAAGCGAATGCGGAGAACTGAACCAGGCTGAACGATCCGCACCGCAGTTGTGGGCCGCGCTGTCGGTAGCGTCGAGTTGGCAACACCATCTGCCGTCACCGTAAATCCTGCGCGGCGTATCGCATCGATGGATCGAAGCTCGACTGCGAGAATCCAATCGCCGCTTGGGTGGCGAGTCCACGTGATGCTGCGAGGAGCCGAGGTGGTCACGTCGGTTTGGCTGGACCGCGCTTCCCTCGCATCGGGCGCCTCAGATTGGTCGCTGCCTCCACCAGCATTCACAGTTCGCGTCCGAGCCCAGTGCCAAGCACGGAGTCCGTCGAAGAGGTCGTATGCATCCGAAGTGTGGTCGAGAATTGGTGGTCCTGTGGGCCACCGCATCGACCAGTCCGCCGAAGTTTCCAGCACTCGAATGCGCATGAGTGATTCATTCCAGGAAAGAACCGTGCGATCAGCTGGCAGCGGGAAGTCGATCCCTCGCATGGCCAGAGACGGCTCGTACCAATCTGTGCGAAGCACTGTCTCCTCGGGACCAGTCTCGCACTTCCAGGCAATTGCTGCTGGAACTTCGGCACCTGCTGATTGCCGGCGCTCCGCGAGATAGGCGAATTGAACGACGACACCAGGCTGGGCGAGCAACGAACGGAAAGCCTCGACTTCTGGAGGTATCGGCTCTGCGTTGATTGTCAGTCCACGCGCCGCCCCGTACGCATCGTCCAGGCCGCTGAGCCAATGCGAAGGCGCGAGCCCACTCATGACGTCGCTCATGAGTAGCGCTGGCGCTATGGACCAATCCACCGAGAGTTTTCTGCCAATCAGCATCGCGTGGTCTTCCTGCGCGAACGACAGCTGCATGGATTCGACCAACTGCGCGAAAGACCTCTGGAGCGATGCGTGATTGTCACCCTGGGCAGCGACGGGCGGCGCGGTTCCAATCAAGAGACCGCACGCACAGGCTGCCCAGGGCCATCCGAGAACGTGCGTTCCCATCAATGCACGCTCAGAGTCAACGCCGCTTCTGCGGTTCCAGATGCCGAGCCATTCTCGTCGACTGTGACTGCTGCCGAGACCATGACTGTCCCAGTCCAGTTCGCCATGATCGGCAAGTTCGTGAATGCGCAGTACGTTCGGTCAGGAGCGACGGTAAAGGTGAGCGACCCCGCCGCAGATCCCTGACCCGCTACCGTCCAACTTGACTCGGACGACAGGGAGCCATCGAGGCTCGGCGTCTCGAACGAGACATCGGCGCCGAAGTTTCCCTCGATCTTTGATGCGCGTTCGAGGTGGTCGTACGCCACGGTTCCGTTGATTTCCAAGTCGCCGAGCGTCGCACTCGCTTTCCCGCGGCTCGAGGCCATCCCAGCTCCTGTTGCACTGACGGACCCGCTGCATCCAGCCCGCGCCGCACAGGATGCCCCGATTCCAAGTCCGCCGCCGCCTACCGCAGCGAGAAGGACCGGCCGTGCGCAGGCTGGGCTCGTACCCCGCCATGTTTCAGACCAGCCACCCGAATAGTGGGTGAAGGCTGTGCCAGTTCTGCTACCTGCATGCCAGAAATTGCTCAACCCCGCAATTTCGAGTTTCGCCAACGCGCTCTGATCGGTTGCCGTGCGTTCAAAGTGGGTTCGCCAGGTGATGAAGTTCGATGATCCTGCCCACGATGACCCTTCGGGGGTCGGAGGCATCATGAAGGAGGGTCGCGACCGTCGTACCCACTCGCCTGGACCACACTCGCAGAGTTGCTCCAGCACGAGGCCTTCTTCGGGCGGAGTGCCATCGCAGAGTTTCTCGATACTGGGGCAGGGTGGCGGCGAACCGTCGAACTGGGCTGCGGCGATGCTCGCGCTCGCTGTTACGGCGACTGCACACGCGACTCGGATCGAGTTCCTGATCGCACTTTTCAGTTGAAAGGCACAGAAGCGCTTCGTGTTTGATTCCATAGTTCCCTCCATTCGTTCTCTTCACTCCCTCGAAAGGAAGGCGACGCCGCCGACTGCATTCGAGCAACAGCGACGCTACGAGACCGCTCTGGGTACCCCGAGAAACCCGCCAGTATTTCATTTTTGCGGCGACCTGCGCGCTGGGCAGGGAACCGAGGCTAAGCGTGCGGGGGGCGCGATTCGTTCTGCGCGTAGGGATTCGAGGGCTCGGCCGACTGCTGCGACCCGCCCTGCGACTGCGGATTCGAAGGGAGCGCGGCGTTGTAACCCTTTCCCGTTGAACTCCCAGTTGGGGTATTGGAGACCTGACTGTTGGCTTGAGTGTCGATATCGGCGAGACCCTTCTTGAACTCGACAATCGTCTTGCCGATCGATCGCCCGAGTTCTGGCAGCCGGCGACCGAAAAACAGGAGCCCTAGCACCAGCAAGATGGCAAGTTCCCATCCCGAAAAATTGAAAAAGGCAAGGACGATAGGGGTGGTGTCGGTCATAGGTGGACTCCTCGAATTGCTCATGAAATCATAGCGTCTTTTGCCCGCCGCACCGGTGGGCTTTCCGTAAGAATCGATACGATGCGGCGATGCAAGGATGCAAGATAACTACCGGACTCTCTTTTATTGCCATTCTCACTTCGGCGCAGCTCTCGTTGGTTGCATGCAAGGCGCCGCCAGAACCCGCGCCGGTCGCGGACTTTGCTCGTCCGCTCGCGCCTGGCGAGTGCGCGCTTCGCAAACTTGAGCCGAATGAGGCGTGGCCTGATCTCGCGAGCGCATGGAATTCGCGCGATGCTTATCTCGAAGAGGCACTGCGCTTGGATCAGACTTGGTTCGAGAGTCTGTCGAGCCGCG
>CAYHHO010000049.1:0-21609 GCA_964356445.1 uncultured Singulisphaera sp. | reverse complement strand
GAAGGCGGATGCTTGCTGGAAGCGGCCTCAAGTCAGGCAGTGCTCACCTCGATGTCGGCAGTGGGACAGGTCTTTGTGCAGCGATCGGTCAGAGCATCGTCGGTCCGACGGGGCGCGCAGTCGCGCTCGATCCAAGCCCCGGAATGCTCGCCGTCGCTCGTCGAAGGGGAGTCCGCGAAACGATCATTGGTTCGGCAGAACGCATCCCCGCGGAAAGTCACGCGTTCGATGTCGTCTCGATGGGGTACATGCTGAGGCATGTCGACGACATGTTGGTCGCGTTCTCCGAAGCGCGTCGCGTACTGCGCCCTGGTGGTCGGATTGTGATTATGGAACTGACGCGCCCACTGTCGTTCGGTCTGCGGCATGGATTCGACCTCGCGATGTTCTTTGGCCTTCCCGCAATTGGAGTTCTCGCAAGCGGGCGTGTCTCGACCTACCCCATGATGCGCTACTGGGCGAGGACCATCGCAGATGCGGCGCGACCCGAGCAGATCTTGCGCGCACTTGAACGCTCTGGCTTCGTTGGCACTCGGCACCGAGTCGATCTCGGCGTCTTTAGCTGCTACAGAGGCGTCGCGCCGCTCGCATAGTTGCCGCTGCGGCGAGTGGAATCGTCGCGAGTGAGATGGACATGGCGAGCGCGCTGCTCTCGAGTGCGCGCTCGAGCGAGGTCTCGAGCAGCCATCCGCCGAAGATCGCGGCAATGCAGACAATCGGCGAGGCATGAAGTCGAAGTGCCACAAACGCCAAGATCACGATCGAGATCCACAGTGGAGCGAGCACGCCGACTGTCCCTCCGACGAAAAGTTCTGCGAACAGCATCCACCGCCATGAGCGGTCTCTTCGGTGAAGCAAGGGTCCGCACACACGCGACGGTCGTAGATCGAGCACCCGGCGCGGAGCGAGCCAAACGAAATTGGCGATGGACTCGGCCCAATCGCGCAGAGCAAAGTGGCTGACTCGAATCTCGATTGGGTGATAGATCGTCTCGATCGGCAACTCGTCGATGGGGACGCCAGACCAAGCTGAACGAATCAAGTACTCCGCTTCCCATGCGTACCGACCTCCAACGCATCGGATCGTTGATCCAGCGACCAGCGGATATGCGCGAAGTCCACAAACTGGGTCTGACACTCCAAGCCCCGTGAGCGCGCGCACTCCGAGTGCCCAAAGTGATCTTCCAAACAGGCTTTTCGATGGATATCCCGGTGTGTATTCATTTCGCGCTCCGATCAAGAGCGACCCTGGTTTCACAGCATCTCGGATGCGAAGAACATCTGCGATGCCGTGCTGCCCATCGCCATCGACCGTCATCGCGCAGTCGAATCCGAGTGAGACTGCGAGGGCGAATCCCTCAACCAATGCAGCACCTTTGCCGCGATTCTTGTCGAAGCGAATGACCCAGCGATCGGAGGCTTCGTCCTTCCAGCCGATTGCCCAATCATGCGTGCCATCGGTAGACCCATCATCGACCAGTATCACGGGCAGTCCGGCTGCGCAGAGTTCGCGCAGTACGGCAGGGATCGATCGGAGCGTGTTGTAGACCGGAACGATTGCGACGATGCGCATCGAGTTACTATAAGGTCGTGGCTGGGACCACTACAGATTTTCGCCGGTTGCTCGCGGACGCGCAGTCCTCGGGGCTGTTGGGATTTGACGCTCACGTCAATCCAGAGTTCAGCAAGATGCTGCGTTTGACGGGGTTCGATCGGTCGTGGGTTCGTGGATCTGGGGCGCTTCTCTGGGATGCAGCTGGGCGCGAGTACATCGACTGCTTCGCTGGGTTCGCGGTGCACGGAATCGGTCGCAATCACCCGGCGATGATTGCAGCACTCACTGAAGCACTCGAAGCGGGTTCGCCGAATTGGGTTCAATTCGAGCGCAACGCGCTTGCGGGGCTCTTGGCAACGCGGCTCTGCGAGCGAGTCGACCTCGGTCTTGACCGGGTTTTCTTCTCCAACTCGGGCACCGAAGCTGTCGAGTGTGCCATGAAGCTTGCGCGGCGCGCGACTGGTCGATCGGGGGTCTTGCACTGTTCGATGTCCTTTCACGGGCTCACCCTCGGGTCATTGGCTGCAAACGGAAACCCACACCTGCGAGTGCCCTTTGGCGATCTTGGTGAATCGCAGCAAGTTCCGTTCAATGACCTACCGGCACTGGAGCGGGCTCTCGAGTCGCGCCGCTTCGCAGCGTTCATCGTCGAGCCGGTTCAAGGGAAGACCTGCCAAGTCGTCGATCCCCAGTACTTGAGCGAAGCCTCGAGGCTTTGTCGGCGTGCGGGCACGCTGCTCATTGCCGATGAGATTCAGACAGGCATCGGAAGAACAGGGCGGTTCCTTGCGACCCACCACGACGCGGATGCGCTCCCAGACATGGTCGTGTTGTCGAAGGCACTCTCTGGCGGATACATCCCAATTGGCGCGACGCTCGTCAGGTCGGACATCTGGGCGAAGACTTTTGATTCGATGGCCAACGCCCTCTTGCATGCGTCGACATTCCAAGGGGGAATCCTCGCGATGATTGCTGCGCTCATGACTTTGGAAATCGTGGACCGTGAAAATCTCTCAAGCGCTGCGTTGGAGCGAGGGAGAGTGCTGCGCTCTGGCCTTGAGGAGTGCGTGGGCCGCCACCGAGTTGCTGCCGAAGTGCGTGGCCGAGGTCTGATGCTGGGGCTGGCACTTCGCAAGTCAGCCACCGAGGAGTTCATGGCCCGCATGCCTCTCATCGGCGCGCTTGAGCGTCTCGCCTATGGTCAAGCCTTCGTGATGGAGATGCTCGAACGCCACGGCGTGCTCGCGCAAGTCAGCGACAGCAAGTCAAACCTCATCAAGTTCACACCCCCACTGGTCATCAACGGTTCGCAGTGTGGCGCGGTCCTTGCGGCGGTCGATGCAACTCTCGGGCGCCTTGGACGCGGTCCAGCTGCCACGGTGCATGGCACTGTCGCGGTCCTTCGCAATCTCGTCAGGAGTCGACCCGCTGTGAATCTGGTCGGTGAGCCGGAGGAGACTTGACCGCGAGCACGAGGCTCCCGTCAGCGACAACTTGATTCGCCACGCTCGCAGAGACCACGAAGCGGAAGAGTTTGCCGCTGTCGCCATCCAACGTCACTCGCAGGAAGACAACGGCCGGTGGGCGCACGGGCGCGCGAAAGCGAATGTCGCAGTGCACCAGCGCCCCCGCGTGCTGCGCACTTTGGTCCCACGATGCGAGCAAGATCCCAGCGGTCTGCGCGAGCGCCTCGGTCAGCAGGACGCCAGGCACGATGGGGTCACCTGGGAAGTGGCCCGCGAAGAACCACTCTTCGCCAGTGATTTTCCACTCAGCGGTAAACGAATTGGGATCGCTGGTCGGAGCGTTCGATTCGCCCGATGACGGTTGATTCGAACCCGAGACCCTTGAGACAAAGAGAAAGGGCGGGCGATGCGGAAGGAGTCCGATCAAATCGGTCATCGACTTGCCGCCGCGATTTCGGCCGTGGCGAAGTCGACGAATCTCCCAACGGTTCCCATCGTTTCGCGATCCAGTTTCTGCTGGGGGATCTTGTGCCCGAAGCGCTTCTCGATTCCCGTCACCAGCATGAGCAGGTCGAGAGAATCCAAGCCAAGCCCGCCTCCGACAAGTTCAAGGTCATTCACGATGTCGACGCCGGTGAACTTGAGGTCAGTCCGGATGATCTCACGCACGGCTTCAAACACCTGCTCCCGTTCTACTGTCACACTGCGCTCCTTTCGATTCGACAGGCTATGCGATAGAGCACGCGCATGGCGCGGTTAGAATCCGCCGCGTGGAAATCCGCGCGCGACTGGTGCTTGTGTTTTCATTGTCTGTGGGGTCGTTGATGTTTGCAGCGCTGGGGATATCTGCTGCGGACGATGCGCCGCAGAGCGAGCGTCAGACTGCAGCGAATCCAGCCACTGCGCCACCAGCACCTTCAAGCGCCACCGCAACACTCCGCGGCGTCGTCAAGGTGCCAGAGCCGCGCGCGCCGACGAAGTCGAAGAGCGACTACGAGGCTCCAGTCGAAACGACGCTGCCTGACGCGCCGGTTGCGGCAGTTTGGGTTGGATCGGGCGCGCCGCCGCTGGATCCGGCAACCACCGCTCCCGTGCGTGTTCGCCAAGAGGGGATTCAGTTTCGCCCAGGCACGCTCGTGGTGCAAGTCGGCACTCCAGTGATCTTCCCCAACGAGGATCAGGTCTTGCACGCGGTGCGATCCCAAAGTTCGGCGAAGAAGTTCAATGTCGGTCGCTTCATGAAAGGCGAAGAGCCACCCGCGGTTGTGTTCGACAAGCCGGGCTACGTCTTTCTCCTTTGCGAGGTGCACGAGCACATGCAGGGGCACCTGTTGGTGGTGGACACGCCGCACTCGACGACGAGCGACGCGAAGGGCTCGTTCGAAATCAAGGAGATCCCGCCGGGCACCTACACCGTGACCATCTGGCGCGGTCGCAAGGATCAAGAGACTCGCTCTATCACGCTCGAGCCCGGGCAAGTGCTCGAGGTCGACTGGACCAAGTGACGCTCGCATGAAATTCAGTCGACGCATCACGCTGAGTATCCTTGCACTCGTCGCTGGGACGAGCGGAGTCGGCGTTTTGATCGCGCATCGCCAAGTCACGCAAGCCGAAGAGCATGGGGTGCGGGCGGTGTGCGATCTCGAGGTACGCCCCACACACGAGCGTCTGTCGCTTCGCCTTGACGCAACGCACCAGGTGACCGGTGATCTCAAGCGCAACAGTTTTCTTTTCGCGGCACTCGTTGAAGAAGACTGGAAGGGGCTCTACGACAACGCCCAGTACGAGCTCAGGAAGTTGAAGGCGACGGAGTCGTACTTCCTTGACGCTGACGGAGAGCCCGTGGAGGCGGATGGAAAATTGCTCAGTTCGCTGGGGCAGTCGATTCATCAGGCGTTGCCGCCAGCGAAGGACGAGCGCTTCGGTGAGCCGCTCAGACCAGCCTGTGTGCTGCACGACGGCGCACTCTTCGAGGTGCTGCGCCAGCCTGTCATCGACGTCAACACCGAAGAGCCGGTGGGATGGATCGTTGCGGCGTGGCCCTACGTCTGGCCCGCAGAGGCATCATCGAGCGCGACCCTCTACGCGATGGCAGTCGGTCCGAATATCGCATTGCCGCCAGGGCAGCCGCTGGGGGAGTGGCTCAAGGAAGTCGTGCCGTCGCACTTGCAGGGCGGTGCCCCATCGTCTCAGGCGAGATCGCCCGACGGCACCCCATACTCGCTTCGCGCATTCGCGATCGAGGGGGCGGCGAAAAAGTTGGTGAAGTTTGTCGTCGTTCAAAGCCTCGCGGAGTCCGTTGCCGCGCGCAGTCGCACCAATGCCTTCTTCCTCGGCGCGGCTGCAGTCGCCCTTGGAGTTGGAGGGCTACTGAGCCACCTGATGGGCAAGAGCCTCTCGAAACCTGTCGCAGTGCTGGGCGATGCAGCGCGCGCGATCGGGCGCGGCGAGTTTGATGTGCGCGTGCAACTCGGCAGCGGCGATGAGTTTCACGCGCTCGGCGAGAACTTCAACACGATGGCGCACGGTCTTGAGATGCGCGACAAGTATCGAAACGTGCTCGACGCGGTCGCAGACCCTGCCGTTGCAGAGGAGCTTGTCGCAGGCGAATTGAACATGAAGGGTCGGACCGTCGATGCAGGGATTCTCTTCTGCGACATTCGCGGATTCACGGCGACCACAGAGAACATGACTCCTGAGGAAGTGATCCAAATGCTCAACGCACACATGAGCGCGATGTGCGGCGTCATCTACCAGCACGGCGGAATGGTCGACAAGTTCGTCGGCGATCTCGTGATGGCGGTGTGGGGAGCGCCCAAGTCAGCGCCCGACGATGCGCTTCGGCTTGCACGGTGCGCACTCGCGATGCAAGCAGAGTGCGCGCGGATGAATGAGTCGAGTTCAAAGCCGATTCGGGTGGGAATCGGCATCGCCTACGGCCCAGTCGTCGCAGGATGCATGGGATCGAAAACGCGCATCGATTACACCGTGCTTGGCGCGCGCGTCAATCTTGCGAGTCGTCTTTGCAGCGCGGCGAAACCCGGTCAGGTCGTGGCGGATTCACAAGTGCGCGAGCATCTCGACGCTGCGATTCGCGCGGATGCTCTCGAGCCATTTCCGGTGAAGGGATTCAAAGATCCGGTGCACGCGTTCGTGCTGTCGAAAGCCTGAAGGAGAAGTCATGCTCGAAACCATGCTGATGACGTGTTGCCTCGGACAGATTGCCGAGGAATCCCCCAACGCCTTCGATGCGCTCTCCCAAGCGATGCAGGACTTCGGCGACTCGCTGACGACAGGCGACCCTGATGGATCGTGGACGCTCGGCATCGACCCGTGGATCGACCAGACGATCTGGGTCTACACGCAGCCGCCTCCGGGTTTCCTTCAGTCGGGATCCAATGTGCTCTACGCGCCTGCGATCAACCTGATGGGCAACGCAACGGTCGGTAAGTCATTCGACTTCACGGCGTATGCGATGGCGTCGCGCGGATTCGATCCGACAGATGAGTCGATGGAGGTCATCCTCAACGAATACTTCGCGACTGTGCGTCCGTTCGAAAGCAGGCTACTGAGCCTGCGCGCAGGGCAGTTTGCGACGTGCTTCGGTCAGTGGAATCGGCGGTACCTGTCGTTTGAGAATCCGCTCATCGATGCGCCGGTGCCGTATGGATGGATGACCTCGATCGGAGATGGCACGGCGTTGCCGGCGAACCCAGGCTCAGCCGTGCAACTTGGGCGCAAGAACAAGGCCGACAATGTTCCCGATTGGAATCCGATTATTTGGGGCCCTTCCTACACGAGCGGCTTCAGTGCATTTGGCGTGATTCCCGCGTGGGATCAGGCGAATTTCGATTGGACGGTCGAGTTGAAAAACGCATCGCTCTCGTCTCGTCCGAGCGAGTGGCAGTTCTGGGATCGCAACCTCGCCTCGCCGACCGTGACGGCACGCGTCGGCGCGCGCCCAGATCCTCGGTGGAACTTCGGCGCGAGTTTCAGCCAAGGCGGATACTTGCTGGCGGATCCAGTCGCGCGACCGGGAACGACGATCACAGATCCCGGCAACTTCAAGCAGACGACGTGGGGGCTGGACGCGTCGTACGCGCACCAGTGGTTTGAAGTCTGGGCGGAGTTCATTTGGAACACCTTTGATCAGCCCGCGATCGGCAATCTCAACAGTTTCAGTTTCTTCGTCGAGGGGAAGTTCAATGTCGCGACGGATATGTGGCTCTCGGCGCGCTGGAATTCCCAGTTCTACAGTCAGCTGAGCAACCAGACGTGGGACAGCGATGTGGAGCGCATCGATCTCGGTGGCGGCATGCGGCTCAACGATTCGTTCACCGTCAAGATTCAGGTCAGCCACACCAACCAGTCGGGCACTGTCGAACAAGGCGAGTGGTACGGCGCGACGCAGTTGATTATGGAGTTCTAGGCAACGCCGGCGGCGCCGGAATGCGCGGTGAGGTAGGGCGATCTTGAGCCCCCGGCGGCTCCGTGAGACGCGCCCGATAACCCTATTTGGAATCGTGGAGGTAGATATCCGTTATTGCGTGTTCTTGTGTATGATCGCCCATCATGACTCGTTTGCTCAAATGGACCGCCCTCGCAGCAATCGGAATCCTCTTTGGTGTCGGAGTTTCGACCTTTGTTCTCGCCGAGGGAACCTCCTACATGAGCGATCGCCCAGAAACCTGCGTGAACTGCCACGTGATGCGCCCCCAGTACCACTCCTGGGAGCGCGGTCGCCACCACGCAGTCGCGACCTGCAACGACTGCCATGTGCCGACCGACCCACTCGGCAAGTGGATCGCAAAAAGCTCGAACGGCTGGCATCACTCCAAGGCTTTCACAACCGGCGACTACCCAGAAGTCATCCGAATCAAGCCGCACAACCTCGCAATCGTCGAGGCCAATTGCGTGCGCTGCCACGGCACGCTCTTTCACCATCCGTCGACTGAGCACGCGGCTTCGGTCGAAAGCGACGGGTGCATCCGCTGTCACGCTGGTGTCGCCCACGCCGCCGAACACACACTCATTCCAAGATAAGGAAACCTTTGTCATGATCGACCCTACCTCAGCAAAATCCACGACCTCACCACACACTGCACGCCGCTTCGGCCGAGGTCAAGCGATCGCTGCCAGCGTGATCGTCCTCGCAGCAATCGGCACGATGGGAGTTCTCGCATTGCGCCAAGACATCTCCACCAAGAAGGCCGAGGGGCAGGCCGTCGCGTACCGCACGGTTGTTCTCGATGAAACGACGATTGATCCCGCGAAGTGGGGTGTGGACTTCCCACATCAGTACGACTCGTACAAGCGAACCGTTGACACCGAGCGCACCCGTCACGGCGGGAGCGAGTCATTTCAGAAACTTGACGAAGACCCAGTCTGGCGAAACATCTGGGCCGGATACGCCTTCGCCATCGACTTCCGCGAGGATCGTGGTCATGCATACATGTTGCACGATCAACGCAACACTGAACGCGTGACGAAGAAGTCTCAGCCGGGTGCTTGCCTGCACTGTCACGCCAGTATCACGAGTGCATACCGCGAGAAAGGTCTTGCGGCGGGGGCTCCAGGAGCGGCCACTGATCCGCTCACCTCCGCGGCCGGTCGTGAACAACTGATGCGCGGGTTTGGCGAGGTATGCAAGATGCCCTACGGAGACGCGACGCAACTTGTCTCGCATCCCGTTGCGTGCATCGATTGCCACGATCCTGCGTCGATGGCGCTTCGCGTGACCCGTCCCGGCATGCTGGAGGGGCTTGCCAACTTGGCCAACGATGACTCTCCGCTTCCGCACCTTCCCAGTATCGAACGGTGGCGTGAGGGCAAGCGGGCTGAACCTTATGACCCGAATAGTCTCGCCTCTCGTCAGGAAATGCGATCTCTTGTCTGCGGTCAGTGCCACGTCGAGTACTACTTCGCACCGGAGACGAAGCGCCTCACCTATCCATGGCACAACGGACTCAAGGTCGAAGACGCCGAGGCGTACTACGACAAGATCGGCTTCTCCGATTGGAAGCATGCAATCACCAGCGCGCCCGCATTGAAGGCGCAGCATCCCGAGTTCGAGATGTGGTCGCAAGGCGTGCACGCACACATGGGTGTTTCGTGCGCCGACTGTCACATGCCATATCAGCGTCTTGGTGCCGTGAAGGTGAGCAGCCACCATGTGCGTAGCCCGCTCCTGAACATGACCAGCGCATGCCTCAACTGCCACCCGACCGACGAGGCGACTCTGCTGGCTCGCGTGAACACGATCCAGGACAAGACGAAGGCGCTTCTCGATCGCGCCGAGAAAGCGGTCATTGACCTGATCACGGCAATCTCCAACGCGCAGACGACGGGTGTGTCCGAGGATCGCCTCACGCAGGCGCGAGCGCTGCAGCGTTCTGCGCAGTACAGGCTCGACTATGTCAGCGCCGAGAACTCGATGGGTTTCCATGCGCCACAGGAGGCGGCCCGCATTCTCGCCGAGAGCGCGGACCTCGCGCGGCAGGGGATCATTGCCTTGTATGAACCGGCGCGCGCGGCAGGCAACCCTCCTGGATGAGCGCGAGGGCGAGGTTGGGATTCACGCGGCGACAGCGAACAGCGGCGGTCGGGAGCGCTCGTTTCGCCGCGCTCCCTCTCCAGCCGTGTTGTGTGGAATCAGGAATAGTCGATAGACTTCTCCAGAATATGCGACACCGCTCATGGGCTGAGCCCTTCAAGATCAAGATGGTTGAACCGCTCCGCATGACCACCCAAGAGGAGCGCGAACGCGCCATCCGCGATGCGGGATACAACACTTTTCTCCTGCGCAGTCGCGATGTGTACATCGATCTGCTGACAGACTCGGGCACCTCGGCGATGAGCGACCGACAGTGGGCCGGAATGATGATGGGGGACGAGGCATACGCCGGCAGCGAGAACTACTACCACCTTGAAGACGCCGTGCGCAAGTACTACGGCTATGCGCACCTGATTCCCACGCACCAAGGACGCGGCGCGGAGCATCTTCTGTCGCAGTTGTGCATCAAGCCCGGCGATGTTGTGCTTGGCAATATGTACTTCACCACCACGAAGGTGCACCAGGAACTGGCGGGCGGTCGCTTCGTGGATGTCATCTGCGACGCTGCGCACGATTCGCAGGACGAATCTCCCTTCAAAGGCAACGTCGACCTGAACAAGTTGGAGCGCGCAATCCTCGCCGCGGCTCCGCGCAAACCTGCCTATCTCTGTCTGCAGATGAATGTGAACATGGCAGGGGGTCAGCCGGTGAGTCTTGCCAACCTGCGCGCGACCCGCGAGCTCTGCCAGCGCCACGGTGTGCCACTCTTCCTCGATGCCACGCGCGCCGTGGAGAATGCTTACTTCATCAAGATGCGTGAGCCCGGTCAACAGGATCGGACCATCGAGGCGATCCTGCTGGAACTCTGCTCGCTCAGCGATGGCTGCACCAACTCGGCGAAGAAAGACAGTCTTGTCAACATTGGCGGGTTCCTCGCAGTCAACGACCCCGACCTCGCGGAGCGCGCCCGCAATCTTGTCGTCATCTACGAGGGACTGCACACCTACGGCGGCCTCGCCGGTCGCGACATGGAGGCGATGGCGCTTGGGATCGAGGAGTCAGTGCAGTTTGAGCACATTCGCGCGCGGGTCGGGCAGGTCGAGTACCTAGGCGAGAAGCTCCACAAGGCAGGTATTCCGATCGTTCGTCCCATCGGTGGGCATGGAGTGTTCCTTGATGCGGCGCGGATCCTTCCGCATATTCCGCGCGAGGAATTTCCTGCGCAGGCGCTAGCGGCGGCGCTCTATGTCGACTCGGGGATCCGTGCGATGGAGCGCGGCGGAGTCTCTGCAGGACGCGACAAGGACACGGGAAAGAACATCTTTCCCAAGTTGGAACTCGTGCGCCTGACGATCCCGCGGCGCGTGTACACACAGGCGCACATGGACGTCACTGCTGAGTCGGTGATCGAAGTTGCTGAGAACGCCAAGAGCGTGCGCGGCCTGCGATTCGTCAGCGAACCTGAGTACCTGCGCTTCTTTCAAGCGCGGTTCGAGCCGGTGGCGGTGCAAGCGAAAGTGGCGACGAAGGGTGAAGCGGGATCTCCAGCGAGCAACTTGTCTGGCACGTGACGCGGGCGGTGATCGCAAGGCGTTGCGCGAAACAATCTTTGACTTGGTAGGAGTGGCGCTCATCATCCTTGACTTCCACGGCAATGTTCGATGAGCTTGATCGCCTTGTCGAGCGTGTCGAGGTGCTCCTCGTCTCTGGCGATCCCGCGGCGTTCGCGCAGATGTACTTCACGTCCTTGACCCACTTGCGATTGGGAGCGCGTGCGCCAAACTTTCGGTCGTCGTGAGCAGAGCACCCCTCGCGAGTGTTCTCGCCAATTCAAGTGTCCACGAAATCGAGGCAGGCCCATACGAAGGTCGAGCAAACTCACTCAGCCGTGCGAGAAATGATTCCCTGAATCACCTCGCCTGGTCCGTTTGGACTTCATCAATCCCCAGAGGATGACCCTCGTCAAGTCATTGCCGGAATGCCACTTTCGAGGAACTCCGCCACCCGCCAAGCTTCGTGCGTGATTCTTCGAGCCAGAGTCCGAACGTCCGGCGCTCCTTCGGTGGAGCCCGTGCGCTCAAGATCTGCGCACAGTTTCGCCAACTCCGTCGCGCGGAAAGTAGTCGCCGCACCTTTCAACTTGTGGGCGATGGCACGCGCTTCCGCGAGGCGATTTTCGAGCACAGCTTCCTCAATTGCCGCTGCGTGCTTCAGGACGCCTAGCCGGAAATTCGCGCTCAGTTTTTCCAAACTGTGTGCGGGAACGCCTAGCGCCTTGACGAGTTCTGGCAGATTCACCGGGTGGGAACAGTCTTCACTCGCTGGAGCCGTCACGTGCGCTGGAAGCATCCGTCCAAGCGCCAATCTGAGGTGATCCATGATCAATGGCTTGGTCAGGTACTCATCCGCGCCCGACGCGAGGCAGACCTCCACTTCGGATTGCAGCGCGTTAGCAGTCACCGCAAGAATGGGAGTACGCCTCGTGCCCGGAGAACTCGCCTCCTCGGCGCGGATGCGTCGAATGAGTTCGTGCCCATCCATCGTGGGCATCTGGATGTCCGCAATCAACATCGCATAACTACCAGTCTGCCAATGTGCCAGCGCCAATTGCCCGTTTTCGACGATATCTGCGGTGAATCCAAGCACGGCCAACTGCAATCGGACGACTTCCTGATTGGTCTCATTGTCCTCGGCCACCAAAATGAGTCGGTCGCGCGCGCCGGACCCGATCTCTGGCAGGGAGTCTCTAGCTGACCGCACTTCCAACAAGCCATCGTCAACATGCACTCCTCTCGAACTGGCGGAATGCTCCGCAGTCTCGCCCGCCCGCCCGACGAGAAGGGCAACTGAGTTGACGATGAGCTCGCGGGTTGCCATGTCAGCATCAAGTTCAAGAATGTTCGGGGCAATGAAACGAGGCCGCCTTCGGCTGCCGCGCATCAGAACGAAGTACTTGTCCCGTTGCGAGATCGGCGAATTCAAATCGTGTCCAACGGACACGCAGATCATCTGGCGCAACTCGGAGAGCGATCTCGACTGTTCCATATCCATCACCCAGCAAGTGGGGTCTCGGACCGCGAGCGATGCGAGAGAGGCGGTGAGTTGAACCTTGGCGCCCGCATGCCGAAGGTAGGTCGCCACATCCTGAGTGAACACAGTGTCTTGCCCTGCGATACAGCAGTTCAGTCCTGCGAGAAGCGGATCGCTCGATTCCTGTACGCCGAGTTCATCCGGCGTCGCAGCATGTGTCGGTCGCGCAAGAGGAACACGCAACGTAAACAACGAGCCTTCGCCAAAGGTGCTCTCAGCGCGTACTTCGCCGCCCATGAGATGGGCCAGTTGGTGTGAGATCGCCAATCCCAGTCCAGTTCCACCAAAGGTCTTTGCTGTATCCGCGGCTGCTTGCTCAAAGGGCTTGAAGAGTCGTGCCATGGTCTCTGGCTTCATGCCAACGCCATTGTCGCGCACCGAAAGTTCGAGCCACACTCCGCCGGAGGGATACTCCGTTTCGACCATGACTGCGCGCACGGCGATGCTCCCGACTCGTTCTTGTCCAGACGAGAATTTGATCGCATTGCTCAGGAGGTTTACAAGGATCTGCTGGATGCGCGTGGCGTCTCCCAGAAGTTGACTGGGGAAAGTCGGGTCGACAAAGACGGTGCACTCAATTCGCTTGGAGCGCGCGACTGAATCGAGCATGCTGCAGGGGCCGAGGACGACCTCTTCAACACTCAGCGGCTCAATGACGATGGCTAACTTGTTCGCTTCGATCTTGGAGAAGTCGAGGATTTCACTAAGAGTGGACAGGAGGGCGTGCGCGCTACTGCGGATCCGCGTGGCGATCGCCATTTGGTTTGGCTTCAAGCTTGTCTGCAAAAGGACATCAAGCAGCCCGATCACGCCATTCATGGGTGTCCGGAGTTCATGGCTCATGACGGCGAGGAATTTCGACTTGGCGGTGTTGGCGCTCTCGGCATGATTGCGATGGAGCGATTCGCTCGCGAGGAGTGCGCTCGCGTTGGCATCCAGCCGACGGCGTTGGCGGACTGCGAGGACTAAGAAACAAGCAATCGCGAGATTCGCCGTCCCAAGGACGGTGAGGCCCGCGCCCAATTGACCGGTAGAGTGGATGGATGCAAAGCGCTGGGTGGGTGAGGCCGACAGCTCGAGTGTGCGTCCAGCAATGTCAAACGTCGCCCGGCGCGTCGTGTCAGAGGGAATGTGGCTGAGGGTCCATCCTAGATTGGGTGCCGTAGATTGGAACTGCCAAAGCAACCCAGCGTCGCCTTGGACTGAGACGTCGCGCAGGACGAAGTCAATCCCCTGTGGAGCGAGTCTCTCGTTTGCAACCAATTCCTCGACGATGGGTGCAACGCGAACCGCCGTAGCGACGCACCCGTGGAAGCGCTCGCGCCGCTCAGCCGGGGTGGCGAGACTTGCGCCGTAGGCGTAGTGGGGGGCCAAGATGATGAGCGCACGGCTTGTTTGGGTCTCCTGCACAAGCGTGACGGGCGGAGTCATAGCAATCACTCCGGTGTCGCGCGCGCGGGAGAACGCCTCGCGCCGCGCGGTCTCGGAGAAAAAGTTGAGCCCAATCACCGCTTCATTGCCGTCGACGGGCCAAACATATCTGACGATGCAGTACTCAGTGGCCGGAGCCGCCGGAACGAGGACACCGTCGACAAGGTCGCGAACCGCGGCGGTCTTGCCATACGCATCGACCAACTCGGACTCGAAACGCCCGAGTTCGTTTGCGGGGAATAGTTGGCACCAGAGGACGCTACGCAGTCCTGGAATCTTCGGAAGCCCCTTTGCGAAAGCCGTGAACTCTTCTCGGCTCACGGTCTCCGTGACGCCTGGATCGAGGGAAGCGTCAAACAGTTGCTGTACCACAATGGCGGTTTCCGTCGCGTCGCGCATCGAGTGCTCAATCAACGCCTGATCCGCATCGACCAGCCGTTCGAACTGCCCCAGGAGAGCAGCGGTCTCTGTCCGTTCCATTAGCGAATAGAGCACGACAGACCCGACGACACAGGTCGCGGAGATCCGGACCCAAGGGAGCCGCAGCGCGCGAGAGATCGTCATGCCCGCGCCCCAAAGAAACTGGGATGGCGTGCCTTTAGACTGACTGACTGACTGACTGACTGACTGACTGGCTGGGGGGCGGACTTGCGGGCATTATTGGACAGGCTAGCCGAAACTCGGTCGAATCACGGAAGATCGTTCGAATTTTGGGTCATCGTTTGACTTCTCTGAGGTATGCGGAACCGCTCGCCTGACCACCGACCCTCTTGAAATGGTGGGTTCGTGTCGTTTTTCGACACGAACCCACCATTTCAAGGACTCCTTGCCTACGCCAGCTGCACTTCCCCGCTCTCGGTGGACACTGAAAGTGGGGAAGTCCCAAACCGTTCGATGCTGCCAGGAGAGTGGGGTCGTAAGATTTGGTGTCCAGTGAAAGTGGGGCGCTCCATCAACATGTCGTGCCTCGTCCACCTTTGCGATTGCCTCGCGCGACGCAGGACGCTCGCGGCCTCATGGCAGTGCGCGCGGTGCTTCGCGCAAACCTTCGCGTCCGTCGTCTTCATCATCTTCTGCACTGCCTGCACGCATCCGGTGTTGGGGAAGCCTGCACTGCTCGGCGCAAGCGTGACGGCGGGCGCTGGTGCCGCCGTGGCTCCAGGTCGTCCGTTCAACACCATATCGACCGCTGATCTCGTAAGCGGCGCGAGCTGCTCTGCCTGTGCAGGCACGGGGCTCGCGGTGGACGCTGGGATCGCGTACAGCGCGGTCGTCACGGTGCCGCACGATGTGCCGCGCAACTACGGCGACGGTGCGACATTCATTGATCCGTTGGGTGCGTTGCACGAGCAGGCGGTTTCCGCCGCAAAGGATCGCCCAACCGTGGTCATCGCTGTGGACTGGTTGTTCTGGCCCGTGCACCAGTCGATTCCGCTCGATGTACTTGCCGCAGAACGAGACGCGCAGCGATTGGCCAATGTCGATGCGGCGCTTGCCGAACTGGATCGATTCGATTGCCCAATCGTCATTGGCGATGTACCCGACATGAAGCACGCGCAAGGCGGGCTGCTCAAAGAATCGCACGATCCTGGCGCCCGCGTACGAGCGCAGGCGAATCAGCGCCTCACCGACTGGGCAGCAGAGCGGCCGAACCGATTCGTGCTCAATGTCTCAGCGTTCGCCGATGCTGTGAACTCAGGCGCGGCGATCGAAATCGCCGGCTTCATCTATCCGGCGGGTGAGTCTGTTCGCCTCCTGCAGCGCGACGGACTTCACGCCACGCCCGAGGGGTTGGCTGTGTTGGTCGCAGCTGCGGTGCATCGATTACATCAGGCGGGATTGGTGGAGAAGGATGCATGCGAGTGTGAGATGTCCGTCATCGCAGCAACGGTTGAGCAGGAGGCCGCCGCCGCCAAGCACCGCGCGCGGCCGCAGATGTTCGATGCCATGTCGGTCGCAACGCTCGCAAAGAGATTTCGAGATGCGTTCTCGTACAAGAACCTGAGCGTGGATGATGCCGCGGCGGCCGAGGCACTTGAACAGTTACTCACGCGACTCGAGTCCTTCAGCTGCAATCCCGCGGGGGAGATGGGCTGGGTCGTCGACATCGGGTTCGGATTCACGGCGCTCGATCTCAACGATGCTCCCGTCAGGCCGGTCAAGACCCTCGCGGTCTTCGCCAAGCACTGGCAACGCCTCAAGGCAGACGCGCTCGCTGACACGCCCGATCCATGGCACTTCGATTTGTGGCTCAAGTACGCCAGTCAGCCCGTTCCCAACCTCGCGGCGCAGACAATCGACTTGCTCGTCGAGCGGCGGCGTGAGCGCGCCCCACTGACACAGCCGTACGCATCGTTGGTGTGGAACTTTGCGCAGGATGTAGGTGGGACGGCGCTTGCACGATGTTTCCCCGATTCCGAGGAGGCGTATGAAGTTGCGCGCGCGGTTTCACCGAAGCGATATCTCTCGTGGGGTGATCAGCCCACGAGCAAGTTCGGGCTATGGGGTCTTGCGCAAGACGCAACTGGCTTCGTGCGGTACTTGGAGTCGCGCAAAGCAGCCGGACTTCCGGATATCTCGCAGGAGTTTCGCGCGCGCGCCGAGGCGGATGGGTTCAAAGGCGCGTTCAAGGCAGTTGATCGATCAGCGAGCATCGAGGTTGCCTCGCACGCGATGTATCCGCGGTGGCCGGCAATATGGTGGGGGCCGACCATTCCCGTCGGAAGTGAAATCATCCGTTTCATCGATCACCCGCAGGTGGGCGTGAAACCGGATCTCTCGATGCGCGCCCCTTTCGCGGAGTCCAAGGTATGGATCGTGCGACCGTGGCTGGGTTTCGGGTGGATGGAAAACCTCGATGGGGCTGCCGTGGTCGTCACGTCGCACGAAGGGTGGACGCACATCATCACGCGGGCAGTGATTCAACCCGACGGAAGTGTCGGGCTTGAGAGCGGTCACAAAGCGTTAACTCCCGCCGCGACTGTCTGGTACGACATCGGTCACACGGATTGTCCGCCCATGAGCGGTATGTTGGAGTGGCACCGAGTCGGACTGCCGATTCCGCTCGAAGTACCGGTTGATCGAGAAGGATTCGTCAGCAAGGTTCGGCAGGTCGCCATCGCGAACGCGTCGATGCACGGCGCGAATGGCGCGAACGAGACGAACCAGCCTGATTCCCATGATCCCCCTGAAACTGTGATTCACTGGCCGATTGGTGTGCGCGCGGCGGGGCGCGTTTCTCGTGCGACGGTCCGCATTCCAATGGGTTGGGATGATGCCGGAAATGCGCCTCGATGGGCGATTGTCGAAATCATTGACCAGTCGGTGCTGTTGCTCGGCGTTCTCGAGCGCGAAGATGGACTTGCCTCGGTTGATGGTGCGTGCGGTGATGATCTCGCGCAGTTGGAACGCGCGCGACTGCGCCTCCACGCGGTGTGGCGCGTCGACGGACCGAAGCAACCTGACATTAGCGGCCTCGCGGGCGACCGAGCCACCGGCGAGATCGTGTCGATGGATGGATTCGTGCTCGGCAGGGCAGAGGAACTCAGCCGCGCGATTCAGGAGAAGGTCGACGCTGCGGCGGAAGTGCAGATGTGGTGGAGGCCTAAGCCCGTCCCGAGCACCTCGTCGGAGAACCTGCCCTCGATTCCCAGTACGCAACTCGCGCCACCGTCATGAAACGCGGGATGGACGCCCCGAGAGACGAATCACGAATTGTCTGAGGGGAACCGCAGAGCCGGAGCAGTCACTGAAGTGGAGGTAACTGCACGGGTTCACCACACGGAATCAGAAAGAGCGCGCCGTTCATGCGGCCAAATCCCATGCATTCACCTGACGCATCGAGGAGCGCGTGCAGCGCGTCGTCGCCCTCGACGATCTCGATCTTGATTGACGAAGTGCGAACGGTCGAGATCGCGACCGAGTCAGGCATGCTTGGATCGGTCTGATGCGCCACCTGGTCGTCGACTATTGGCTCGATTCCGCGCGCGACCATGAAGTACGCCACCACTGCGCCGACGAGAACGAGCGCGGAGACTGAACTGCTACGGCGTATCGCGCGCGCGCGAGCGTGGTGCCGATCAAACGCGACGAGTGCTCGATCGAAGAGTTGCGCGCGATCGAGCGTTGGTTGACCAGCACTGCGTGCATCACTGCTCAGGTTGGGATCTCGTTCAGTCATGAGGTGCTCTTTGCTTGACTGCGAGCGCGCGCCTCGCGTCGGTTGCCGCGCGTCGGAGTCGACTCTCGAGCGCTGCTTCGCCGAGGCCGAGTGCTGCAGCAAGTTGCGCGAGCGTTGCATTCGTTCGCGCACGGAGTCCGAGCAATGCGCTTGAGGCCGGTGCCACTTGATCGAGAATCCGCAGTGCTCGTGTCGTTTCGTCGAGCGCGTCGAGGTCTGCGAGAAACGACTCCGCGCTCTCGGGCTGTTGCGCAACCGATCGTTCGCGCGCACGTCGCGCAAGTTCGCTGCGGAGAAGGTCGATCGCAGCGGATGTCGCCACTCGCCGCAGCCACGCTTCGAGTGCCTTGGTCGAATCGAACTGCACCATCTGAGTCGCGATGCGAATCCATGCATCCTGCGTTGCATCGGCCACGAGATCCGCGCGATGGCGCAATGCCTTCACAACCGCGCGCGCGACCGTCTCGAATTGCCACTCGTAGAGTTCCTTGAGTGCATCGCGCGATGCGCCACGCATCGCGGTCGAAAGCCGACGCGCTCTCGCCGGCTCCAGAGGAGGAGTTCGGTCGAGAGCGGTCTCTTCGAAGGTCATACGTGCTCGCAGTGCTTCGCTCACTTCGATACATTGTTACCTGTGCTCGGAGGTGCTGCAATCCCTTGCGCTGCGCCACTACTGACGGCACCACGGATGACCGACTCGATCACAGCTTGGTCCGCTGGCGTGCCCATGACGAAGAGCAGGCCGCTCTCGGGGTGGAGTTTGAGGTCTGGCATTTTGGCGTGCTTCGCGTCTCCATCGAGCTTGATCCGCATCTCGAGCGCCATGTGGATCGCGTCAATGACCAACTTCTGACCCGACTTTATCTGCTCCTGCAGCTTCTCGATTTCCTTCGTCTGTTCGTTCGTGTCAGCGCCGTAGTCCGCGGTTGTGAGTGCTAGAGAGACGACGTGGCAGCGAAGGATGGGCTTGTCATTGACCTTTCTTCCATCTCGAGCGGCAAAGTTGGACGGCCCAATCTGCACGAGCACGTCGTCGGGGTTGTCACCAATGAAGGTGATTTCGCTAGTGACATATGGATGTATGAGTTGTTGCAACACGCTATCCATCGCATAGATATTCACGCGACGCAGTGTGATCGTCGGAACTGGCGTGTCGAGTAAAGTCTCGTCCACCGCGAATTGCGCTCGGGATCCGAGAATCGTCTTCATCGACTGGACTGTCTCCCCGAGGGTTTTTCCGAGGGTAATGTCGTAGAGCGGCTCGGGGCGAAACGCGCGCGCAGCCAGCGGCTCCTCGGATGCTCTCGGCGCGACTGTATGTGTCGGTGCGTTTGGCGCGCCTTGAGGATCCGCCCACGCCGAAGAGGCGATCAGGCAGAGCGAGGTGAGGAGCAGAGGTACGGAGTGGTGTGTGAATCGCATCAGGGGATCTCCTTCGTGTGTGTGGTTCCGAGCATGGGTTCTTTCATGCATAGAACGGAGTCAACGCGAGCAATCCGTCACCGATTCCCGCCGATTGCAAAGAATTCCCATTCATCAAACAACGAAAGTCCCTCGTATCGCGCCGTCTGGGTGCGTGTGCTCTGGACTTCCTCTGAGCCTGCCTCGATTTCGTGGACACCTAAATTGGCGAGGATTCTCGCAAGGAGTGTTCCATGGACAAGCATCACAAGTCAGACAAACGTCGGACGCGTCGGACATTTTCACCCGAGTTCAAGGCTGGGGCAGTTGCTGATAATTTCCAGCCCACTTCAACGATGAGCCCACGGCGCACCGATCCCCCGACCCCGCTCCGCGCAGCGATCGAATCCGTTTTCGCTACTGCGAAGAATCGCAGAGGTCCCTACGGGGTCGCTGCCGAACTTGGTGCGATGCTCGAGCCGTGTCTCGATGAACTCGAACTCATGATCGACGCAGACCACGCAGGCGAGGCAGAACCGCTCCTCAAGCGAATCGTGACCGGGTCCTGCCGCGTGATCGCGCGGATCGACGATTCGAACGCGCGCTTCTATCCGCTGTGCTCGCGCGCGGTGATGCTCTGGGGCGCGGCGTGGGCTCGCATCGAGCCGCGCAACCGGAAGAAGCTGGCCACGATGGTTCGGACACGCGTCCAAAAGGATGTGAGCCCGATCGCGGATCACATCGTCGAGGCATTCTCAGCCGCGCTTGGCGTCGAGGGTCTCCATGTCCTTCGCAAGGGTTACGAAGCCGAGCTGGACTCGCTACCGGCGCCCGCAGACGATGGTCGGTCCGCTCGTTCGAAGGAGGCGTGGAGCCGGTTTCACGAGCGGTACCGCGTGATCGCACCTCTCAAGCGTGTGGCGGACTGTCTTCGCGAGGTCGACGAGTTCATCAGGCTCTGCGTGCTCAATGGCCACGCGGATCGTGCGGGCATCGCGATCGGGCGGAGGTTGAACGAAGCGGGGCGTCACGAGGAAGCGCTCGAGTGGGTGGAGCGGGCAGTCGCTGACGATCAAGAGCGAGATCCAGAGAAGCCCTGCGACGAACCGTACGGTGCGGCGATGGTGCGATCGCTGGCACTGCGCAGTCTTGGACGCATCGGCGAGGCCGTCGAAGTGCTGTGGGAGGAGTTTGGACGGCGGCCGGGCATGGCGCTACTTGCAGACATCGAGGCGTTCGTGGCGACGCACGACAGTGCTGCCACCGACGCTGGTCGGGCGGGTGAGAGCCGCCGCCGCCGCGCCATCGAGACGGCTTCACGCCACCCCGACATTCACGTCGCGCTGCGGTTCTTGCACGAGGCCGATGCCCTGCTCGATGCTGCCAAACTCTTGGCCGCGCGGACGGACGAACTCGACGGGCACGAATACGAGACACTCGTGAGCCTCGCGCGCGCGTTCGAACGCGTGGCGCCGAGAGCCAGCTGGCACCTGTACAGAGCGCTGCTGAACGCGATTCTGGCTGATGGGCGCCGCACCGCGTACCGACACGCGGCGCGCTATCTCGTCCGAATGCGAACGCTGGCGCCGGTAGCACGGAAGGCGACGGAGCAGAAGTCGCTCGATGCCACACTCGCGACCGAGCACCGGTTCAAGCGGTCATTCTGGGAGGCGGTGGCAGACGAAGGCGGGCAGCAAGAGGAACCTGAACGCTCTCAAAAATGGCGCGACACAAAATGCGTCACACTTGAAGCACAAAATGCGTCACAGCACCCGTCCGCATCCGCTCGCACTGCTTCGCACGAATCATCTGCAAGTTCTTGTCGCTGCGAGAGTATGCAGCGCAATGCAGCGCCATGCGACGCTGTGCGAAACCGGGGGAATGGGCGAAGTAGGATTCGAACCTACGAAGGCTAAGCCAACAGATTTACAGTC
>CAYHHO010000048.1:0-21780 GCA_964356445.1 uncultured Singulisphaera sp. | reverse complement strand
TTGCGCGGCGGCGCCTGGACCGGCTACGCCATCTACTGCAACGCGGCGAGGCGCAGCGCCCTCACACCACAAACCTTCAGCCTCCTCTACGGGTTTCGAGTCGCCAAGAATCCGTAGTCCGAGCGCTCGACACGCGACTACGCCACCGTTGCAAACCCACCGTACGTTGATCGCACCCAACGCCGCACGCGCCACCCCCTTGATTGAAATGGGCGGATAGTGTCGAAAATCGACACTCGTTGCCCATTTCAAGGCTTCCGGCGTCAGGCCGCTTGACCGCTCTCGGGGGGGCGCATTGCGCGGCCTTGATCGTCCAAGTCGGCGATCGAGACAATCAGCAGTGGGTCGATGCGTTCTAGGTCGCCATCGGGTTGGTGCACGCAGAGTTCTCGGCCAGTTTGTGCGATGCAAGCGAACTCTGGATGTTTGACGTCGATTGTCCGTTGATCCGCGAGGAAAATGCGAAACGGCTTGAACGGCGAAGCCCGAATGATCTTTCGAATTGAATCGCTCGTCACTGCCATGCCTCCATTGTGCCTCGCAAAGTATCGGCGTGCAAGACGTTTGTTCGAACAGCGGCGGTTTTTCTTAGCCTCGGGAGTTCAACGCCGATAGTCGCACTCAGCCACCCCCCCGGTTTACGGGCAAATCTGCACGGAAGCGTGAACATATCTGCCCGTAAACAGGGGGGAACGAATGGAATCCTCAGGCTGCTGGGGTACATTGAACCTACGAGTTGGGTTTTCGGGTTCGGGGTTCGCATGAATTCTTAGCGGAGCAAAGCATGGCAAGTCAATCTCGGGCGTATTTCACGATCATTTCGTTGGCGGTTGTTGCGGCACTTGGCTGGGCACCTTCGGCATCGGGGCAAGACTCCGACGGCGACGGCTTTCCCGACGCGAGTGACAACTGCCCGACCATCGCCAACGCAGACCAAGCCGACTGCGACGCAGACGGCACCGGCGACGCATGCGAAAGTTCGCTGACCCGTTCGACCGGCAACATGGGAGCGTTCGGCGCTGGCGTGACCGCCTCGGGAAGTCTCGCCGGAGTCGGCCCAACCTTCTGGCCAGTCCGCATCACGGTCCGGGCAGTTGGCGACCTGAACCTCACGACTGAATTCGCAACGCTCAAGCTTGCTGGGTCGACGATCTCGACCACGCTCTTTCAGACGGGGGCGAATGACTGTCCTTCAACGCCCGATGTCGCCACGATCATGCTCTCGGCCAAGCAGTGGAACGCACTTGTCGCTGCATCGCCACCTGGCAACATGTCGGCGAGCCTGACAGGTAACGCACTCGTCAGTGCGACGCAGTGTGCAAACGGTTCGAGCGTGGTCGAAGCGACGCTGACCATTGCACCCGACTGCAATGCCAATGGGGCGCTGGACTACTGCGACATCGCGACGGGCACCGAACAGGACTGCAACGCCAACGGCATTCCAGACTCGTGCGACATCGCGTCGGCGCTCGAAACCGATGTCGACACAGACGGCATTCCAGACTCATGCGAAACTGACTGCAACGGCAACGACCTGCCGGACGACTGGGACATCGCGCAAGGCATCGCAGCTGACTGCGACGGCAACGCTGTGCCAGACTCGTGCGACATCGCGGGCGGTGCACCCGACTGCAATGCGAATGGGGTCTTCGACGCCTGCGAAATCGCCTCAGGTGCGGCGCCGGACTGCAATGGCAACGCAATCCCCGATTCGTGCGACATTTCGGCAGGAACTTCGCAGGACTGCAACGCCAACACGGTTCCAGACAGCTGCGACATAGCCAGTGGCACATCGAACGATGTGGACGCAGACGGCATTCCAGATTCGTGCGAAGACTGCAACGGCAACGGTCTTCCAGATGACTGGGAGATGGCGCAGGGGAGCGTGCCAGACTGCAACGGAAACCAGATTCCCGATTCGTGCGACATCGCATCGGGGCTCGACCACGACTGCAACGCCAACGGTGTGCTCGACCGCTGCGACATCTTCATCAACCAGACTGCTGCAGACGACAACCAAAATTGTTTCCCAGACTCGTGCGAATACGCCGTCGGCGACTTCGGACTTGACGGGAGCGTCGAGGCGAAGGATCTCGCGTTCATCTTGGGAATGTGGGGAAGTGACTTTCCCCTTGCAGACCTCGACGGGGACGGCGTGGTTGGTGGCGGCGACATCGCGATCATTTTTTCCAACTGGGGCCCGACGCCCTTCGGTGGCGGAACATGCGGGATTCCAGCCTGGGCAACGCTGATTCAATTCATGCCAGACCCAGCGGTCGTGACCGACGCGAATCTTCGAAGTGCGATCATCGCCACGGGCTTGCCATGGCGCGTTCGCGACAACGCAAGCAACATCGAGATGCTGTTGGTTCCGCCAGGGACTTTCATGATGGGGTGCAGTCAAGGGTCGAACCAGTATGGGTGCTACGACTGGGAGTTGCCAGTACATCAGGTGACGTTGACGAACGCGTTCTATATGGGACGCACCGAAGTGACGCAAGCTCAGTGGCAGGCAGAGATGGGAAACAATCCGAGTTACTTCGTTGCAGCCAATGGATACCCCGGTAGTTTCGATCGCCCAGTCGAACAAGTTTCATGGAACACGATTCAAGGGTTCCTCTCGCAGAATTCGCTGCGCCTGCCCACCGAAGCAGAATGGGAGTTTGCTTGCCGAGCAGGAACAACCACTCCGTTCTACAACGGCTCAACCGACGACAACACGCTGACGACGCTGGCGTGGTACTCCGTGAACAACTCACCGTACGGAACGAAGCAGGTTGCGGCGAAACTGCCCAACGCGCTCGGTCTCTACGACACGCTTGGCAATGTGTGGGAGTGGGTGAACGACTGGTGGGAGTATTACCCTTCGGCGAGCCCCGTGACCAACCCACATGGTCCGATAAGTGGCTCGTACCGCGTCCATCGCGGCGGCAGCTGGAACCTCAACTCCTACTACTGCCGTGCGTCGAGCCGCGCCGGCAACAACCCGGTCGACGCCGGCGTCAGCATCGGGTTCCGAGTCGCCAGGACTCCGTAGTTTCCTTTCCTACTTTTTCATCTTTCATCTTCAACAAAAACCCTTAGGGTCACGGGTGGAGATGCCTTCAAATGACAGATGAACCTGAAGCAAAGCCCGAGCCCGTAAAACGCCCACGGGAACGGTCGGTGCCCGAACTCAAGCCAGGCGAGGTAAGACCCTCGCAGCGGCCGGCTCGCCTTGGCGAGCCGGCCGCAGTTTTGTTGGCTTCCGACCTCATGCGCTGGATCCTTCCCAAAGTCGGCAAGTTTCCCAAGAGCGTTCGGTATGGACTCGGCTCGCGCATCGAGGCGGCGCATCTCGATGTGCTCGAGGAACTGATCCATGCGCAGTATTGCCGCGGGCCAGAGCGGGTGCGCGCACTCGAGGTCGCCAATCGGCGCCTGCAAGTCGCACGCCATTTGGTTCGAATGTCGCACGAACTTCGTCTGATTCCTGAAAGTTCCGCCGTCTACGCCGCCAAACTCCAGGTGGAACTTGGTACACAAGTGGGCGCATGGCGAAAGGCATCGGCATCCACGGTGAACTCTTCCGGACACTCTGCGACCCAGCCCACCTGATTCGATCTGCGCGCTCGGCTTCACGGGGAAAGCGAAACCAAAGTGAAGCCAGTCGATTTCTGCTTGACCTCGAACCTGAATGCTTTCGGCTCGCCGACGAACTCGCATCGGGAACCTGGCAGCCTGGCGGCTATAGGACATTCACGATCCGCGAACCCAAGCCTGAGAAAAAGGGCGGGTCTTTCTGACCGCGCGCCGCTGACGGATACACTTCATTCAATGCGAACTTTCACTGCTGTCATCGAACGTGACGACAAGACGGGGCTTTTTGTCGGCTATGTCCCTGGTTGGCCAGGCGCGCACTCCCAAGGAGCGACGGCTGACGAACTGCGAACCAACTTGACCGAAGTTGCTGCGATGCTCTTAGAAGACGGTGAACCAATACTCGAGGCGCAGTTTGTCGGCACTGAGCAACTCAAGGTTGCATAAGAGTGGGGGATATTCCAGTTTTGAAGTCGCGAGAGGTCGAAGCGTGCCTCTTTCGCTCAGGGTTCAGGGTTGCGCGCCGGAGGGGTTCTCATCGGCAGTACCGCCACACCGATGGTCGTGCCACGACGGTCCCGTTTCATGCGCATGACATTTCCCCCACGCTTCTTCGCAAGATCGCACGCGATATTGGATCGTCCGTTGAGCAGTTGATCGGACGACCATCAAGCGGTGAATCTAGCTCCTAAAGAAATTCCCAGAGGCACATGACCAATAATGGCGAAAGGCATCGGCATCCACGGTGAACTCTTCCGGACACTCTGCGACCCAGCCCACCTGATTCGATCTGCGCGCTCGGCTTCACGGGGAAAGCGAAACCAAAGTGAAGCCAGTCGATTTCTGCTTGACCTCGAACCTGAATGCTTTCGGCTCGCCGACGAACTCGCATCGGGAACCTGGCAGCCTGGCGGCTATAGGACATTCACGATCCGCGAACCGAAGCCGAGGCTCATCAGCGCGGCGCCCTTTCGCGACCGCGTGGTTCATCATGCGATTGTGTCGATCCTCGAACCTCACTTCGAACGGCGGTTCGTGGCGCATTCGTACGCCTGCCGGGTCGGGAAGGGATCGCATCGCGCGCTGTTGCGCGCATCCACGCTGATGGTGCGGCGGCGTTTCGTCCTCAAAGGTGATGTGATGAAGTTCTTCCCAAGCATCGACCATGAGATCTTGAAGGGGGAAGTGCGTCGGGTCGTGGCAGACGGACCACTTCTTGCCGTGATGGACAGAATCATCGACGGCAGCAACCCGCAGGACCCGGTCCAAGAGTGGTTCCCAGGCGACGACCTCTTTTCGGTGGTCGCGCGTCGACGGGGGATCCCGATCGGCAACTTGACCAGCCAGTTCTTGGCGAATGTCTTCCTCGATCGCTTCGACCATGCGATCATGGACCGCCTCGGCTGGGGGGAGTACATCAGGTACTGCGATGACTTCTTGGTCTTTGGTGATGACTCGCGCCAACTGTGGGAGTTGCGTGCCCATGCGGCGGAACTCCTTGGCGGGCAACGCCTTCGCCTGCATCCCAACAAGGGTGGTGTGCATCGCACCACAAGCTCGGTGCCGTTTCTCGGTTTCACGCTTGCGGGTCCTTCTCGGCGCCTTCAGCGGGCGAGCCTCGTTCGGGCGACTCGCAGGTTGCGCGAGTGCGCCGTCGCAGTCGCCGCAGCGCCGGAGGGTGACCAACGCGACGCGGTGATCGCCGATACCACCCCGCGCATTGCAGCATGGATTGGACACGCTCGCTATTCGACTAGGCGGGGGCTGATTCCCGGTGTCTTGATGCGCGCCGGATTGGGCGATCAGCGGTACGCTTTGAAGCGGCACTGCTCCGACATGGCTCGAACCGCGTCCTTCGCGGCGGCAGCTGGAACAACAACTCCAACAACTGCCGTGCGTCGAACCGCAACAACAACAACCCGAACAACGCCAACAACAACATCGGGTTCCGAGTCGCCAGTACCCCGTCCCCAGAATCGGCGTGAGTGATCACGCTGGGAGTGGCACGGAGTCCAGGAGCAAGGCCAGGGTTGGGAGTGCGAAAACTTCGGCCCGAATCAGTTGTGCAGCCACCGCGCCCCAAGGAATTGGGTCGCGGTGGTGACCCTCTTGAACTGCCCCTTGAAATGGTGGGTTCGTGTCGTTTTTCGACACTATCCCACCATTCCAAGGCGTCCGGCGTCAGGCCCCACCTATCGCAGCGCAAGACGCGCGATGGCTTTGCACTACCTACGTCGGGAGAAAAATTCCCAGGCTATTGACCTCGATGTCGAGAGGCGAATCCGGCTGGATAGTCACCCACTTTGATTGTCGAGCCCGATGATCTCCCCACAGGCAAGAATATCCCCAACTGCACAGCAACTTCAGCAAGTCACGATTGGTGCGACCTATTTCATTTGCGGCCCCAGGCTGGTCAAATTCGATCAACAGGAACGGGCGATGCCGCTGGATCAATTCTCTTGACCCCTCGACGATGTTGTATTGAGAGCCTTCAACATCGATCTTGATCAGATTGGGTTTGAAACTCTGGTCCTGAAACATCGAGTCGAGCCTCGCCACTTTCATTCGCACTTTCCGAAACATTCCGCGCGAGTGTCTGTTCGTCAATCGCTTGAGTTGTGACTTGAGGTTTTCATGCCAAACCTTCAATGGCGACAAGGGCTTGGTGCTGCCGTCACCGATCCCGTATCTGGCCGTGTAATGTCGGAAGGTGACCATGGTTTCAGAATCAACATCCGACAACAGCACGTTATGAAGTTTGAACGTGGCGTTCAAATGTCCGTTCAAATCCAAGTTGGCTTTCAGAACGGTCGCCGTGAGCGGGTTCATTTCGAAGAGATGAATCGTTGATTGCTTGAACATGCTTGCTGCGACCAACGAAGTGTGTCCCCACAAGGCGCCGACATCAATCATTCGAAGCTCGGATGTTTGCTGACTGAGCCAAATGAGAAACGCTGTGACGTAAGGTTCATAGGGCGCATGTATGGTCGGGTACGAAGCGAGCATGTTCTTCCCGCATCCATCTCCCGGCAACTCGTCAGATTCACTGCTCGAGTCGTTGCCAAAATACATTGGGAGGTGCTCTTCGATGATCAATGACTGCTTGGGGCGAGAATTGGTGAACTGAAAAGTGAACGTGGAAGCCAAGTGTTCAAGTTCTGGAGGATGAATATTCATGGTGGATCCCGAGAATCTCGATTCTCTGCTGTGCGTGTTTGGTCGAGTGTATTGACCTACGCCGATCGCACCGACCCCCGTCAACAGGGGTCAGCCCGTCCAGGCAGAGAGCAGTGCAGCGAGGTCGGACCCAGCGACGATGCCATCGTTGTCGATGTCGGCGGTCTGGTTCGACGAGCCCCACGCGGAGAGCAGCGTGGTGAGGTCGATCCCGTTGACAGCGCCGTCGCCGTTGATGTCAGCTGCGATGACTCCTTCGCACGAGTCGATCTCGAAGTTCATGTTGGTGTCGAGCGGCGACGGCCCGATCTGGGCGATCGCGTCGGATCCCACTGCATCCACTCTGTAGATGCGATAGGTTCGCAGGTAGTAGCCGTCTGAAAGACGGAATCCATGGACTGCGGCGCTTGCGCCTGCAGCGACGACGAAAACCACGCCTGGATTCTGCCGCGCCGTTCGCAGTCCTTGTGGATCGATGAGCGCGACGGACGAGGTCGGCACTGGTCCAAGATCGAAGCGACCCAGAGCCGTTCCTGTTGCAGAGAAGGCGAGGATGGAGTCGGTCGCCCGGTCGCTGACGAGGATGCGGCCATCCGATGCGACGAGAATGTCAGTTGGATCTGCACCAGCCGCAAGCGCTGCGAATGGCAGGGGAGATCCGTCCTCAACGACCCGAACGATTGTTCCGTCGGCGTTGACGACGAGTATCGCGCTGCCTTGACGGGCGAATGACCGCGGCATCGATCCAGCTGCGAGTTGGGCGACGGTTCCTAGCGATGCGCCGTCGCTGAGCCGCCAGCGCGTGATGCGTGCGGTCGTGGCATTGAGCACATCGCATGCTGCAGCCCCGCCGCCGCTCGGCGCAATGCGAATTCGATCTGCGAGTGGAAAGCCGCTCTGCGTTGCAGTGATCCTTGTGAACTGCGCTGTGCCGCGGTCGAAGCGATAGAGAGCCAGACCAGTTTCGGTGGTTGCCCCAATCAAAAGCGATCCATCCGAATTGGTCTCGATCGAATTCAGAACTTGGATGCCAACGCTCATTGGATCGATGACGCGCCGCTGAACTCCCGACCTCCCATCGAGTTCGATGATCCGCGCAGGCGATGACTGCATCGTCCACCAGTTGAGCGCGCCCGCGAGGTCGGTCGGATCTGGCACACCATTGGCGTTGCAGTCTTCGCACGCGTCGATGCGACCATCGCGGTCGAGGTCGCGCGCGACGTTCACGATGAGGTCGACGCAATCTGCGACGCCGTTTGCGTCGCAGTCCAACTGGCAACTGTCGAGGATGAAATTGCCGTCGGCGTCGAGGGCTCCATCGCCAGCGATGTCCGCAAGATCCGGAATTCCATTGCCGTTGCAGTCGATGTCGCAGGAATCTGGCCGGCCGTTTGCGTCAAGGTCAGCCGCACCAAGCGCGATCTCGATCGGATCGAGCAGTCCGTCGCCGTCGCAGTCCTGGCAGGTGTCAGGGATGCCGTCTGTGTTGGAATCCGCTAGCGAACCGCTGGCGATTTCATCAGCGTCCGCGATCCCATTGCCATTGCAGTCACTCGCAAGGCATGGCGCGCTCTTGGTCTCCCATGCAACGACCGGCTCGGCAGTGCCACGATGAAATCGCAAGTCGATGTTGGAAGTTGCGCCCGAGACGACATGGCAATAGCTCATGATCGTTCCGCGCTGCACGCCTCCAGATGCGCACGTATCGATGTTGTAGTCGTGCGTGTGCCAGGTGCCGATGTTGTGGCCGATCTCGTGCGTCGAGACGATGATGTCCCAGTTGCCTGGATTGGTCTGCGTCGAATTGGCGAACGATCCGATCATGTAGCCCGAGACCGAATAGCCGTACTCCCCGCACGCTGCCTGCAACCACGCCACGCCGCCATAGGGCAGATTGCGCCTTCCCGAAATGAGTTGCGCAAGATCGCGACTCACGCCAGTTTGGTTGGCATTCCATTCGTTACGAAACGGCGAGAGCGGATCGGGCTCGTTGTAGAGGTCATCCGCCGTGTTGAAGGTGCGAACATAGGTGACCTTCAATCGCGTGTTGCAGTCCCGGTCCAAGATGTAACTGTTCGCGCCGTAGAGCGCGATGATGTAATCGACAGCGGCAGCGGGGGTCGCGAACATCGAAACGAATTCGTAGTCGGCATCCACGGCCAATTCGACGATGCGCGGAAGCGTGTTGATGTTGATGCCCGTGAGTGCTCCTCCCGCGATCGACCCCTCGTCGCCAGAAGGACCGACTCCGCAGAGCGTTTCGATCGGCGGTGCCGATGGTCGCCCTTCCAGTTCGAAGTGCCAAGGACCGCTGCGCAGGCCTGGACCCGGCTGCGCTTCTGAACCCATGAGCACGAGTCGCTGTCCATCACCGTCGAGCCACCCGAGCGCGCCGCTGTCGCTGAACGCAAGGAAGCCGCTCCAGTTTCCGTCGAGAGAGTTCGCTTTCCACAACTTGACGCGAGTTGCGTCGAGGGGCGCGATGGATTGGACGCCGCTGCTTCGACCAACCAAGAGCGCATCGCTCGCGACGATGTTCATCGGTTCGAGGGTCAACGAGATCGGTCCCTCGATCGAACAAGGAACTGTGAGGCGACCGTCGCGGAGAATGTCGCTCTGCGTCACGAGGAAGACGAGGGAGAGAAGAAGTGCGGTCATGGTTGGGGAGAGCCTACGAATACAGGATGCCACCGATCGATAGACTTGCCAAGCGATGTCGGCAAAGTTGAGCGAGTTTCTGCGCGGTTTTTCTCGATTTGGTGTGGTGGTTTGGGGTGGCATCGTGTTTGGAGCGACCGCAGAAGCACTCACCGCGGCTCGGCAAGATGGGGCGCCGCCCGTCGGTACCAGTCACGTTCGATTCAATCAGCCGATCAAAGGGACGGCACGATCGATCGACATGATTCCAGTCGCAGCACTGCCCGGAGGCGCGGCAGATGCGCCCGCGATTTGGATGAGCAAGACAGAGATCCCTTGGGAGATCCTCGATATCTGCGTCTATGGCTTCGACAAGAAAGAAGGTCACAGCGACCCAATCGCGGCAGACGCAGTGACCTGTCCGACGAAGCCATACATCGCGACCGATCGCGGATTCGGCCACAACGGTTGGCCGGCGAACTCGGTGAGCTTCTCGAATGCCAAGGCTTTCTGTGAGTGGCTCTCTGCCAAGACCGGGCGCACGTACAGGCTGCCCACGGTTGAAGAGTGGCAGCATGCGTGCCAACTCTCGAAGATCGACGCCGCTTCGATGGACGCGTTCGCGTGGTACGACGACACCAGCGACGGCACGACTCACAAAGTCGCCACGAAGAAGCCCGACGCGCAGGGATTGCACGACCTCTATGGAAATCTCGCGGAGTGGTGTGTCGCAGCGGACGGCACGGGGGCGGTGCTCGGAGGTTCGTACCGAGATGCGAAGGACGAGACCGGATGCGCTGCACTCGAAGCAGACACGCCGGACTGGAATCTCAGTGATCCGCAGATTCCACGAAGCATCTGGTGGCTTGCAGATGCGGGTTGGATTGGGTTTCGCGTCGTGTGTGAAGGGGCGCCGCCAGCCGACGCGCCGGTCGTCGTGCCGAATGCGCCCGATGCAACTGGAGCAACCGCAGAGAAGAGTCCAAGCCCGACCAAGTAGCCTCAGCAACGCTTCGATCAGCGCAGTGTGCTTCACGGCACGATCCCTCATTCCTCCAAAGGAGTCCTCGCATGAACGAATCTGAAGCAACTCGTCGAACATTTGTGAAAGCTGCAGCGCTCGCAGGAGTCGCGGCAGCCTTCTCACCGGCGCCTGTGTGGGGCCGCGCGCCCGCGGCTGACCGCATCAAAGTCGGACTCGTCGGCTGCGGAGGTCGAGGCTCTGGTGCTGCTGCCCAAGCACTCGCTGCAGACGAAGGTGTCGTGATCTGGGCGATGGCAGATGCGTTTCGCGATCGGCTCGACTCAAGCCTCGGTCACTTGAAGATGGGGAAGGACGGCGCAAGAGTCGATGTTCCGGCTGATCGCCAGTTCGTCGGGCTCGACGCAATCGATCAACTTCTTCCGCACGTTGATGTCGTGCTGCTCTGCTCGACACCGTCCTTCCGTCCCGAGCAACTCGCAAAGGCAGTCGCAGCTGGCAAGCACATCTTCTGCGAGAAGCCCGTGTGCGTTGACTCGGTGGGCTATCGATCCGTGCAAGAGAGCGTGCGAGCCGCACGAACGAAAGGGTTGTCGCTCGTCAGCGGCTTCTGCTGGCGCAGCGCCGGTCCAGAGCGCGCGATCTACGGCGAGATTCTCGGCGGGCGCCTTGGCGAAGTCGTCAGCATCAATGCGACCTATCTCACTGGACCGCTCGGCACGAAACCGCGCCAGCCGGGATGGTCGGACTTCGAGTTTCAACTTCGAAACTGGCAGCACTTCGCGTGGCTCTCGGGCGATCATCTCGTGGAGCAAGCCGTTCACTCCATTGACAAGATCAACTGGGCGATGGGTGGGCGACTTCCGACGAAGTGCACCGCGATCGGCAGCCGCTATTGCCGCGAGAGCATCCCAGAGCGCGGCGATATCTATGACAATTTCTCGGTCACCTACGAGTATGAGCACGGACCGCGATGCGTGCTCACCACTCGGCAGCAAGCGAATTGCTTCAACCTCAATGACGACTGGATCAACGGCACGAAGGGATATGCGTGGGTGAACGGCTGGGGGCCGACGCACTGGATCAAGGACTATTCGGGCAAGACGATCTGGGCGTATCCGAAGGATGGCCCGACTCCAGACATGTACCAAACGGAGCATGACACACTCTTCGCTTCGATTCGCAAAGGTCGCCCTGTGAACGAAGGAGAGTTCATGGCAGACTCGTGCTTGATGGCAATCATGGGACGCATGTCCGCATACACGGGGCAGCAAGTGACATGGGATGACGCAGTCAATTCGCCCGAGTCGCTGACGCCTGCTTCGTTCGCAGACCCGATGCCGATCCGAAGCGCACCGAAACCCGGAGTCGTTTTGTGAACGGCATCGCGCGCCGCGATTTTGTCAAGACCACAGCGCTCGGCACGATGGCGATCGTGGCCGGGACAACATTCATTTCGAGCAACGCAGCAGCCGCTCGCAAAGTGGCAGCGCGTGTTCGCAAGGAGATCCGAATCGGCATCATCGGCTGCGGCGGCCGCGGATCTGGCGCAGGAGGGAACGCGCTCGAAGCATCACCCGACGCGCGGATCGTTGCATACGGCGATCTCTTTCCTGAGCGCATCGCGTCAGTCCAGAAGGGGCTCGCGTCGTTCGGAGAGAGGTCGAAAGTCGCTCCAGCGCAGTGCTTCACTGGTTTCGATGCCTATCAAGGAGTCATCGCGGTTCCCTGTGACTACGTGATTCTTGCGACGCCTCCAGGATTTCGTCCGCTGCACTTCAGTGCTGCGATCGCCGCGGGCAAGAACGCCTTCATCGAGAAGCCAGTCGCTGTTGATCCGACGGGAATTCGAACGATGCTCGCGACGGCATCGGAGGTCGATGCCAAGAATCTCCGCGTCGCTGCGGGTACACAGCGCCGTCATGAGTGGTGCTATCGCGAGGCAATGAAGCGCGGGAAGGAAGGTGCGATTGGACGAGTCGTCGCCGCGCGGGTCTTCTGGAACATGGGATCACTCTGGAATGTCGCCCCCGATGTATCGCGCAGCGACGTTGAGAATCAAGTTCGCAACTGGCTCTACCACACATGGCTGTCCGGCGATCACATCGTTGAACAGCACGTTCACAACATCGACGTCGCGAACTGGGCGATGGGTATTGACGCGGGCGCCAGCGATTCCGGCGCGACCCATCCCGTGCGCTGTGTGGCAGTTGGTGGTCGCCAAGTGCGAACAGACCTGCAAAAGTTTGGAAATGTCTTCGATCACTTCGCCGTGGACTTTGAGTACGCACCCGTGCAGGGCGACAAGACGCCGCGGTTCGCGCTCAGCATGGCGCGGCAGATGGATGGAACCGCAGGTCGCGTCGAAGAGGTCATCTATGGAACGACCGGCGTCCTTCGGCTCGCTTCAGGTTCCGCGCAGATCACAGGGGAGAATCCGTGGAAATTCAGCGGTCCAAACAACAATCCGTATGTGCAGGAACACATCGACCTTCAGAAGGCGATCGTCGATGGCACGCCACTCAATGAGACGACTCAGATTGCGCAGAGCACGATGACCGCAATCATGGGACGGATGGCTGCGTATTCGGGCGCGGAACTCACTTGGGATGAGGCGCTGGCTGACCCGATGAATCTGATGCCGCCGTCGCTGCAGTTTGGTCCGCTCCCGCAAGGGGCGGTCGCGATGCCTGGGCAGGCGGCGAAGTAGTCCGAACACGCTCGCGCCAGCCGTCGGTTTCGCGCACGCTCGGTGCAGCGGATGGCGCACATTCGGTCTCGATGACACGCGCTTCGAATGGACCGAGCCGCTCTCGAAGCAACGGCAGTTTGTCCAGCAGGGGAGGACCATCGACGCAGAGTGCGGACGCGAGACCATCTGCGACGGCGCCATCGGGGGAGATCACGGTTGCTGCGATTCGACGCGTCACAGCGCGGCCAGTTCGCGGATCGAAAATGTGCGAGTAGCGAACCCCATCGACCTCGAGATGCTGTGCCTCGTCGCCACTGGTTGAGATGCAAGCATTGCTCAGCGTCACTGTGCATGGAGCGATTGCGTCGATGCCAGAGGCGACAGCGATGATCCATCCAGGCGAATCCGGCGGCGGATCCCCGCACGCGATGTCTCCGGCGAGGGCGCAGAGCGCGCGACTCGCACCTCCGGCCTGAATCGTCTCGAGTGCTGCCTGCGCAGCGATGCCCTTGCCGATGCCTCCGAAGTCGAAGCGAAGTTGCGGGCGCGTGATGTTGATCGTCGATCCGTCGGGCGCGAGCGTGACGCCGCGCCATCCCGCAGATGCCGCCGCGAGAGAGAGCGCAACGCCACTGGGGAGTACGCCACTGCTGCGTGCAATGCGCCAGACGCGGGATATGGATCCTGCGGTCGCATCGAATGCTCCGTCGGTTGCGTCGGAGACGCGAAGCGACCGAGTGACCGCGCTGGAGAGATCGCGACCAATGGGAAGCGCTTGCCCAAGCGCAGGGTCGAGTCGCGAGACTTCGCTGCTTGCGCGATAGTCGCTCAGGATCTCGTCGAGCGCGTGGACGCGCGCAAACGCCGCGCGTGCGAGTGGGTCGGCAATCGTTTCGTTCGCCGCGTAAATCTCCACGCGCATCTCGCAGCCCATCGCGATTTCTTTGTAGGAGAAACGGCGCAGCGACTCAGATTCACTCTGGGCGTGTAGCCCAGCCGCAATCAGGAAGAGCGGTATCGACGAGGCAAGCATCAGGATGCCTCGGGGTTCAGGTCTGCTGCGGATTCGACTCGCGAACCCTGCGGATCGATTCGAGTTGGGCAAAGAAGATCTCGACAAGTTCAGGGTCGAAATGGCGCCCGGACTCTGACTGGATCAACTGCAAGACCTGCTCCTCTGTCCAAGCGGCCTTGTAGCAGCGGCGGGTGCTCAATGCGTCGAAGACATCTGCGATCCCGACAATTCGCGCGAAGAGGGGAATCTCTTCGCCGCGCCGTCCACGCGGAACGCCATCCTCGACCATGCCGGGATACCCGGTGCCGTCCCACTTTTCATGGTGAAGGTGCGCGACTTCGCGCGCGGCGTCATCAAAGTCGGATGGGTCATGGGAAAAGTACTCACCACCGATGTGCGTATGGCGCTTGACCTCTTCAAACTCGGCCTCGGTGAGACGACCAGGCTTGTTGAGGATTGCCTCAGAGATGCCGATCTTGCCGATGTCGTGCAACTTTGCAGCCGTCCGCAATCGATCGCGCTGCCGCTCGAATGCTGAACCTTCCAGGCCCCGCCGACGCGCCCACTCCTCGAAGATCACCGATGAGTACCCGGCCACGCAATCGACATGGCGTCTGGTCTCGGCTGGATCTCGAATCTCAGCCATGCGAATCATTCGCAAGATCGTGTTTTCAATCAGGTTCGCCCGCTCAATCGCAACGGTCGCGATGCTCGCAAAGTGCTCGAGGAGCCGAATGTCTTGATCGGGATATCCGTGCAACAACTCGCCAGTAGGCGTTGTGGGATTGATGAGCTCGATCACTCCAAGGATCTTGCCGCTCTGATTCTTCAGCGGCATTGCGATCATCGTCTTTGTGCGATACCCAAGGAGTTGATCAAACGAGGAATCAAATCGATAGGGGGACTCCAGCGGAATCTGGTAGCAGTCTGGAATGTGGAGCGGCTGGCCTGTGAGGCACACCCATCCCGCAAGGCTGCGATCGGTGATCGGCACGCGGAAGCTCGAAACATGGGGAGTGTCGCCGGTGCTCGTCCGTTGGGAAATCGGTTCGTTCTGGAAGAACGCAAAACGAAGGAAGTCTGCCTCGCGGAGGAATATTGTTCCCGCTTGCGAGCGAAGCAAATGCCTTGCTTCAGAGAGGATTCGATCCATCAGCAGATGAAAGTCGTGGATCTGGTTGAGTTCGACTCCGATTTGCATCAGGCCGCTGATTCGCATCTGCCAAATGTGGTCAGTTGAGTGGCCATCTCGCTCGGTGAGCTGCCGCCGACTCTCGTCGAGAGCCCGATGGGCAGTTCGGAGTTCGTTTTGAAGGGTCTCATACGCCGTCGTGCTTCGATTGCGCTTGAGGACATTCAGGTAGGCATTCGAGTGTGTCCGAATCCGCGCGATGAGTTCGGTGTTGCTCACCGGGTAGACCACGAAGTCAGCGAGTCCATGCGCAAATGCTCTCTCGCGTACCGACTCGGTCGTCGCAGAGCCGAGCACGACAATTGGTACGGCGCCGACCTCAGGACTTCCGCGAAAGGCATCGAGAATCTCGACTGCACTTGCGCCGCTCTCGCGTAGATCGAGAAGGACCACCGTGGGGCAGGTGCGCACCGCCTCGTCGACTGCGTCTTGGACCCGGTGGCAGAGCGACACCTTGATTCCGCCGGCGTTTCCGAGCAGTTCGGCGAGCACGCGCGCGGCAGTGAATCCGCCGCCAACGAGCAGCACTTCATGGCAGAATCCATCTGCTGCGTCGATGGAATCACTCACATGCGGCACATCGAATGGCATTTCAGAAGCCTACGCTCTGCGCGGATTTCGGACGCTTGCAGGGGTTGATCGACGCGCACTCTCTGGAGTCGACGGGGAATGCTGTGCGGATCCGGGGAGCGGTTCGCGGGGTTGGCTCGTGGCGTGCGACGCCATGGACTCACTGCTCCCTGCGGTCGGTGGGTCAAGTTTCGCGAAGATGATGCGCCCGCCGCCTGTCTGCAGAATGTTGCTCACCGTCCCTGTCGCACGATCGCCAATCTTCTCCGCTGCGCCGTCCACAACCACCATCGTTCCATCTGGAAGGTGACCGATTCCTTGACCAGCCTGTTCGCCCTTTCGCGTGACATCGACCGTGACAGACTCGCCGAGGAAGAGCGGGGGTCGCAGCGCCGCAGCGATCTCATGCAGATTGATCGTCTGGACTCCACTGATTTCCGCCACGCGTTGCAGCCCCGTGTCGCCAGTCGCGATGCGCATGTGATCCCTCGTGGCGAGTTCGATCAGCATGCGATCAACACCCCGTCCGTCGAGTTCGACCTGCTGAATCCGCAGATCGACCCGCGAATTCTGCTGCATGTGCGCGACGAGATCGAGCCCTCGCCGCCCGCGCGCGCGCTTGTGACGGTCTTCGCTGTCGCAGAGCGCCTGCAGTTCTTCGAGGACGAACTTCGGGACGATCAGCGGCGCATCGAGGATGTGACACTCCGCGAGTGATTCGATCCGTCCATCGATGAGAACCGAACTGTCGAGCAGGATCGGCGCGATTCCTCCAGGCTGCTTGTTGAACTCGACATACGGAATGATCATGCGAAAATCGTCCTTCGTTGTCAGGACGATCGATACCGAGAGGTAACAGAGGATGATCCCGATGATGACTTTGGTCAGGCTTAGGTAGAGGTGCGCGGGTCCTTCCGTGATGTCCCAAGCGCGCGAAATCATGTCGATGAGCGCGCCAAGCGCGACAGCGGCGACCAACCCGAGGCAAATCCCCAGGTACATCCCAGCGACCGAGGTCAATCGTTTGTTGGGCGTCAGCAAGTCCAGCGTCAGGACCACGGCGCCCACTCCAAAGGCAGCGATCACCAATCCGATGACTGTGGGCGAGCCGAATTGGTCGATGTTCTTGGAGCTCGCGACAGTGACTGTCGGAACGATCACGAGCATTGCAACGAAGATGAGCCGGACAGCCAACAGCAAGAACCGACTCCGCCTCAGGTCGGCGCTGCTCGTGGAGGGTCGAAACGTACTCCCAGGTCCAACTGCAGACGGTGTCGTCGGTTGTTCGAACGGCGCTTTCACGTGCACGAGTGTAGTCAGAGCCGTCGCTCGATTGACCGCGTCTCTGCTGTCGATGCCGTCACGCACACGATCGTCGACGGGAGTGATACGATCACCTTGGGCAATGAGGAGGACGGCCGGGCCCGATGGGCGGACGGCTCGTGAACCTGGTCAGGGCTTGACGGCAGCAGCCATAAGCGTCGTCGCCCGTGCCGTTGGTCGCCTGGTCGTCCTCCCCGTTTCCCCCCGCAAGAAGAGTTCATTCAAGATGCCGAGTAAATCAAACACGAAAGTCCCTGCGGGCGCATCCACGGATTCGGTCGAGGAGTTGCGTTCCGCTGCCGTGAGCGCGCCCGGAGCAGTCGGACTTTTCGGCGCCGATGCAGGATCTCAACCCTATCAAGTCTTCGCGCGGCGCTATCGCTCAAAGTCGTTCGATGAGGTGGTCGGGCAGCAGGCGATATCCAACACACTTCGAAACGCAATCGCACTGGGCAGGACGGCGCACGCGTACCTCTTCTGTGGCACCCGCGGTGTCGGAAAGACCTCGATGGCGCGGATCTTTGCCCGAGCGCTCAACGCCGTCGACGCACTTGCGCAGCACGAGGCCATCGGCGACTCGATCATGCGTGGGCAGGATCTCGATGTCGTGGAGATCGACGGCGCGAGCAATCGCGGCGTCGATGATGCAAGGGATCTCATCGCTGGCGCAGGGATGACGCCCGCGCGCAGCCCATACAAGATCTACATCATCGATGAAGTGCACATGTTGACGCAGCCTGCGTTCAACGCGCTCCTCAAGACGATGGAGGAGCCGCCAGCGCACGTGAAGTTCATCCTGTGCACAACCGAGCCGCACAAGGTGCCAGCAACGATTCAAAGCCGCTGCCAGAGATTCGATTTTCGTTCGATCCCGACCGCTGCGATCGCGGCCCACTTGCGAAGTGTCCTCGAGAGCGAGAAACTCACAGCGGATGAGGCAGTTGTGCTGCAAGTTGCGCGGTTGGCCAATGGGTCGATGCGCGATGGGCTCAGTCTGCTCGATCGACTTGTTTCTGCTGCGAGCGGGCATGTCAGCGTGGCGCTTGCGCGTGAAGTGCTCGGCCTGCCCGACGAAGAGTTGTTGGAAGCGCTCGTGTGTGCCGTCGCTGACGGCGACCCCGCGCGTGGATTGGCTGCCGCTGCAGCGCTGCTTGAGCAGGGGATGTCCTGCGATCACGCGATCGACACGATTGCGTCTCGGTTGCGGGACGCGTTGCTGCTGCTGGTCTGCGGGTCGGACAGTTCGCTGGTGGAACTGCCTGCAGAGGCTCGAAAAACCCTGTTTGTGCACGGTTCGAAGTTCGATCCACCGGCATTGGTTCACTTGATTGCGCTCTGCGATGGATCGGTGCGCAATCTCAGAGGATCGGCTGTGCCGCGAGCAATTTTCGACGCGGTCATCGCGCGGCTATGTATGTCCGAACACTTCACAAACGCCGCGGGTCTGCTTGCTGGTGATCCACAGTCCCAGCCTTCCAAAAAAAAAATAGCTGACGCAGCACCGGTTCTCGCGGTCGCGAAGGCTCCGCCCCAAGCGATGCCGGAGCGCGCTGCGAGCGCACCGAAGAGTTTGGCCAGCGTTGCAAGTCCGTCACCAACACCGCAAACTCCACAAGCGCCCGTGCGATCAGCCCCCGCGGCTGTCCAGCCGACGCCCTCCCCGCAGGCGAGTGAGAGCGCGCCGGAGGCGATTCGTCGTCACCCGCTTGTGCGTGAGGCGGCGGAGATTTTCGACGCAGCCGTCAGCCGAGTCGCTGGCAAGTCGCCGCCTCGCGCGGGAAGCGTCGAGGGTTCGCACTCTGGTCCAACGAATCGCGGAGAGCGCTGAAGTGGCGAGATCAAGCGACGGACGCGGTCCATATCCCGAGAGCGTGCATCGTCTGATCGAGGCATTCTGCGAACTCCCTGGAATCGGTCGCCGCACCGCCGAGCGGTTGGCCTTCTGGGTGCTCAAGGCATCGAGCGACGACGCGATGGCGCTCTCCGACGCCATTGCATCCGTCAAGCGAACCGTACGACACTGCCCGATCTGCTGGAATCCAGCCGATGAGTCCCCGTGCCACATTTGCGGCGATGTCCGCCGTGATGCGTCGATTGTGATGGTCGTCGAGCAACCCAAAGACCTCATCAACCTCGAGCAGACTGGAATGTTCAGCGGTGTCTATCACGTCCTCATGGGACGACTCGATCCCTTGGATGGCGTTGGCCCAGAGAGCATCACGGCTGCCGACCTGAATGCGCGAGCGGTCGATCCCGCGAAGAACGCGCGGGGGGTTGAGATTCGCGAGATTGTGCTCGCATTGAATCCAGATCTTGAGGGGGACTCGACGTGCCTCTACATCACCGAATTGCTCTCGAAAACTTCGATACGGGTGACGCGACTCGCGCGTGGGCTGCCTTCGGGTTCCCAAATTGAGTTTGCAAATCGCGCGGCGCTTTCGGATGCGATCCTGCTTCGGCAACAGGTGTAGCGAAATCTGAATCCTGCAGTTCGCACGCGAACGCAGGTACGATTCAACCATGCGTTTCGAACTCTCGCAGCAGGCGCGTCTCGGTCAGCAACTGAAGCTGGCGCCGCGCGTGTTGCAATCGATGGAGATCCTTCAGCTGCCATTGGCAGAAATGGAGGAGCGCATCGAAGCCGAACTCGAATCCAATGTCGCTCTCGAGCAAGTTGAAACGGGCGATGATGCGATGCCCGAGGGAGACCGGACCGATCCGGCGCAGCAGTTGCCCGGGACTGCAAGTCCTGCGCCGATGGGAGCAGAGCGATTTGAACGCGCTGCAGAGTTCAACGATCGCATGGGCGACGATGAAGCGGGAGATCTTTGGCGCGAAGCCGCAAGGCGCGAAGGCGAGTTTGACCCTCGCGCTGCTGCACTCGAAAGCGCACCTTCGCCGAGCGAGAGCCTGGAAGACGTGCTCGTCGAACAGTGGATGCTCTGCGAAGCGCCTACGCCACTCCTCGAGGCAGGCAAGGTTCTCATTTCGTTCATCGGAGACAACGGGTTTCTCACTCGATCACTCGAAGAGATCGCTGCGGCTGTAGCAGAAGATCCGGACGCTCCGTCGCTCGAACTCCTCGAGAAAGCCCTCCCGCGTCTTCAAGCCCACCTTGATCCTCCAGGGATTGGAGCGCGGGACCTGCGTGAATCACTCATGATCCAGTTGAATGCGAAGGAACGCGCGGCGACCGATGCGCACCAGAACGGTGAGGCTCACACTCGAATCGCCGATGCAAAGTTGCTGGTGGAACACGATCTTCATGATCTTGGCGTGCATCGCCACGCCGCGATTCGCGCGCGGCATGGGTGGACGACGCAGCGCCTCGACGGTGCTCGCGAATGTCTTCGTCACTGCGACCCTGCTCCGGGTCGATCGTTGCATGTCGAGAGCGCGGAGATTGTTCGACCCGATGTTGTGATCGAGTACGACCAAGCGAGTGACTCATATAGTGCGAGACTCGCCAGCGGTGTTCTGCCAAATCTGCGCGTCAGCGAGGAGTATTCCAGCCTGCTGAAGGCGAAGCGAACTGATCAGGCGACCAAGGATCTTCTGACGGACAGCATCCGCCGTGCACGGTGGTTTATTGATGCCATCGAACAGCGTGGTGCGACTCTGCTGCGAGTCGTGAACGAAGTCATCGCTCACCAGCGCGAGTGGCTTGATACCGGCGGTGGGGGACTTCGAAAACTGCCAATGTCGCAGGTGGCTGATGCGCTCAAGGTCAATGTGAGCACCGTGAGTCGAACAGTCGCGGGCAAGTGGATTTCAACTCCTCGTGGCGCTTTCGAACTTCGCCGACTCTTTTCGGGTGGCACCGAGACTGAGTCGGGCAGCGACATTTCTTGGGTAGCGGTCAAGGGGATCGTTGGCGAAATCATCGCAGGCGAAGACAAGACCAAGCCGCTCTCGGATCAGGAGATCGTGCACGCGCTCGATGAACGTGGAATTCCATTGGCCCGTCGAACGGTGGTCAAGTACAGGGAGCAACTGGGATATCCCGCTGCTCGAGCGCGCCGCATGGGCGACGCCTCCTGATGCGCTGCCGCAACTGCGATTACGAACTTTGGAACTCGAAGCCAGGTGCGTGCCCTGAGTGCGGACGCGTTTGGAAGTTCGAGGATTTTCGGTTTCGGGTGCAGCTCGCGCAGTTTCTCTGTCCACACTGCGATCATGCCTATGCGGGCACGGATGAGAATGGTCTGCCTTCGCCCCGAGCGTTCGAGTGCTCGAACTGCCATGGACAGGTCGAACTCGCCAGCATGCGCGCGCTCCCTGCTCCGGGTACGGATGGATCGGGCGCGATGGATGACCAGCACTTCTGGACCGAGCGAGCACGGCTTGGCCGTTGGAAAGCATTTCGAAAGTCGATCGGCCAGTCGCTGTCCAGCCCAGGTCGGATCGGCGCGACACTTCCGAGGGCCGCATCCTTCTGGAGCGCGCTCAAGTTTTCACTTCTGTGCGCATCGATCAGTATCGCGGTCGCGTTCTTGCCCCTCTCATTGCTGGCGGTTGTTGGAATGGGCGGTTTTCAGTGGGGGCTTTTTTCGATTTGGGATTCCGTCGTGCCGTTCGCGGTCATCACGGTGGTCGCGACAGTTGCACTGCAG
>CAYHHO010000047.1:0-22303 GCA_964356445.1 uncultured Singulisphaera sp. | reverse complement strand
CGCTGCGGGAACCGCGAGCGCCGCGTAGACAGCCACAGGCGCGATCACGTTCGGAAGGTAATGCAGTCGAAACTGCCTCCACGGACCAACCCCTACGGCACGACATGCCTCCATAAAGAGTTGCCCACGGAGGCTCAAGACTTGACCGCGAATGACTCGCGCGACCGTGAGCCAACTCGTCGCGCCGATTGCCAGCAGCAAGATCGCGAGGTCAGAAATCTGGCGAGTCCGACCCGTCCGCTCAATGCCGAGTCGCTCCATAATGCCCTCCGCAGCAACTGCAAACATCACGACGAGCAGCATGGAGGGCAACCCGTACATGACATCAACGGCCCGCATCATTGCGCTATCGATTCGGCCACCGCATGCAGCGCTCGCCGCTCCATAGAGCGTCCCGAAGCCGACCGCAACGACAGCAGCGCTCAAACCAATCAAGAGACTGACCGCGCCCCCGAGCAGACAGCGCGCAAAGACATCTCGGCCGAGGCGATCGGTGCCGAGAATGCGTGTCGGGACAAAGTTCCCTGCACGAATCTGCACTTCGATCACACTCTGAATCTCAGCAGAGTTTTCCCACCAGACTGGAGCCAGCAACTGCAATTCCAGATTGCCTGATTCGTATCGATGCAACGGTGCGCCCCCGCTGCGTTCGACTCGCGCAAGTGTCCATGGCAGCGACAGAACGCAACTGAGAAGGATGAGACCCAGCACGTAAAAACCCAGTCGTGACGGGGAGAGCACCGCTGAAGTCCTTCGGGTTATGGAGTTCATCCGCTCATCGCCGCCCGACAGAGTCTAGGGTCGACGCAAAGAGATGGTTTTCACGCGTGAGGGCGCCCCCGAAAAACCCTAGGGAGTCTTCGAAGCATCAGGTGCTGGAACCGTCTTCGGATCGACCGGAGCCCGTCCTCCAAGCACATTCTCTCCCGTTCCTTCGCGGCACGCGCTCACCATCTTGTCGACGGTTTCATTGCGGGCCCGAGCATCCCGTTCAAGGTCTGCTCGCATTGTGCGCATCACGGCATCGATCTCCGCAAGTTCCATCGCGCGTGATCGCAAATTCAGATCAACGAGTGTTCCGGCGAGCGCACGAATCCGAGCTTCCAGCTCGTCGCTCTCCTGCCCGCGATTTCCCAGTCTCGCACTCATCCACAGCGCGCCAAGTCCCTCCAGTTCTCCCTGAACTTTGAGCTCTTCGACGCGCAAGGCGTACAACGCAGGCTTGTGCTCGCGGAGCACCGCGAGCGACGAAAGGCGCTTCCCGATCTTCCCCGCTGCTGCGCGAAAGGCCTGCGGATTCTTCGCGCGCGCAGTTTCGAGCGTCTTCGCCCACTCCGCTGAAACGTCGCGAGCGACCGCAATCAAGTCATCGTCGTCTGGTCCAGCGGCTCGCGCCTGTTCCGCTGCCGGAGATGCTGCGTTCGCCTCACTCTGAACAACAATTGGGTCTGGCGCACTTGCGCGCGGCATTGCCGCGTCACTGTCCATACAGAGTGCGCTCGCGTTCGCCAAGATGCAGAGGGTGAGCAGCATCATCGGGGTGACGCCGATGCGAGGATTGTCTGAACCTCTGAGTCCAAGTCACCAAATGATGCGTCACGCGTCCTGAGGAGCGACATCGCATTCGCGGCACCAAAGTCGGACTCCCCTGAAGAACCAGTTGGGATCGTGTCGCTGCCGGCGATCAAGGAGACCAAGAGCGGTTCTGAGCTGGTCCCGCCGCTGTCCATCGAACTGACGACACTCGCAGCCCCGTCATCCGCGGTCCGTTCGATCGGATCGTTCGTGAGCACGAACGCAACCGCGAACAAAGCAGCAGCTGCGAGCCCGACACCCCACCGCAAGTTGTTCTCGTTCACCCACAACAACCTGCGAATCGGTCGCTGACCGACCGATGGGAGGGTCGCCCGAGTGATCCGATCAACCATGCCGTCGCTCGTTCGAAGTTGCCGCCCCCGCACGGCGAGCAAGCGCTCCAACTCCACATCGATGGACGACCCGCTCAATCTCGAGCGAGCCTCGTCGAAGCCAGAATTGTGATCGATTTCATCGCTCATGAGTATGTGAGAACGCCACTCTGAAGGGTCAATTGCACGAACTCCCTCGGCTTTTCTGCTCCCGTTCGATCGATTCTCTCAGTCGAGCCAACGCTCGGTGGTGGCGCGCTAGCAGGGTGCCGACGGGCTCATCTAGAAGTGCTGAAATTTCCTTAAAACTAAGCTCTGCCGTGTGCCGAAGATCGACGATCTCTCGATCAGCCCTCGAGAGCCCACCCATTGCCCGTTCCAGCATTTGAACCTGATCGAGATCTGCCGTCCTATAACCAGAATCGCCCTCCGCTGGGGCCGCTATCTCCGAGAGGTGCTCGTTCGCGGTTGGCTTGGCGTGGCGTGCTCGGCGCCTCATCTCGTCTCGGAGTCGGTTCACAGCAACCCGAAAAATCCAGGCCTCGAAATGCCCTTCTTCGAGATATCCGCTGAGTTTTTCCGCGAGCGTCACGAAGACGGATTGGGTGAGTTCCTCGGCGAGGTCCGCATTCCCGCACTGAGATCTCAACAGTCCAAAAATGCGCGGCGAAAACTCGCCAACGATTTCCCGCCACGCCTCTTGATCGCCGTGCGCGGCAGACACGAGCAATTTCGCGATTCGACCTTGCGCGCCCTCTTTCATCAGTGCCCCAAGTCTACGGCAGCGCTCATGCGAGCCGGCGCTGCCGCGAACAACTCAGGTCGGCAAGTCGTCTGCAGCACCCTCGTAACGTGCGCCTCGCGGCTCGAGGCTGCGATACTCCACCCCGGCCGGCGCGATCGAAGACATGAACGAACGGAAGCAGGTCGAATTCTGATCCCAGATCAGTTTGATGACACCAGTCGGTCCATTTCGTTGCTTCGCAAAGATCAACTCTCCCATGCCCACCTTGTCTCGATTCGCGTCCGCCCATTCCGGATCGCCTTGGTGGTAGTACTCCTCTCGGTGAAGCATCATGATCACGTCGGCATCCTGCTCGATGGATCCCGACTCGCGCAAATCGCTCATGCGGGGGCGATGACCCTCTCGCTGTTCCGCGGCGCGGTTCAACTGTGAGAGGCAGACAACTGGGACATCCAACTCTCGGGCCATCGCCTTGATGCCTCGACTGATTTCGCTGACTTCGACCTGTCGGCTCTCGCTTCTCGAACCCGAACTCATCAACTGCAGATAGTCGATGACGACGCAACCGATCTCGAATTTCTCCTTCATCCGCCGAGCCTTCGACCGAAGTTGCAGAAGCGTCAACCCAGGCGTGTCATCAATGAAGATCTTGGACGACGCGAGCGCATCGCAAGCGGCAAGTAGCCGTCGATTGTCTTCAGCGAGCAGCGTGCCTCGGCGCAGTCGCTGGCTATCGACCCCCGCTTTCGCGCAGAGCAATCGCTGAACGAGTTGCTGTCTTCCCATTTCGAGGCTGAACATCGCCACGGGGGCTCCTGCAAGCGCGACGCCTTCCATGAGGTTCAACGCGAGCGCGGTCTTACCCATGGAGGGTCTCGCAGCAATGATCAACATCTCGCCGCGCTGAAGTCCAGTGGTCATCTCATCGATGTCTTCGAATCCACATGACAATCCTGTGAGTCCAGTGCCATCACGGGATTCGAGTTTCTCCATCGTCTCCCGCAGTAAATCGGGCAATTGGGAAAACGGGGTCGACTCGCGCATCTGCGCAATGGAAAAAATCCGCTGCTCCGCAATTTCCAAGATTGCCTGAGCCTCCTCTGCGGAGTGAAAGGCATCGTGCACTGTCGCGCTCGATGCGTCAATCAACTGCCGCAGAGTTGCCTTGTCTCGAACAGCTCTCGCGTACTCGGCCGCAAACTGAGCACTCGGAACGGACTCCGAGAGCTGAACGAGATAGTCGATTCCCCCGATTGCTTCGAGCACCTGACGATCCGACAACTGCTGAGTCAACCTCACGACATCGACAGAGGCAGTGCGGTCATAGCTTTCAACCATCGCCGAGTAAATGGTTCGATGCTTGTCGAGAAAAAAGTCATCGCCACCGCGGAGAATCCCAACAACATCTCCGATGACTCCCGGATCCACCAGCATGCTTCCCAGAAGCGCCATCTCGGACTCTGGCGCGTTGGGCGGCATCGCCTTCAACAGTCGCGCAGTCTCCTGCGGATCAGTTCGGGGCGCGGATTCTCCCGCACGCGAATTGCGCGCCGACTTCGCCATTACCTCGTCGCAGCGGCGCTTGACAGCGACTCACCCACGATTCGCTCGCGCATCAGTCGCCCAATCTTGAATCGCACTGCTCTGCGGGCAGGAACGATGACCTGTTCGAGCGTCTTGGGGTTCTGAGCGGTTCGCGCAGCGCGTGCACGCACTTCGAAGACGCCAAAGTCGCGAAACTCAAGCCGATTCCCATTCGTCAACTCATCGATCATCTCATCGAGGAACAACTGAACCGTGCGTTTCACTTCGCCTCGCCTTTGCCCAGTCTTCTCCGTGATGCGGTCGACGAAATCTTTCTTCGTAATCGTTGCCATTCATTACCCCATGATCTTCGCGACCGTTCGCGATCGAAATTTTTCTGACTGAGCTGAGTCTGTGACGACGCCCCTATAGTATTACTCTCGCAACGGCGGCAGTCAAGGGGCAGAGAGATTTCCACCACTCGCAAACTGAGCGCGCACACGATCGACCACAGAACTTGTGGAAAGTCCCGGGCGCTGAGAAACAACTGACAAAATTATTCCAAGTTCCTTGACAACGCTCGATTCCGCTATCTCTTTCGCCTGATAGTCCCCTCCCTTGACATACACATCCGGTATCACCGCGCGAAGCAGTTCGGTAGCAGTCGGCTCTTCAAAGATCGTGATGTAGTCGACGCACATGAGTTCGCCGAGCAATTCGGCTCGGTCTCGCTCGCAGTAAATCGGTCGGTCGTTGCCCTTCAAGGATCGAACCTGCTCATCGCAATTGAGCCCCACAATCAGGATGTCGCCAAGTGACTTTGCTTCTCGCAAGTACGCAACGTGCCCCGCGTGTAAGACATCGAAGCAGCCGTTCGTCAACACAATGCGACGCCCAGAGACTCGGTGGGCAGCGACTTCCACAATCAAGTCCGATCGACTGCGCGTTTTCCCCATCGCAGAGTGCGCCATGCGAATCACATTCGCCTGAATCTCTGCCAGAGAAAAAACTCGAATCCCGAATACCTCGACCTCCATTCCAGCAGCAATATTGGCCAAGGAGACCGCAGCCGGCCAAGGCATCTGATTGGCGAGGGCCCCGGCGAGAATCGCCAAGACCATATCGCCGGCACCCGTCACGTCGTAGACCTGCCGAGCAACGGTCGGCAGGTGAACCGCAGAGTTCCCCTTGACTTCGAGTACGGCGCCGTGTCGGTCGAGTGTGATCACGACCGCCTCGAGTTCGAGTGACTTCCGAAGAAAACTCGCCAGAGTTTTCGAACCCTCGACGACGCGAGTTGGGTCGACTGTCTGTCCCGTTGCCTTCTCCGCTTCGGAGCGGTTTGGGGTAATGACCGTCGCTCCCTTGTACTTCGAGTAGTCGGCAATCGCAGCGGGATCAACCAAGACAGGGATGCGCTTTGCACGGCATTGCTCGATGAGCTTCGCGCAAGTGGCCGGCGTACACACTCCCTTGTTGTAATCCTCGATGCAGATCACGTCGCAAGAGTCGAGCCGCCGCAAGACTTCTGCCAAGACCCTCGCTTGGACCGCGTCGGAATGCGGCTCTCGTGACTCGACATCGATGCGAAACATTTTCTGTGGATGTCGATGCTGGGCGCGGCCAATCAGGCTGCGTTTCGTCGTGGTTGGTCGTGTGGAATCGACGATCAAACCGCTCGTCAAACAGTTGCCGCGCTCGAGCGCCGCTCGAAGGACACCCCCCTCGTGGTCATCTCCGATCACTCCGACGCATTCGACCGTCGCGCCAAGCGCCGCCGCAAACACCGCGACGTTTCCAGCCCCGCCAGGCGTGTCAACCGTCGCCAATGGATCCCGAATAGCCAAGACTGGGACCGGAGCGTCGGGGCTCAAGCGCTCTGCATCACCAGCGAGCGCCTGATCGAGCATGAAATCCCCAACAACCAGAAGACGAAAGGGCTTCCATGCTCGAACCCCTTCCAGAACACGATCTTCCACCAGAGTCATATGGAAAGAGATTACCGCTTCTGCAGGGTCGCCTCCAACCGATCCCGAACTGCGGCTTCCCCAGCGCAGAATCTCATTTCGAGCCGCGGAACCACGATCGGCAGATCAACGACGGATCCGTCAAACCCAATTTTCACCCAATCCTTCCCAGTGGTTGCAATCGCTGCTGCGCCGGACCTCCGCGCCTCCTTGGCGAGGCGCGAAACTGCACGGCGACCGTATCGAGCGTGATCGCGTAGCGATGCGATTGCCACAACTTCAGCTCCGAATGTATTCAATTGTTGCACGAAGGCATCGGGTCGTCCGATCCCTGCCCATACGGCGATTCGCCGACCTCGAAGCCAATCGACTGATTGACGCTGTGAGCGCGCAGCTTCATGAACATCCAAGTCGCTCCACGCGTGGTTGCACCATGCAAGCGCGGGCTTCCCATGCAACTGGACGATCTGTTCATTCAACCCATGATCGACCTCACGCGCACGCGTGACGATGACAGCATCGGCCCGACGAAGTGACTCGACGGGCTCACGCAGCCATCCCAGCGGAAGGAGCGATCCAGCTAACTGTGGGCGTGAGGCGTCAATCAGCACAATATCAAGGTCGCGCGCGAGCACGCGATGTTGAAATCCATCATCGAGGAGAACCAGACCGATGCCAGGCTCCTTCGACAACATCGCCGTGATCGTCTTGAAACGATCGGGACCTACCGCGAGTCTTGCGCCCGGCACCAGTGCCTCATGTTCGCTCGCCTCATCAGACCTTCCCCGTTCGCTCCGATATCCGCGCAAGGCAATGAGCGGGGTAACACCTCGTGCAAGCGCCCACTCTGCGACCCATCGCACCATCGGACTCTTTCCGGTGCCTCCGACGACGATGTTTCCGATGGAAATGACTGGACGGTCGATCGCGCGCACTCCAATCCCAAGATCACGCCTCCGGTTGCGCGTTTGAACAACGCCTCCATAGACCTGCGAGGCGATCCGCGCAACGGGATTGCACCAGCGCGGAAGGATGGACTTCTCGTCACTCATTTGACGGCAACACCTTGAACGAGCAATCTTCTCAGAAGTGGCGCAAGAAGCTTCATCGGTAGCCCAACAACTGTGGACTTCTCACCGTTGCACTGCACTGGCCATCGCAACTCCTCAAGTTCTTCGATGTTGAATCCACCCGCGCGCCCACGCCACGATCCGCTTGCGAGGTGCTCGGCCAGCTGAGTTTCAGTGAACGCGCCGATGCGAACGATTGCCGTGTCCGCCAACATCATCCGTGACCGATCTGCGACAGAAATGATGCAGACACCAGTCACGACTGACACCGCCCTCTCTCGTGCCGCCACGAGCATCCTGTGCGCGTGTTCGACATCGCGTGGCTTGCCCATCACTGCGTGATCGAGGACGCACACTGTGTCCGCAGCGACGATCACTCGTGCTTGCGGCGCGGCATGTAGCAATCGTTCGCGCTCATTCAAGACCTGGGCTCCCTTGAACCACGCGAGCGCGCAGCAGTCTTTCGCCGCAAGATCGGGTCGAACTGTCAGGGCTCCATCGTCTACCGCTGGGCTGATCACGACTGGATCGAATCCCGCAGCCTGAAGCAGTTCGCGGCGACGAACACTTGTGCTCGCAAGCACGACTTGCTGCTCACGACTCACGAGGGGTCCTTTGCCTGGAGCCGCTTGCGGATGAGAGCGGCGACCTCCTCTACTGAAATGCGCTCCATCATCTTCCGACCTTTCTGGGGATCTCGATAGTCGTGACTGCGAGAATCCGTCCCCCGCCCACCGTGAATGCACCAGGACTGAAGTTGGTACGGACCATCTTTCGCCGGCTGAGTTGCACCGTACAACGCTACAAACGGCACTCCAAGTCCAACAGCCAAGTGGGTCGGAGCAGAGTCGAGCCCGACGACCAATGATGCCCTCTGAATGATCGCCATCGTCGAACCGACGCTCGTCTTGCCGACCATGTTGTGGGATCGCAATCGCGCATCCAGGGAGACGCGTCCGACGACCGCTTCCACTTGGCGCTCCTCACCGGGGGCACCGATCCACACGAGATCCCGGATCCCCTTCGCTAGAAAATCGTCTGCCAGCGCTGCCAACAGTTCCTCCCAGCGATCTTCGATCCAACGCTTTCCTTCCCAGCCGTTCGTGATGGCGATTGCCGCGAACGCCCCGCCAATTCGCCTCCGTTCCATTTCTTCGCTCCACCACTGCCGATCGGCTGCGGGAACAACGAGCCCCATGTTCGCAACCGACTCTGCACCAACTTCACGCACAAGTTGCAGCATGGCATCCACAACGTGCGTCCCCTTCGGCGTAACAACCCGCCGGTTTGCGGCGAGCCAAGAAAACTCGCGGCCTGCGCGATTCCCAACCCGCACTGGTGCCCCTGTGATCCAAGACATCAGCCCGCTTCGTGCGAGCCCCTGAGCATCGATCACCACGTCATACTTCGACCGCCGCAATTGAAAGAACCACTGCAGCGTCTTCCATGCCGTCGGCAGATCTCTCCAACAAGCACGAAACTCGCGTTTCGGAAACTGAATGACTCCGTTGAGTGCAGGATGCTCACGGATCGCGGGTGCCCAGACATCTTCGACAACCCAATCAATCACCGAATTCGGGAAGGCGGCGCGAAGTGACCAAAGCAATGGAACCGTTCGACAAACATCGCCGAAAGCGCTGGGACGCACGATGAGGATGCGCCGTGGAACCGTCCGCATGTGACTCGCGCTGCGAAGTATAGTGGAATCAGACATGAGGCTTCCGTAACACGATGAATACTCCCGTGGGCGAGTCAGGATCGAGCCCAGATCCGTCGCAGTCGGCGAGCGGCTTTGGTCTACCTCGTATCTCATCGAGCGACCCATCCGCGAGCGGAAGCAGTATCAGTGGCGGATCGCGCGGCGGGAGTTCTTCCGACTCCGTCGTCGGGCGACTTGTCGTTGACCGTGGACTCGCCACGCAATCTGAAGTCGATGCAGCTTTCGCTGCAATGCGAACGCCCGCTGGGCAGAACAAGGCGTTTGTGGACATTCTGGTGGAAGCCCAGATCGTGACGCGACGACAACTCGCCCGCATTCGAGCTGAGAACGATGGCGACCGGACGGTCCTGCGAATTCCTGGATATGAAGTCATCAAGAAACTCGGATCCGGAGCGATGGCATCGGTTTACCTCGCCAAGCAAACGAGTCTCGACAGACTTGTGGCGATCAAAGTCTTGCCAAAGCAGTACTCGAGCGATCCAGCATTCATTGAGCGGTTTTACAAAGAGGGTCGGTCAGTCGCGAAACTCTCTGACCCAAACATCGTTGGAGCATTCGATGTCGGTCAAGTCGGAGATCGCCACTTCTTTGTCATGGAATATGTCGATGGCGAGACGGTCTATGACCGCATGGCGAAGAAGAAGCGGCTCGACGAGCGTGACGCCCTTCAAATCGTTCGACAAGTCGCGAGCGCATTGAAGCACGCACATGCCCGAGGGTTTATCCACCGCGACATCAAGCCAAAGAACATTGTGATGACGAAATCGAACATCGCAAAACTTGCAGATCTCGGCCTGGCGCGCGCGATCGGCGACAAGAAGACGGCCGAAGCGGAGCGGCACCGAGCCTTCGGCACTCCCTACTACATCAGCCCCGAACAGATTCGAGGCTCAATAGAACTCGGTCCACCGGCCGACATTTACGGCCTCGGCGCAACCTTGTATCACATGCTGACTGGTCGAGTTCCGTTTCAGGGGAAGAGCCCCACGGAGGTCATGAAACAACACCTCTCGCAGGAACTGACGCCACCCGACCAAGTTGTCAGCGGAATCTCCCAGTCAACTGCCGAGATCGTCGAGATGATGATGCGCAAGCCCGCACGCGAGCGATATCAGACCGCAGATGAATTGCTGGAAGACCTCGATCTTGCGCTCGCCGGAAAACCACTGCGATACGCGAGCCGCGGCTTCGACCTCGCGGGAATCGCGACCGATGTGGAAGGTGAAGCAGAGACACAGGTTCAGCGCCCGCGCGGTTTTCGCCAATCCTTCTCAGGGCTCGCCCTTGCCGTCATCGCTGGGCTCGCAGCACTCTGCGTCCTGTTGCTCTTTGTCTTGGTGCTGAAGCACTAGCGAACTGACTCGGCAGCGAATGCTGCTTGGATCAACTGCCTCGAAGTTCGACGAGCATTTCAATTTCAACGCACGAATTTAACGGGAGCGCGTTCGTTCCGACCGCAGCGCGCGCGTGGCGACCGGCTTCGCCAAAGATCTGCTGAAGCAAGTCGCTCGCTCCGTTGGCGATCTTCGGTTGATCCGCAAACCCGTCTTCGCAAGCCACGAAGACCCCGAGCCGAACAATTCGCACGATCTTCGAGAGATCCCCGTTGCATTCCGCAGAAGCAACAGCCAAAGCATTAAGAACACACTGCCGAGAACATTCTTGAGCTCGTTCAATGGCAACCGCGGAAGGCACTTTCCCTGTCGCCAGCAACACCCCATCCCGAAATGGCAACTGCCCACTGATGAAAAGCAGATTTCCTGTCCGAACAGAGGGAATGTACGACGCGACGGGCTTCGGTGGCGCTGGGATGGCAAGACCCAGTTGCGCAAGCCTTTCCGAGAGATTCTGAGCGGTGAGAGCGGTCATGAACCGAAAGATATGCGAAAGCCGAAAATAAAATCACGAAAACGAACATTTGACTCAACCTGAACCTGGAGTACCGTCGTACAGTTCTACGACAGTTTCAAGTTTCGATTGGTCGACTGCGTCTTCAGATATCCGAGCGAAAGCTCAACCCGTCCTACCTCGCCAGGCTTCTGGCCTTTGGCAAAGTTACTTCCGACTCAGTCGCCGACATCTCGAGTCTCGTCTAGGTCAGTGGCATGCTGCTTACAGCCGCGTGACATTTCGGGCGAGACACTTTGCGGTGACTTTGCGGTGACTTTGCGATGGTTGCGCAGTTCGGAAGCCAACACATCACGGTCTAGTTCACGGGTTCGAAGTTTTCGACTGGATTCCAAGTGGATTCGGAACGATTTCTTCCCGCGCATTGGATCGGCACGCCGCCCCCACCGCACGTTGGTTCGACTTTTGTCTATCGCTGTTTGGACCGTTCAAATGGCGCAGGCTCGCTCGGAACATATCGCGTTAGGTCAACCTCAGAATTTTCTCGCACCTCAGATCTCAAACCCCTTCGAAGGACACTCAAAAATGACAGTCATCAAAGTTAAGCCCCGTGCCTTTACCCTGGTCGAACTGCTCGTGGTCATCGGCATCATCGCGGTTCTCATTGGCATTCTGTTGCCGAGTCTTTCGCGGGCGCGAGAGACCGCTCGAACGATGAAAGATGCCACCCAAATCGTGCAGATTCACAAAGGGTTTCTCACTCACGCAGTCTCTGACTCTCAAGCCAAGCTTCCCACGCCAGGTTGGATCAACCGCGCTGGAACGAGCCTCACTTCGGGAGGTGGCATAGGAACCCAGCAGATTCCAGGAATGGGACAGGAAGATTTTTCTAAGAATAATTCGGCAAACCTCTACTCGGCATGCGTTGGTCGAGAACTCTTCGAGACCGATATCTTGGTCGGACTCACCGAATACGGAGGATCAAACTGCGTCGAGAAGGGTAACGGCGCCTCGATCGGGGTTACCGGAGATCTTCCGTACGACTACAACGAATACGACCCCGCCGCGGACAAGTACTGGGACGCCTCTTTCAAGTGCAATCTCCACTTAGCGCCGACCGGCAACCCAACGACTGGCATCTGCCATTCGTCGTATGCGCACCAAGCGCTATTCGGCAACCGAAAGAAGGAGTATTGGACAGCCAACGGAAATGGCTACCGCGCTCTTCTCGGTACTCGAGGTCCCAAGCACGCAAACAACGGACCGGCCTGTGTTCCAACGGTCGCAGCCGATTACAAGAACAGCCCAACGCTGCTTCTGCATGGTTCAGAGAAGGAATGGGACGGCAATGTCGTCTTTGCTGATAACCACAGCGTGTTTGTGAACACGATGTATCCGAACGAAACGAGTTTCGACTGCGGCACCCAGCAAGCTGCCAACAAGGATTGCATCTTTGCCATGGACTTTGTCTGCAATGCGGCTGCCAGCACAGTCAACGCCGCCAGCCAGGGCGACATGATTCTTGGCATCACGATTGGTGCCCCCACAATCAGCAATGGAACCGTTATCTACGACCTTCCAATCACTCCCTGAGTCAGAAATGGATTGAGGCATTGAACTGAAATGAACCTACATACCAAACAGAAACAAATCGGAAACACAATGAAAAAGTCAACTCGCGCATTTACGCTTATCGAACTTCTGGTCGTGATGGCGATCATCTCGCTCCTCTTGGGAATCCTGCTCCCGGCACTCTCAAGGGCGCGCAAGAACGCGCTGCAGGTCAAGAGCGGCACCCAAGTCAAGCAGATTCACGCCGGCTTGATAGCCCTCGCAAACGACAATGCCGCACAGACCTTCGCGCTGCCTGGTGAAATCAACCGACTGCCCGTGAACGGGGTCAACATGGTTGGAAGAGGTGACATCAACGAAACCAAGAACTCGCACCAAAACCTCTATTCTGCATGCATTGCACGCAATCTCTTTACGACAGCATTGCTCTTCGATCCGGCAGAAACCAGCACCAATGTCGCAGCGTGCACGAACTATAGATTTGAGCGATATAAACCCGCCACTGATGTGTACTGGGATGGAGACACGTCCGATCCAGGTGGCGCACCGCCGAATCCAGCATCAGGGTTCCAAGTCAAGGCTGGAACAGGTGGGTTTATTGGAAGGTCGGCAGTTTCCTACGCGACGATGCCATTGTGGAAGTCCGAGCGACGAACCAAACAGTGGAGAAGTTCCGGGAATTCGAAGTTTGTCGTGCTCGGTAATCGCGGAGTCAAGGACGGCGTAGACAGCGGAACGGATTACACGCAATCAGAGACCCTACGTATTCACGGCTCAGACAAGGAATGGGACGGCAACCTCTGCTACAACGACAACCACGTAACCTTCGGTCGAAATTTTCGACCTGAAGGACTGGATAAGGTTGGCAGCGGGACCACTTTGGTCATGGACAATATCTTCAAGGACGATGGAACTGGCACTACCTTTGGTTCCGGTCGGGACTGTCTGCTTCAGATCATCGATCACCCCGCGAATGGTCCGCTCATCACCAATCACACCGCACTCTGGGATTGATTGGCGCTGACAACTGTCGATGACATCGTGTGGGAAGACCCGAGAGTCTTCCTGAAAATCTAGCGCTCACCCAAGCCCCGACCAACTGGTCGGGGCTTTTCTTTGGACTCGTCTGCGTTGAATTACCATGCGAACCCAGTGCAACTGACGCGATCCATTCGAGCGGTCTTCGCATGCTTGCTCGCGAGTTCAGTTCTTGCCGGCTCACGATCCTCACCACAGGCAGTGCCAGCAGGGCGGCAAGCAGGCAGCATTGCGGTCGTGACGGTCCACGGACCAATCGACGACCTCACATTCCTCTCGGTCGTGCGCCGCACAGAACTTGCGATCGCGCAGGGTGCACAGGCCATCGTCCTCGAACTCGACACTCCGGGCGGTGACATGCTCGCGACGCTGCAGCTCTGCAATTACATCAAGACGCAGATGCCATCGAATACTGTCGCATGGGTTCGCCCCCAAGCATTCTCGGCGGGAACAATCATTGCGCTTGCGACGCGCCAGATCCTGGTCGGACCCGGAGCTGCATTTGGCGATGCCGCGCCCATTCAGGTTGCGAGTGGAGTTGGGCTCATCCCAATGCCTGCCACCGAACGTGCAAAGATGGAGGCGCCGTTGGTGGCAGAAGTGGTCGACAGTGCCCGCAAGCGCGGATACGACGAGCACCTCGTGCAGGCGTTCGTTCGACTCGGCAGCGAGTACTGGCTGATTCGAAATCGTTCGACGAGGAGCGGAGCCATCGTCGACGCACAGGAATATTCGGAGCTCTTTGGAGTACAGCCGCCACGTGAGTCGGTTGCGGTTGCTCCAAACGCAGTCACAGAAGCACTGCCCGCAGACTCTTCATTCGTCCCCTTCTTCGCAAACTTTCCATCGACGGCAATGCTCGCAACGCCTACGCCACCGATTCGCCCGTCGCGCGCGCGATTCACCATCGCGGATCGGGATGGCTGGGAGTTGGTCGCGCAGGTCGCCAAATCGGACCAATTGCTTGTCGTCTATCCCGACGAGGCCATCGCCCTTGGTCTTGCGGCGGCTCGCATCGCCGACGAACGCGAACTCAGTGCTTGGTTTGGCGCGACAACGCTCGTTCGCTACGACGAGAGTTGGTCGGAAGTGCTTGTGCGCTTTCTCACAACTTGGCCGGTCCGGATCGGGCTGATCGTCATTCTTCTTGTGGGCGCAGTTGCTGAAGCATTGACGCCGGGATTCGGTCTCTTCGGTACAGCTGCCGCCATCGCGCTCCTCCTCCTCATCGGCGCGCCAGCACTGGTGGGGCTCGCCGAGTGGTGGGAATTGATCGCCGTTGTCCTCGGGCTTGGGCTCGTCGCACTCGACGTGGCGATCCTCCCGATGGGAGGATGGGTTGCGATTCTCGGAGGAGCAATCGTCTTGACCGGTCTCGTCTCGAGTTTCGTCACGAGGGACCTGACTTCCGCCGTCGGGCAACACCAACTCGTGATGGGCATCGGAACGACACTCGCGGGAGTATTCGGATCCGCGACACTCCTCTGGTTCGCGTCGAAGTGGATGCCCCACTCTGCGTTGTTCTCTCGAGCGATTCTTCAGGCTTCCGCGACGTCCCAGGCGCGCGATGCGATTCAGGTGCCTGCATTCTGGCCAGAACTTGGCACCGAAGCAGTTGCGCTTACGACTCTGCGACCGGCGGGAAGGGTCGAGATCGCCACCCGCCCCTTTGACGCTCAAACGAGTGGCGAGTTTGTAGAGCCTGGCTCCCACGTTCGCGTCATCGGCAGACGAGGCACGACGCTCGAAGTTGAGCCGATCGATCTCGCATCGTTGCGCGGGACACCGCGCAACTCGGAAGGAAACCACGCATGATGCACTGCGCCCTCATGAGTTCGAGTTCGCTCCTCGCACAAGCCGCACCGACCGCACCCCGTGAGGAGATTTATCTCTTTCTCGCCCTGGGTCTCCTCGGTCTTGCATTTGTCCTGATGCTCCTCGAATTGTTCGTCCCGTCTGCGGGAGCGCTCGCCGTTCTGACTGGAGTCAGCGCCGTTGCATCGATCGCATCCATGTTTGTATACGACACGACCTGGGGCGCTGTTTATCTCGCCATCGTCTGCGGCGGAAGCCCATTTGCGCTGCTGCTCGTCTTCAAGATCTGGTCGAAAACGCCGATCGCCAATCGAATGATTCTGAAGGAGGGAGCAGATGGCGCAGGGCGACTCACCGAAGATGGCGATGACGTTCCGAATCATCCGACGAATTCGACTGTTGGAACCGTCGCGCAAGCCACCGCGCGCCATCTCAGGCAGTTCATCGGTCGCGATGGAGTGGCATTGACAACACTCCGCCCAGTCGGATTCGTGCGCATCGACGGGGCACGCCTCGATGCTCTCGCCGAAAATGGATTTATCCCTGAGGGAGCGCAGATTATTGTCCTCGAAGTGGTTGAAGGACAACTCAAGGTCCGGGAACGCTCGGCCGATGAGAATCGGCGTGCCTCTGTCGTGGAGTAGCATCCAACCAATGATCAGGGCGCAAAATATTCTTGCAGTTGAACCGTGGGCGTGGATCGGGTTGGCGGTCATTGCCGTCGTTGGACTTGTGTTTCTCCTCATCCTGGGGCAGTACTTGCAACTCTGGGTGCAAGCGTGGCTGAGCGGCGCACCTGTCAGCCTGCTCGACCTGATCATGATGCGCTTGAGGAAGGTCAACCCATCTCTCATCGTCCTGAATCGAATCAGCGCGAAGAAGACGGGGCTCGACATCAGCACTCAACACATGGAAGCGCACTTTCTTGCTGGGGGTCGCGTGACCAACGTCGTCCGTGCGATGATCGCTGCGGAAAAGGCCGGGATCGATCTGCCCTGGGATAGAGCTGTCGCCATCGACCTCGCAGGCCGCGACATCGTCGATGCCGTCAACACTTCAGTCATGCCGAAAGTCATCGACTGTCCAAATCCGGCCTCTGGCAAGCAGACGATTGATGCCGTTGCAAAGGATGGAATCCAGCTTCGCGCGAAGGCGCGTGTGACTGTTCGCACGAACATCTCGCGACTCGTCGGTGGCGCAACCGAGGAGACGATTATCGCTCGCGTGGGCGAAGGAATCATTTCAACCATCGGTTCTGCACTCGATCACAAGAGCGTTCTTGAAAACCCAGACCGCATTTCGAAGACCGTGCTCGCGAAGGGGCTCGATTCAGGCACTGCATTCGAGATTCTGTCTATCGACATCGCCGACGTTGATGTCGGCGAGAACATCGGCGCACAACTTCAGGCGGCGCAGGCCGAGGCGGACACGAAGCGCTATCAGGCTGAAGCCGAGCAACGCCGCGCACTCGCTGTTGCACAGGAAGCGGAATACAACGCTGAAGCGCAAAAGAATCGTGCAGTTGTGATCCTCGCAGAGGCAGAGATTCCGCGTGCGATCGCCGAGGCATTCCGCAGCGGACACCTCGGGGTGATGGACTTCTATCGGATGAAGAATGTGAATGCGGATACGGATATGCGATCAGCCATCGGCAAGAGCCCAAGCTGATCCATCCAGTTGCCCCGCACACCGTCGTTGAAACCAGCTGCATCACCGTTCGTTGTGCGCGCGATATCCGTACTGCGCGGCAGCAATTCGGCGTAGACCGTCATCACGAGTGAGAAATGCCAAGCGGGCACGCTCGACCCATCCACCGAGCCATGCGGCGCGGCCAGCGGTTCGATCAATCCGTCCAATTGCCGCTCGAAGGCCAGCGATCGACGGTGCATCGATCCCTTCCCCCGCTGCATGAAACCTTGCAAGCCACCCGACTGACGCGATGGCGAACATGAACGCGCCGAGCCCATCGACCGCATTCCATCCGTAGTAACCCGATCCCCAGATTCTGCCCCCTTCGATCGAAGATCGCATCCAGCGGGTCACCAGTTCATTGCAGTCTGCATGGTCTTTGCTCGCGTCGATAGAACGAACACGAGCGACCTGCCCGAATGTCACACGATTCGACCAGCCGATCCCAATGTGAGGGACGACCACCCCCTTCTTGCCTCGCCGCCAGACTCGGCTTCGACGCAACTGTCCCAGAGTCGACGTCACGCGTCCAGAGGCTCCATCGGAGAGTGGCTTGGGGTCTTCGGTGCGCGAAAAGACTGCGCTTTGAAGCATCGCAACCTGTCGCGCGGATGGAGGATCAATTGGGTGATGCGGGAGTTCATCGGCGAGCGCGTCAAAGAGAAGGTTGACGAGGTCTTTCATGCGCTGCCCGCGAACCGCGCGCAGATTCGCTGCAGCGAGGCTCTGCGCGATCCATGCGAGGCCGTCGATTCGCTCCGCCAACGGCGCGTCGCGGGCGATCCACCGCACAAGTCGATCTTCAAGCGCACGAAGTTCGCCCGCTTCTGCAGCACGACCGCGACAGAGAAGCGCGCCAGCTGAAACCGCAACAACTTCTGGAACCCCCCGCAGCGCAATTCTCAGCGCGTCCGAAGCCTGCCCGTTCACGAGCGCGCCCTTGTTCTCGATCACACTCTGACAAGCAAAGCTGACCCCCATCCGACTCGAACCCTCGCTCGGAGAGAGCATGTAAGGAAACAATTGACATGCAATTGGCTTGGACTCAAATCCAAAGTCTGCGTGCACGCGGCAACGCCCATCTGCAAGCAAGAACACGCACGACCCGTCTGTGCGCTGCCGGAGGTATTCCCGTCCGCGAAACCGAACGATGGGATTTCCCCCCATGCTGAGATCCCACTTCTGCTCTCGAATTCGCGCCGCATCCGCCGCACGCAATTGCACTGTGAAGTCGCGGCAGCAGTTCCCGCATCCGTGGCACGAATAGCGTTGCCCTGGAGTCGCGAGCGGAATCACTGGGAGCGAAATCGACACGTAATCAGGATAGGGAGCGATCAGAGCGCACGACCCCCGGCAAGAGTCGCGCAATCGCGCGAGTCGCAGCACCCCGGTGACTACGTTCGTTCTTCTGCGCTGGAGTCAGTTCAGCACTTGTTCGACCCGATGCATCGACCACGAAGAGCGGGTCGTATCCGAATCCGTTCTCTCCGCGCGGTTCAAAGCCAATCGCACCTTGAAACTCACCCGCGGACTCTGCGATGATCGATCCGTCGCCGGCTGCCACGCACATCGCACAAACGAATCTCGCTGTTCGCCGTTCCAAGGGAATCGCCTCGAGTTGCGCGAGCAACTTGCGATTGTTGGCTTGATCCCGCTCCTCGCGCGTTGCACCGACGCCAGCCCATCGTGCGCTCATCACGCCTGGTTCCCCGCCAAGCGCATCGACTGCCAGACCAGAATCGTCCGCGATCACCATGCGACCAAGCGCGCGCGCATACGCCACCGCTTTGATCCGCGCGTTCGCTGCAAATGTCGCCCCGTCCTCAACAGGCTCTGCCACGTGCAACGAACTGGCGTCCGCCAGACCAACAACGCGCACTCCAAGTTGCGCGAAGATCTCGCGAATCTCTTCGACCTTATGCGGATTACCAGTCGCAACAACGATCTCTTCAGCATGCAAGGCACACATCGCTGCACATCCCCATCAAGTCTGGAGCACGCCCGTACGGAACGATTCGGCGATGGGTGCCTGCGCCGCCATCTGGAGCGCAAACGTCAACTCTGCGCGGGTGCGATGTGGTTCGATGATGCGATCAACCCACCCGCGACTCGCGGCATATCGAATGTCTTGCTGCTCGAGGTATGAAGCCGAGATCGCAGCGAGGAGTTTCTCCCTCATCGCCGCGTCGACTGACTCTCCCTTTCGCTCGCGCGCCGCAAGGTCGATCTGCAGGAGCGTGTTTGCAGACTGGGCCGCTCCCATGACGGCACATCGCGCGCCTGGCCACGCGAACGTCAAGAATGGGTCGAAGGCCCGGCCGCACATCGCATAGTTCCCCGCACCATAGGAATTGCCCGCGATGAGCACGATCTTCGGAACGATCGAGTTGCTCATTGCATTGACCATCTTCGCGCCGGCACGAATGATTCCCGATTGCTCGCTATCGCGACCGACCATGAACCCAGTCGTATCGTGAATGAAGAGGAGCGGGATCCTTCGCTGGTTCACATCCATGATGAACCGAGCTGCTTTGTCTGCGCTGTCGTCATAAATGACCGCAGGCATGCACTTCGCCGTTGACGGCCCAGCCTTGCCGCCTGGCAACTTCCGATCAGTCATCATGCGCTGATTTGCCACGATTCCCACAGGGAAACCACCGATCCTGGCGTATGCGCAGACCAACGATGGACCGTGCTGCGTTCGATACTCCTCCATCGATGCGCGGTCGACGATGCATCGAAGCAAATCTCGCATGTCGTATTGAGCACCCGATTCGCTCCGATAGACCTTGTAGACGTCCTCGACAGTGAACTCCGAGTCCATCGGCGCCATGGGCGCAGGAGCGGCCTTCGGCGCAGCCGCATTCATCGTCATCAGTCGACGGAGCCGCCCGATGCACGCTGGATCATCTTTCTCGCGAAAGTCGATCGTGCCCGAGATCTCTGCGTGCATCTGTGCGCCGCCGAGTTCTTCGCTCGATACTTCTTGACCAATTGCGGCCTTCACCAACGCAGGCCCTGCGAGATAGAGCCCGCTGCCATCAGTCATCAACAGCGTGTCACAGAGAACCGGCAGATAGCCGCCGCCCGCGACGCAGTTTCCCATGATGGCCGCGTACTGAGGAATCCCTTGAGCTGAGATCACTGCATTGTTTCGGAAGATCCTCCCAAAGTCATCGGTGTCTGGGAACACATCCTCCTGGAGCGGCAAGAAGACGCCCGCGCTATCGACGAGATACACCAGCGGCATCCGCGCTCGCTGTGCGATTTCCTGCGCCCGAATGATCTTCTTGCAGGTCATTGGGAAGAAAGCACCAGCCTTCACCGTGGCGTCGTTTGCGATCACCATGCAGATGCGCCCTTCGATTGAACCAATGGTCGTCACCACGCCTGCGCTGGGCGCTCCCCCATATTCGCTGTACATGTTCCACGCAGCGAGGAGCCCGCACTCCAGCTGCGGCGCCGACGGATCGAAGAGCAATCCAAGGCGCTCTCGTGCCGTCAATCGACCATGCCGATGCTGGCGTTCGATGCCATTCGCTCCCCCACCTTGTTCGATCTTCGCACTCAGAACCACGAAATCATCGGTTGCTGCTCGCAAATCGGTGCTCACGCTCGCCATCGGCGCAGGATAGGTCGCAATCCCACTCATCGCAGTGGTGCCACTTCAGATCGACGATTGCGTTGACCTTTTCGGTCGGTTTGGGTATCCTGTAGCGCTCAAATCCAAGGACAAAAACTAGGCCGCTCGTGACGATCGGCCACCGAAAGAACACAATGATCTCGACACAAGAAAAAGCACCGGTCATCGCGGCACACCAACAGCACGCAAAGGACTGCGGGTCAACCGAAGTTCAAATCGCCATTCTGACCGAACGGATCAACTCACTCCAGGGACACTTCAAGGCTCACGCCAAGGACCACGCCGGGCGACGCGGATTGCTGCTCATGGTCAGCAAGCGAAACCGCCTTCTGCGTTACCTCGCCGAAACTCGCCGCGAAGCCTATGCGGCGCTCATCAAGAAACTCGGGTTACGCAAATAACCCTCCTCGCCCCGCGAGGGCAGTCGCCCATCCGCAGCCGCTTCGATCGCGCGAACGGGCCTCTGCCTTCATCGGGGAATTCACATGTCGCCATCACCTCATTGGTTGATCGCGATCCACTCACACGATTCAGAAAGGCATCGAAATGACATCACGACCACACGTCTCAGTTGAAAAGGAAATCGGAGGGCGGACGTTCCGCCTCGAAACCGGCAAGATCGCCAAGCTCGCAAGCGGAGCCGTCCTCGCGACGTTCGGCGAAACCGTTGTGCTCGCGACAGCAGTCCGAGCGAATCCGCGCGCAGGCATCGACTTCTTCCCTCTCACCTGTGATTACCGCGAGAAAGCCCCTGCTGCGGGCAAGTTCCCAGGCGGCTTCCGTAAGAAGGAAGGACCGCCCAGCGAAAAAGAAATTCTCACCATGCGGATGATGGATCGACCGATTCGACCACTCTTCCCCGAGGGCTTTGTCGACGAAGTTCAGTTGCAGGTGCTCGTCCTCTCCCACGATGGACAGAACGACGCAGACGTTATTGGATGCTCTGCCGCCTCGGCCGCACTCCATATCTCAGACGCTCCTTTCAACGGTCCCGTTGCCACGGTGCGCGTCGGGCGAATTTTCATCGATGACCAGGCACACTTCGTCATCAATCCGACGCAAGCGCAGATGGAGTTCAGCGACCTCGACCTCGTTCTCTCCGGGCACTCCGATGGCATCAACATGATCGAAGTTGGCGCAGCAGAAATTAGCGAAGCTGACATGGTTGCGGCGATTCGCTTCGGATACGACAACGGTGTGCGTCTGATCCTCGACCTCATCAACGAACTGCACGCGAAGTGCGGCGCACCTGCAAAACGCGCTGGCGATTCGACTGCCCCGAGTGCAGAGGTGATGGCAACCGTGAAGGAGAAGGCGTACGAGCCACTGCTCGCAGCTCGCCAGATCCACGGCAAACACCCTCGCAACACCGAGGTCGACCGAGTCAAGAAATGGGTGATCGACTCGTTCTTCCAGGTCCCCGCCGGGCTCAGTTATTCCGATCATCAAATCGCCGAGCGTCGCGCTCGAGAGGCAAAGGAATGCCTGCGGATCCTCGAAAAGAAGATCACGCACTACCTCGTTGCCGAAAAGGGCGTTCGAGCCGACGGGCGACCGCTCCGTCAGATTCGTCCGCTCGACATGAGCGTTGCGCTACTCCCTCGAACCCACGGATCGGCGTTCTTCCAGCGCGGCGAGACTCAGTCGATCGTGACCTGCACTCTTGGCACGACCAAGGACGAGCAGATCGTCGACGGACTCCTCCCGGAATACGCGAAGAAGTTCTACCTGCACTACTACTTCCCTCCATTCTGCACGGGCGAAG
>CAYHHO010000046.1:0-22374 GCA_964356445.1 uncultured Singulisphaera sp. | reverse complement strand
GGACTGTGCCGATACTCGTTGCCGTCGGAAGCAGTATCAGTGTGCTTGGAGGGAGCAAGCGACGCGCCCTCGCAGGATTGGCTGGCGTGTCGCTCATCGCAGTCGGCATCTACACCGCGAGCGCACGCGCCGATCTCTCGGGTCTCATCGCGATGCGTCTTTCAGAGCAGGCTGCACGCGCAGATGGCGGCCCACAAGATCCTGCCAAGGTGGTTCCCGCGTGCTGTGTGAAGGAAGGCGGCACACCGTGAGCGATGGATGCCGTCACTGCTCGCTGCCGATTCCTCGACACTTGCCCGCAAACGTGTCGAGCGAGTTCTGCTGCGCTGGATGTGAGGCTGTCTACGCGGCTCTTCACGCATCTGGGCTTGCGCAGTACTACGACCTGAAGGCGCGCTCTGGCGGACACGCCAATCGACCCGCACCGAAGCGTTCGCAAGCGGCGCTCGATCATGAAGCATTCGCCGCGAAGCACTGCGAAGTGCTGGAAGATGGCCGCAAGCGAATCGAGATGCGCGTGGATGGCATCACCTGCGGCGCATGTCTGTGGCTGCTTGAGGCGCTGCCTCGGCTGCACCGAGGCGTGCTTGCTGCGCGCGTGGACCTAGGTCGATCGGCGATCGCACTTGAGTGGACGCCGACGACGAAGCTCTCAGAAATCGCCGAGAGGCTCGCATCGCTCGGCTACGAAGTGCGCCCGATCGGAACTCGAGACACGCGTCACGAGTGGCGCCGCCAAGATCGAGCATGGCTTGTCGACTTGGCTGTCGCTGGCGCCATCAGCGTCAATGTGATGGCGATCGCCTTTGCTCTGTACGGAGCCGAGTTCGCGTGGATGGACGACAAGTCGCGGCAGTTCTTTCAGTGGACGAGCGTGGGTCTTGCCTTGCTCTCTATTTGCTGGCCAGGGCGGATCTTCTTGCGCAACGCGTGGACTGCTCTGCGCGCGAGGAAACCGCACATGGATTTGCCGATCGCTCTCGCGCTCGTTGCAGGAGTCACGGGCGGAATCATCATGACGGCGCAGAACCGCAGCGGCGTTTATCTCGAGAGCATCACGATGCTCGTCTTTCTCTTGCTGATGGGGCGATTCGTTCAGTTCAGGCAGCAGCGCTCTGCCCGTCATGAGGTTGAGCTTCTCTGCGCACTCGTACCGCAGACTGCGCGGCGTGTTGCATCCGATGGGGCTCTCGAAGATGTCCCGTCGGAAGCACTCGAGGTGGGAGAGACAATCGAGGTCGCGCCGCAGGACGCAGTTGCAGCCGATGGCATGCTCCTGGGAGGCGACGCTCATTTCGACATGCAGTTACTGACGGGCGAGTCGCGTCCGGTGCGTGTTCGCCTCGGCGAAGTGGTGTCGGCGGGCGTTCGACTTCTCTCTGAGCATCCGGTGCGGCTGACGGTCACTGCGACGGGGTCACGCACGCGCGCAGCGGCGATCGCGCGCATGGTCGAGTCCGCTATGGCTGGACGAACGCCAGTCGTGGAGTATGCAAATCGGGTTGCAGGGTGGTTCCTGCTTGCAGTCCTGGTGACCGCGGCCGTGACTGCGACCGTGTGGTGGTTCATCGATCGGAACGAGATGTTGCCAACTGTGATCGCGCTTCTCGTCGTGACATGCCCATGTGCGCTAGGCCTTGCGACGCCGCTCACGATTGTGGCCTCGATTGGTAAGGCGGCGCGTGAGGGAATCCTGATTCGCGGCGGCGAGACGATTGAACGCCTTGCGAAGCGCGGCACGATCGTCCTCGATAAGACTGGCACCATCACCGAGGGAGCGATGCACGTGCTGCGGAGTGCGGGAAATCCAGAGGCAATTCGAATGGCTGCGCTCGTCGAGCGGCACAGCGCCCATCCAATGGCCAAGGCCATCGTCGAGCACGTCTCGCTTGGAACAGTGATCGATGACGCAACTCAAATTGCGGAGAGTCCAGGTCGCGGAATCGCCGGTCGTGTTGACGCACACGATCTCAAGATCGGGAACGCGATGTTCGCGGGTGGATCCAGCGCAGCGAGTGTCGAGTTTCTCGACGCAGCAAGCCAGATGGTGGCCGATGGTCTCTCGCCGGTCCACATTGAAGTCGATGGGAGACTCGAAGCAGTGGTGGGGGTGGGCGATCCACTGAGACCAGATGCAGCCGCGTCAGTGAAGGAACTGCGAGAGGACGGATGGGAGATCTGGGTTGTCTCTGGTGATCTCGAAGCGATCGCGAAGCAGGCCGCAGTTGCGCTTGAAATCCCTGCAAGTCACACGCGCGGCGGATGCACTCCAGAAATGAAGGCCGCGATTGTCGCAGAGATGAGTGCTCATCCCATCATCATGGTCGGCGATGGCGTGAACGATCTTCCAGCGATGGCCCGCGCCGATGTTGGGATCGCCGTTCGCCAAGGCGCACAGGCCACAATTGCCCTCGCGGACGTTGCACTTGCCAGCGGCGGACTCAAACACGTTTGCGCGCTCGTCGAAGGTGCACGGCAGTCGATGCGGACGATCCACGTCAACTTCGCGATCAGCGTCGCCTACAACCTCGTCGGTGGGGTGCTCGCCGCGACTGGAACGATTACGCCATTGGTCGCAGCGATCCTCATGCCCCTGAGCGGTCTGACAGTGACGTTGGTCGCGCTGCGAATGCCGCGCTTTGGCGCACGTCAGTGCGTCGTTGTTCGCGGCACCGCGACAAGCACGACGAGTGCTGGGAGGCTCGCATGGAACTGATCTTTTTCGCTTTGCCAGTCGCGCTTGTCGTCGGGGGAATCGCCGTGGCAGCCTTCGTCTGGGCGGCGAAGTCCGACCAGTTTGAAGACCTCGACACACCGCCTCGGCGCATGCTCAACGACGACCCGCCGATTGATCGCCGCAACTGAGGGGCAGATCATCCAAGTCGGGACCTTCGTGCGCGAAGCCGTGGAAAACTCTCAGGCGCCAGACGCAGCAGACCCCACCGCAGTGTGGCGCTCGACCACAAGCGGTGGGGTCCACAGGCTCGCTGCAGGATCGGGAGCGACGACCCTGCAACGACGCATCAGGCAGTCAGGTCAGAACGCAACCTGAATCTGTGCACGGATGTTCCACTGCTGGCCGCTGCCGTTCAGCTGCGCGGTGCGATAGCCATTTCCATAACTCGCCCAGAAGCGCACGTTTTCGCTGTTGTAGTTCAGGCGAAGTCCCTGCTGGTATCCGCTCGAGAAGTAGTAGTCCACGACCGAGCGCTCCGTCGTCAACTGGACGCCATCGTCCATGAGCGACTCACGCATGAAAGGAGTCTTGAACTGACCCGCGGTGAATCCGAATCCGTTTCCCAGGGTCTTGGTGGCCCACGAGTCCTGCAGATTCACTCCGGCGCCGTCATATGGATCAGCTTCGGGAGTGATGTTGAGGCGAATCATGTAGGTCCATGATGGGTCAGCCATGTTGCCCGAAATCGTGAGTTGCGTGCGGCGATTCTCGAAGCCTCACTCGGAAGCCGACGGAGTTGGCTGGTTGTTCTGGTTGTAGACAAACCGCACTTGGTCGAGCACGTTGATCTTGAACTTCCAGTTGCCGTCGGGGCTCGCCATGAAGAAGCCATCGTCGTACCCCGCAGTCGCCCCAGAGCCTTGCAGGCTCGAGCGCGTCTCAGAGTCGGCGAGTACATCGCTGACAAGCGTCCGGATTTCAGCGGCGCGAGCCTCGGTGAGCCACTTGTCGCCCTGCTGCGCGAGCACGTTGGAGAGTGCAACTACCCAACGAGCCGATCGCGCGTCGAGGCGATCAGTTTCCTTGGGGTCGCGCTGCAGGGAATGCGAAAAAAGCCAGCCAGAACTGTCCCGCTCGAGTGGAGAGCGACCAAGTTCGCAGTAGTTTTCAAAGGAGACGGGCATATGAAGAAACGCCTCGCTCAAGCCATCGCAATGATTCTCGTCGCGTGCTGTGGCACGACCGCGCTTGCAAAGAGTCCACCGACAGAGGCGTGGGTTCTCAACCCCACCAACGGCGTCCAAGTCTTCACGCTCACATTTCGTCCCACAAACGCGCAGACGGGAGTGCGCTATCCCGCGATTGTGTTCGTTCCCGGCGGGCTCGGTACGAACACGAGTTTTCAAGACACCGTCATGCAGGCGCAAGCCGACCTTGGCTTCATCGCGGTGAAGTTTGATCCAGATGGTCGCGGGCAGAGCACGAATGGTGGCACCTACACATTCGAAGACTTCGGCGGATTCATCCAGCAAGATGGATTGCATTCGGTGCTCAAGTATGTCGCAGGGCGCAGTGATGTGGATCCGAACAATGTGCACGTGCAGTCGCGTTCATTTGGAGTGACGATGTCAGCGGGGGTGATTGCGCGATACCCGCACACTCCACAAGTGAAGTCACTCGTCGAGTGGGAGGGTCCAGCCGATCGCAGCGACACCGCGGCGTTCACGGGGCACGATGTCGCAGACAATGCATGGTGGTTGCAACACGAGCCGATCAACTGGCTTCATCAGTTTCGGGGCGACTTCATCGCGGTGCAGTCGCTTGTCGATCATGCGCAGCCTGATCACCTTCACACGATCAAACTCAACAACCGCGCGGTCATGCAGTCGGGCGGGGGAACGGGTCGCGCTCGATTTGCGCGAGTGAACGGAGTGACAGGCTCGGGCTCGAACGCGGCGAACCAAGTATTCGCTGGCACGATGCTCGCCTCGACCTTGCCCGAATCAACAAATCTTGAGCAGTTTCTGCGCTCAATCATGCAGGAAATGGCCGCACGGCCCGCACGCGCTTCGATCGCGGATGTCAACCAGAACGGCACCGTTGACGGCGCTGACCTCGCAGAGCTGCTCTCTGCGTGGGGAACATCCAATGCCGACGCGGATCTCAACGACGATGACCAAGTCAATGGCTCTGACCTCGGGGTCTTGCTCGCTGGATGGAACATGCAAGGCACGGGACAGGGACCATGGAACAACGACATTGGTGTCTACAGAGTGCCTGGAGGTGGAACTCCCGTGCGCGTCCACACCTTTGCGCGATCTGGCGTTTCGTCGGTGGTGCGCAGAGCAGGCGGCGAATTGATCGCAGCGTTTCAGTGGTTCCCAGAAAACAATCCGGCTTCATTCGATCGCATCGCGCTCAGTCGCTCGCTTGACGCCGGTCTGACTTGGTCGGCTCCCACAACCGCGCCGATCACGGGGCTTCTTGCGGATGACCGTGCGCCCTTCGATCCGACGCTTGTCGCACTCGAAGATGGTCGGGTACGGATGTACTTCACCATGAACAAGCTCGCGGCGGGATCTGTCCCGCGCATCGGAAGCGCGATCTCGAGTGACGGCATGCAGTTCACGCTCGAGGCGGGGGACCGATTCGCAGTTGCAGGGCAGATGGTGATCGACTGTGCGGTTGCGCAGGTCGGCGCCACGTGGAATCTGATCTCGCCGATCCAAGGTGCCGATGGAACCGCGTACCGAGCCACGAGCAACGATGGTCTCAACTTCGTGCGGCAGGCGGATCTCGTGGGACCAGCCACGAATCGCTGGCTCGGCGCAATGATTCAGATTCCCAAGGGAGCGCGCTTTTACGGGACGTCGAACAGCGGCGTGTGGAGCGCGCGTTCGACCAACGGTTCGGCGTGGACAGTCGATACGCCGTCCCCGGGACTTCCCGGTGCGGATCCAGGGGTCGCGGCGCTTCCAGACGGCACGCTCATCGTGACATTGACGGTGCCAGGCGGGTGAGAGAGGCGCGCTGGCACGCGACGAGAGCCTCTGTCCCCGCTAGGCTGAGTCGACCAATCTTTCCCTGATGAACGGCTCGACGCGATGACTTCAACGATTGCGATTGTGTTGCTGGCTCTCGCGAGCGCAGCGCCCGACGCGGCACCGATAGCGGATCGTCACTCCGCGCTAGGACCGCCCAACATGCTCTCTATCGTCGAACGCGTCTGCCTGCGCTGCCATCATGTCGGCGGCAACGTGCCCTACGAGTTCCGCGACGGCGCGATGCTTCGCCGCGTTTCGCAAACAGCAGCAGAATCTCTGCGCAGACGGACGATGCCGCCGTGGCTGCCGTCGCAACACGCCAGCGACTTCCTCGATGCTCCATCACTCACAGAACAGGAGCGCGCGGACCTGATCGGGTGGTTCTCTGATGGGGCAAAGGGAGCGGAGTCGTGGGTCGCGCCGCCGGTGTTACCCGTGAATGAGCCCGACGCGGTGACGCTTCGATTCGGCGAGGGCTGGCAGACTCCAGGCGAGCCAGATCTGCTCTACGCACGCACTTTTCTGCAGCAGATTGGTGGGTCGTTCCCACTTCGATTCCGAGGCATGGGGTATCACCCTCTTGAGGCAGGATCGATCGAGATGGTGATGCTGAATGCCGACACGACGGGAATGGGACGCGCTCTCGATGAACGAGATGGAGGAGTGGGTGCGGCGTTTCATGCGGATCTCGGCGCGATACCCGCGGGGGCGCTCGGCGCGGCGGGCGTTCAGCCTTCGATGCGATTGCCCGATGGTTACACATTCGAAATCGCACCTCGCGCTGACTTGCTCGCTGAGGCACACGCGCGTGCTCTTGGACGCAGTGCAAACGGTGTGTTCGAAGTCACAATCGTTCCATCGCGCCCGACGGATACGCAGGTCGTCGAGCCGTATGTTGTCGGCGCGGTGACAACGGGCGGGGCTCCAACGCGGGCGAACCTGACCATCGAGTATCTCTGCGACACCCTCGACGCTCCGATGGATGTGATTGCGATTCTGCCAAACACCGGAATTCGCTGCGCGACCTACGACCTCAACTTGATCCGACGCTCGGGCGAGGTGCGGGGGGTGCTCAACATCCCCGTCTACGCCGCGTGGGCGGACCGGATGTATGTGCGCCGAGCCCCACTGCGAGTCGAGCCTGGCGATCGCTTCACGTTGAAGGTGAGCCACGCCGATGGGTTTGCATTCCTGCACACGCACGCGAGCGCGGTGATGCTGGTAGCGCCCGTTGCGGAGAGTGTGGATCGCGCCCCGATTATCGCAGACGCGCTTTCGTCCGCGTCCGCGCCTACGCCCGCCCCCGCACCGACCGCTCTCGCAGTGGTCGATTCAGTTGCGATGGTCGACGTGCCTGCTGGAACGGCGCGCATCGAGTGCGCAGATGGTTTGGTCGACGTCGCCGTCGCAGCGCTGCGGGTTGCACGCAACGAGACAAGCGTTGCGGAGTTTGCGCGCGTGCTGCGGCGCGCGCCGCGCCCGATCGACGCGATGGACACGCGAGATTCGTATGTCGATCCTGACATCGCGCAGCCGCTGACTCCGCTCGACGCGGCGCTGCCTGTGGATCTCGAGATTCCCTGTGTCAGCGTGACTTTCTACGACGCACTTGAGTACTGCGATGCGCTGTCGAAGGAGGCTGGTCTTCCGGCGCACTACGCGCTTTCCGAGATCAAGCGCCGCGAAGATGGATCGATCTCGTCAGCGGTCGTTGAGGTGCGCGGAGGTAGCGGGTATCGCTTGCTTTGCGAAGCTGAGTGGGAATACCTCGCTGCCGCAGTAGGTCAGGGTGATGCCTGGTGCATGCTCGCAGACCAGCCTCCGCCAGCCGCACCGCGCCACGCTGCGCAGGGCAATCCGAATGCGCTTGGCATCGTCAACCTCGGCGGCAACGTCTGGGAGTGGTGCGAAGATGGGTACGCGGCAGCACGGAACTGCCAACTCGGATGCCGTGCGCATGCGCCGACCAATCGCGGTCGCATCGTCAAGGGTGGTTCATTCGCGGACAGCGCTGCGGCATGCGCTCCTGCGTTTCGGTCTGGAATTCCAGCCGCCTCGCGCAGTGCGATGGTCGGTTTTCGAGTCGCACGGCAGAAGTGAGCTTTGGAAGCAGTATTGCAAGCCGCTGTCTTGGGAAGGGGGCAACAAAGCGGACAATTATTCGTTGTTGGTCCGTCCCCGCGGGCATTCTTGGACCAAACTGTGGGGAGACGAACTATGACCAACACACCAAGATCCACGACTGGCACATTCCTCACCATCACCGCGATCAGCGTCGGTCTTGCCACGAGTTCGTCGAGTGAAGCGCTTGCGCAGGGGCTGCAGCCAGTCATCACAGAATGGATCATCAATACGACGGGGCAGACTGGTTACAACGGGATCGTCGCCAATGTCCAGCAGGTCAAGTACGACGCAACATTCGTTTATGTGAAGTCCGCTGGCATTCCGAGTTACTCGATCGGGCCGTGGCCCGGGAATCCTGGACAGCCCGTGAACATGAACTGGGGATTCAAGTTGCCGCGCACAGCGACGATGGCGACGACTTACACCACGACGAGCCTCGGGCAAGTCGGTGTGATGGTCAACGGCGCGGTTTTCTTCAACCCAACTGACGCGATGAGCTGGCAGAACCTGAACATCTGGCATCAGAACGCCTTTGTGAGTGTCGGTACTGGGTTTGATGCTTGTGGCGGCCACCCGAGTCCGAACGGGGCGTACCACAACCATCCTCTGCCAAAGTGCATCTACACGGATACCCCAACGCTCCACTCAAAGATCGTTGGGTACGGTTTCGACGGGATCGCTGTGTATGGACCATATGGATACAACGGCACAGACGGTTCTGGCGGAATCGACCGCATTCGCACGAGTTACCGCAAGCGAATCATGACGCAGCGCACGACGCTGCCAAACGGAACCCAGTTACAGCCGAACCAGTACGGTCCCGCGGTCAGCGCGACTTACCCGCTCGGCTACTTCATCGAAGACTTTGAATATGTAGCGGGGCTCGGCGATCTCGACCAATTCAACGGACGCACGGCGGTCACTCCTGACTATCCCAACGGCGTCTACGCCTATTACGCGACGATGGACCAGTCGGGGGTGAGCGAGTACCCGTACTTCTTCGGTCCGCAGTACCGCGGCGTGGTCACGGCGGGCAATACCCAAATGGGTGGTCATATCACGGCACCAACGAGTGCAACCCTCTTCTGCTGCACCCCGTGTCAGAGCGACATCGACGGCAATCGCATTGTCGATGCAGCCGATCTGACGGCGGTGCTCTCGACCTGGGGAGTGGACGGTGGCGCCGGCGACGTCAATCGTGACGGGCAGGTTGGAGGATCGGATTTGACCGAACTCTTCGCTGCTTGGGGCAACTGCAACTGAGATGTCGCTCGCTCGTCGGTGGTGACTGGCGAAATTGTTTGGGCGCATTCGATGCGATCGTTCCGTGAATTCGGTGCGTGGATCGCTGACGCGATTCTGGAGAGAATCGTCAGCAGTTCGTCGAGTTGTGGAACTCTCGGTAACAGCGGCTAGAACAACTGCAGGCTTCTAATTGCTGCTCCGGTCCGCGCAGGCGATTATAGGACGCTATTGCGCAGGCAGTTGATTGAAAGGGATAACAAACAACCCAAAACGCACTGTATCTGGGCTAGTATATGATACGTTCTACAGATGCGGCATCAACAAATAGATTCAGTCTTTCAACTTGCTATTCGCAGGCGCGCGTTGGCGATGAGTATCTCCACACTTGCGGTTCGGAGCGGGGTTCCCATCGCAACCGTTAAGCGGATCTTGGGTGGAAAGGGCAACGAAGCGTCTGTCAAGAATGTTGCGGCCGTAGCGGAGGCACTTGGCATGCCGCTTGGTTTCCATGAGTCACCAGTCGAGGAGTTTCGGTGTTCTCAGGCACGAATGAAGGCGGAGCAGCTCGCACGGCTTGTTCAAGGAACGAGTGCTCTCGAGTGCCAAGCGGTTGACCCAGAGACCTATGAAACACTTGTGGCACGGTCGTATCACGAATTGCTTTCTGGTTCGGCACGCCGGCTCTGGTCAGTTTGATGCTGCCGGAGGAGAGCATCCCAGGGCAGACGCAACTCGGCGATCTCTCAGGACTCATTCCGAAACATCTACGGACTCGGGCGCAACTCGACTCGGCGGAGGGCGAGAATATCCGCAAAGCGATGCTGAAGTATCTGGCGGCGGCTCCCTCAATGCGAAACGCACCCTTCGATTATCCGTGGCTGCTGAGACTCCACCGAGAGATGCTTGGGGACGTGTGGATCTGGGCTGGGCAATTGAGGCGCGCGGAGACAAACATTGGCGCGTTGCCGCATCGCATTGAAATCGAGATTCATGGGCTGTTGCATGACTTGCCCGCGTGGATCGATTCGCAGACGCCGCTCCTCGAACAGGCGGTCCGAATGCATCATCGTGCAGTTTCGATCCATCCATTTGACAACGGAAACGGTCGCTGGTCTCGCATGCTTGCAAACATCTGGCTGCGGCGGCACGGTCGTGACCTGATTGAGTGGCCAGAGGCAACTGTCGGTCGCGAGAGCCCGATTCGCGAGGAGTACCTCGCAGCGCTGCGGACTGCAGACCGTGGGGACTACGCCCCGCTCACGAAGCTGCACGAACGCTTCCGTCGGAGGATGTGACGGAGTCACGGCGCGATTCTGCAGAGTCGTCCACACCCTATACTCGCGGTGATCCGTCACCACGAATGCTGCTGATCGTTGAACCGACGGCGGCGAATGGAAACCCCATCATGCGCACCGTTTCATCTGTTCTGTCTGCACTCGTTGCTCTCACGACTCAGTTCATTCCTGTCCCCGTGCTCGCTTGCAATGCGGCCGATGGAGCGCTACCCACGCAGTCCGCTGTGCAGGTCGAGATCCCTTCTGGGGTCGTGTTCGAAGAAATCGGTCGCTACGACATCGACCGCCTCAACCGGATCATGACGGAGGAGCTGGTCACGGCTCGCTTTGCTGACAAAGCGCCAGACAGTTTTGGACCGGCGACGACAGCTGTTCGGCTCTACCGCGTGACGTATCCCTCAGTGGTTCCCGAGCAGAACAATCGCCCTACGATTGCGTCGGGACTCGTGGCGATCCCCGAGACCATGCTTCAGTCGCACGCGATCGTGTGCTACCAGCATGGCACGGTGTTTTCGAAATTCGAAGTGCCTTCGAATCCCGAGGAATCGATGGAGACGCGACTGATGATCGCGCAGTTCGCAGGGCAGGGGTACATCGTGGTCGCAGCGGACTATTTCGGAAAGGGTGTCTCGGTCGAGCCTGACAGTTATCTCGTGAAGTGGAGCACTCTCCAGGCGTGCACCGACATGTTGCTCACAGCGAAGGCATTCCTTCGTGCAAAGTCGATTGAACCGGGACCACTGTTTTTGAGTGGATGGTCGCAGGGAGGTTGGGCGACCCTTGTCGTTCTTGAACATTTGGAGGCGTTGGGCGGCGAGATCACTGCGGCCGTGACAGCGAGCGCGCCGACCGACATTTACACGACGGTCAGTCGCTGGATCAACAATCCGCAGCCGATCGACACGCCGTGGCTCACTGGTTGTGCGGCGATTCAGATTTGCGCGCAGGATGCGTATCTCCAACCGGGACTCGTCGACCTCGCGTACAAACCCGAATATGTCGAAGTGGTTCGCGCGATGCACGCGAATCGCATCGGTTGGCCTGAGTTTTCGAAACGCGTGCCGCGACTGGTGCGCGACATGCTCCGACCAGAGTTTGTAGCGACTGGGTGGCAGGGTGACACCGACTATTGGCGCCGACTGCAGGACGCCAATGGCTACCGCTGGCGCAGCCGAACGCCGCTGCGCTGCTACTTCGGTGAAGTCGACGAAGTCGTCCCCGTGTACATCGCGAAACTGCCTGAAGGATTTCAAACGACTGTCGGAGGGGCTCCGACCGAGGCTATTAGCGCCGGGCCAAAGGCAGATCACCGAGGAACATTCCTCTTCGCCGTCGCCCATCAGAAAGTGTGGTTCGATGCGCTGCTGGCGAAGCGCGCGGAAAAGTAAGCGCCATTCCAGCGCGTCGAGCCCTCGCAAATGAACGGGTTTGAGGTATGCGCTCGATTTGACCGAGTGCGCTGAGGTCAATAGATGAAAGCGGCCTCCGAATCTCTGGTGATAGATTGGCATCGGGACAAACTCGCACTATTATTGAACTAGCGAGGTTCTCGGTAGATGGGGTCAAAGGTGGGCTGACAGTTGCCCGCTGAATCTGTTTAGTCCCTTTCCCTACTTTGGAGACCCTCACCGTGCGTACAACACTTTCTTTCCTTGGCGCTTTCGCCGTTGCTGCGTCTGCCAGCGCAGCCATCAACATTTCCTACTCACCGATCGGCACCACCGATAACGAAGGCGGCTTGGCCGATGGCGTGGTTTACAGCTCAGTTGCTGGACCGTACGCAGCATTCGCTCCGAGTTCCACATTGGGCGCAGCAAATTACTCGTCGACGATGGCCCTCGATGCTGAGTTTGTCACGTCCATGAAGTTCGTCGGCGGTGTCACGACTGCCAACACCGCTCTGGCGTTTAACTTCTATGAATCCGGCGGAGCCTTCTTGTCAGGTTTTACGATGGACCTCTCTCAATCCGGAAACTTCATCTGGACCATCACCCTTGATGCGGCTGATGGCATCCTGGCTTCTCAGACTGGCTGGCTTGAAATCGCAGGCGTCAATGGCGCAACTGGCAAGTGGTTCCTGACCCAGACCGCTCCGACGATCGGATCGCAAGTTCCAGTCACTGGTAGTTACATTCATGCTTTCGAGCTGACCACCAATGGCGTTCCTGCTCCAGGCGCCGTTGCTCTGCTTGGTTTGGCTGGTCTCATCGGTCGACGTCGCCGCTGAAAGATCTGCAGAGAGTGATTCTGAAGCGAAGTCGTTTCACGCAAGTCTCCAACAAGAGGGGATGCCCGCAAGGCGTCCCCTCTTTCTATTGGGGCTCGACGCTTGGGCGTAAACTCAATCTCGAATTGAAGCAATGATCCCTGTGAGATCGACCCTCGAGTCGCTTAGGAGCACCCATATGACCTTCTCAAAGTACTTGCTTGTAGCAATGATCGCGCTCAGCGCCTTGTTTGTGTACTTGCTCTGCCAGGATCCCGCGCTGGGGCAACCCATTGAACAATCCACGATCTACAGGTTGATGATGTTGCTGACGGGCGGAGCCGGCTTGTTTGTGGCATTGACTCTGTACCACCAGGCGCGCAGCCAAGAGGTGGCGACCGAGCAGTCATTGGAACTGTCCACTATCAAGATCATCAATGACTTGTGGATTGCGCCAAACATTCGGCTCGCGCAGGAATATGAACACTTGGGCTCGCTGCCGGCCGAGATGTATCCGGATCTTTCGATCAAGTCTGCGCAGGACATGCATCAGGTTGCGTTCGCCATTTCCGTCTTCCAGATCTTCGAGGACTACAAGACGATCTACACGCACGACAAGACTGGCGTAAACATCTGGCTTGGCAACTTTCTCAATTGGGCCCAGAGCGACACGCTGCAGCGCCTCTGGCCGCGCTTGCGAATCAACTATCAGCCGAGCACAATCCGAATGACCGAGTCGCTGTTCGCCGCTGGAAATGAGATCAAGGCGCTGCGAGCGAAGCAGGGGCAGGTCAGTTACGACGATTACCAGGTCGCGATTCGAAAACTCGCCGGGGTCTTTCAGCAGCAGATTGCGATTCGCTAGACGGGCGCCAGAACTTTGACATCAGTTCGGCAGGCTCTTCGTCTCGCTGGACTCGACTTTGTACCGAAACATCGCAGCGGCTTCCTTGAGCGTGATGGAAAACGCCGCCGCCTCATCCGGCAGCGCTTTGTTGCGCGTGCCCGAACGGATGTAGGTCCCGCGCGGCCCGTTGCGAACGCTGACCGGCGTTCCATCGAATGGATTGCGTCCCAACTTTCGTGGGAATGAGAGCGCCTGGATCGCAGCTTCAAGCGAAACGTCTACGCAGTTCGTCGACCGGAGCAGCGACGCGACCTTGGGACGTTTCATTCCGGGCGGGGGGGCGCTGTGACGACCCCACTTCACGAAGTGGCCGCGAGATCCGTGCATCAGCGTGATTGGCGCGCCGTTCCAGTCGCCAAGCACTCGCGAAGTGCGGCCCTGTTCCGAGAGAAGTGCCACTGCCTTCGAAACCGTCAGGTCACTAGGCGCAATCCGTGCAGGCGCCGCAGTCGTCGCAGATCCGCACTTGATGTAGGCCCCGTAGGGTCCAAAGTGCACCGCGATTTCCTCGCCTGAATCTGGATGCTCCCCGATGTGGTAGCGAATGTTCGTTGTCGCGAGGTCGGCGCTATCAACCTTCTCGATGAGCTGCTTCAGGCCTTCACTGCCTTCGAACGAGCCGTTGCAGAACTCGTTGAGCACCGTCTCCTTCGTTGCGAACCCCAGAGCAATCGACTTGAGTCGCTCCTTCAGGCGGATCGTGAAACGTCGATCAAGCAGCGGCGCAAAGTGGCGCGCTAGAAAATCACTGGCTGCCATTGCTTCCCAGGACGGAGCCACCGACTTTCTGTCGCCGCCGATGACGCCACTCTTGCGCAGCGACTTCAGCGTTGACATGAACGCGTTCTTGGGAACCGCAGAGAGCGGGTTGATCTCTTCATCGTCGAGTTCGCAGACTTCTCGAAAGAGCCGTTCTTCGGTGTAGCGCAGCGGTGGCAAACTGTGGTACGGCGCGATCTTGGCGGATTGAATTCCCATCACGTCGCCGATCTTCAAGGCCCATGGAAGCTTCGAATGATCGCCGGGGAGCGGACTGGGAATGTCCCACGGGTACTTGCGGTATCCAAGGGCGTGAATGTTGGAAACTTCCGCGGAGAAACGGCAGACTTTCGGAAAGGGACCGCTCGTGGTCGCTTCCAGTTCCAGCTTGGTGACTGTGTAAATGCACGGCGTCATGACCGCTCGCATCGTGCGGTGCCAAATCAACCTGTAGAACTGCAACTGGATCGGGGTAAGGTCGTCTTCGATTGACTCTGGCGGTCGAAGGGGCAGCGTCGGGCGAATGCACTCGTGTTCAGCCTCGCCAACGTTCGGCAATGTCGACTCACCGATCCGCCTGACGAAGTTCGGACCGTAACTTGGAGAGTTTCGAATCAAGTCGCTGAAGGCGTGGTAGGCGTCATCGCTGAGTGCCTCAGATCGTGATCTTGGAAAGGTGATGTACGAGGTTGAAGAACTGCCGTGGGGGTGACTGAGGTAGGGGCCGCGCCAGAGAACGTACAGAGCCCTATCTGGACGTGTGTTGTTGATATCTGAATTCTCTAGAAGGACACTAAAGATAAGACCCATTTCGCTGAACTTGAGACTGCACAGAATCGCCACATCACGGATGAGGGTCTCAGTCGTGTAAGGCCTCGGTGGTTCTTCATGCACGGTTACCTCGTTGACGGAGCGCACAATCAAGAGGGAATCGCGAAACTCCTTCGGCAGCACTTCACGGGCATTCCGCGGGACTTTGCCGTCGATGTGAGTGAGCGTTGCGGTGATCGGGGGATTGGTTGCGGTCGTCAAGCGCACCCGTGATTGCTCGGAGGACGCATGGATCATTCTCTTGTGCTCTCGTTCGGCAATGAGCCGCAGGATGCGACTCTTGGCCCGCCCCGCATTCACTTTGCGAGAGACGCGCTTCCACAGCATGAGGCTCAATTCGTTGCCAATCAGGCGATCGATGATTCGTTGAGTCTCGACCGCCGCAATGAGGTTTGGATTGACCGGGGTTGCCTGATCGATCGCCGCCCGGAGGTCAGTGACCCATGCATCGTCTCGTGAATCGATACCGGCAATATCGGGAAGGCAGATTCGCTGCAACTTGATGTCGGTCTTCAGGAATGCCGTGAGTTCTCCGGCAATCTCGTCGCCACGCTGGTCATGTGCGGTAGCGATGAAGACCCCCGAGGCCGCTTTCAGGGCTCGGTGGATGTGAAAGAGCGATTGCTTGCCGCGTGCGGTCGGCTCGAGTTTCACATGAAAGTTTCCCTTGGCATCGACGGCCGATCGCCGGGTCGGAAGGGCAGCGATGTGACCACCCGTCGCGCAAACGATGAAATGGTCGCCCAGCCGCTTGCGCATCAGCTTCGCGGCGATCTCTGATTCAACAATAATGAGTGGAGTGGTCATCGTGGTGGGGTCGGGGCGAGATTCCTATCCGACGAATTTCCAAAGTCAACTATTTTGTTTTCGCGGCGATGTGTTTGTTCGAGAGAGGGGAGTACTCGCCTGCCAATGTCGGACGTCCCGATGGCGACCGTTGCCATGAGATCTCTCCAGTGAGGGCTGACGCTTCGGATTGTGCTTGTTTCATAGGCGTTTGCGTCTTGCGCCTGCCAATCAAATGTTGTTGGTGGTATTGAAGTGGTCGCGCGGTGATAACTACGGCGAGAGTTGGCGGGCTGAACTGCCCGAAAAAGTTTTTTCAAAATGTCGCTGCCGACCTGCGCTTAGGTGATCGCTACGACGGTTCCCTGCTCCTCTCCGAAGCGTGGCACAGGCCAAGACATGGTCCGTTGGCGCGCCTAGCGGAACACAACCGTCTTTCGACCATCGAGCATGACGCGTCGCTCGCTGTGCCATTTCACCGCGCGCGCGAGCACTTGGCACTCGGTGTCCCTGCCAAGCGTCGCGAGATCCTCGACCGACATGCCGTGATCGACACGTGCGACGTCCTGTTCGATGATGGGACCATCGTCAAGCGTCGCGGTGACGTAGTGGGCGGTTGCGCCGATCAGCTTGACGCCGCGATCATGGGCCTGCACATATGGGCGCGATCCCTTGAAACTTGGCAGGAAGCTGTGGTGGATATTGATCGCGCGTCCGGCGAATTCTTCGCAGAACTGCGGCGAGAGCACTTGCATGTACCGCGCCAGCACCACAAGTTCAACTCCGGCGTCGCGCAAAAGCGCTCGCTGCTGCACTTCCGCAGCGTCCCGAGTTTCGGGCGTGACCGCGACATGATGGAAGGGGACCCCGTAGTGCGACACCAGCGCCTCGGTCACCCGATGGTTGCTGATGATCCCGCGGATGTCGATGTGCAGGAGCCCGGACCTCCACCGAAAGAGAAGGTCATTGAGGCAGTGCGCCTCGTTGCTCACCATGAGGACGGTGGGGAGAGGTTGCGCATCGACGTGGAGTTCCCATCGCATCTGAAAGGAATCCGCAAGCGTCCCGAGTGCACTTCGCAGCGCGTCAGGAGACGTGCCCACGCAACTGAACTGGATTCGCATGAAGAAGAGCCCCGTGCTCGAGTCGTGGTACTGCGCCGCCTCCTCGATGTTTCCGCCGTGTGCGAGAAGGAATCCAGCGACAGCGTGAACGACGCCGGGTCGATCGGCGCAAGAGATCGTGAGGATGCTCCCAAATTTCGCGATGGCAACACTCTAGCATTGCCGCCGCACCCATTCAATCATCTGAGATCGAGTGCACCAGTGCGTCAGCGCGCAGCCGACCAGAGAAGCGGTACGGTCGCTCATTGTCTGCTGAGACCGTTGGTCTCGGCATGTCCGTGGATGTCAGCGTGACTTGATCTCCGAACACGCCTCGCACGCGCACCCAGCAGCCGCGCGGCAGTTCGACGTAAGCCGCTCCGTCATCCGTCTCGAGGTCGAACAGGTCGCGGTCTTTCGTTCGCGACTTCGGCACTTCAAGCACCAAACTTCGCCGAATCTCGATTCGGCTGCTGGTGATGTTCATGCCATCCTCGCAGGGGTGGCGCACTTCGAGACGGTCCAGCCGGATGCGCGAGTTTGTGAGATCAATTCCGTCATCTGCCGAATACAGGCTGCGCACTTCAGCAATCTTCCACTCATCGGGCGCAACGCCGATCAGCGAAAGCCCATCGATGTCATCGCCAATGTCGAGATCGCGTCCCGTGGCCTTGCTGCGATACGAATCGTGCCGACCAAGATGCGACAGCGTCATCGATTTCGCGCGAAACGACGACGGTGCACGCCCCGCGACTTTGCGCAGCGAAATCCCATCCTTCGATCCGCTCGCATGATTGCCCAAGAACCAAATGCCGCCGTTGTCTGCGAACTTGACCGGCTTGTGCGCACCGTTGCAAGCCTTGACCGTGAAGCGCCTGGCTTTGAGCTGCGATCCCGCATCAAAGATGAGCGCCGCGCGTCGGATCCGGCTCTTCGGCACGACGCCATTGGTGATCAGCAGCGTCGCGCCATCCGCGATTGTCAGTGCCACGCCGGTCTTCACCCTCACTTCGCCGGCAATGACCCACGTGCATCCCTTTCCCAAACTTCTGCTGCGGCAAATGTCGGATGAAATCACTTCGATGCGCTGGCGCCGTGGGTTGCGCTTGCGCACGGCACTGCGTCTCGTCTTCTTGGTTGGCATCGGTGTTTCTTTCTCGGTGAGCGTCAGTGGGTGGGTGCGTCGGAAGGAGCATCCGTAGGCGCATCAGTGGACGCCGGGGCCGAGAGGGCAGACTCTGCCTCATCGCTTGGAAGCACGAGACCAACCGCGCCTGAGAGGATCCAGATTCCAAGTGCGACCAGCACATATGGAAGCAGCACCTTGGAAAGCCGCTGCATGGTCGAAGCGACGAGTTTGTGGCTCACCAAGAGGTAGCCGCCCACGCACCACATGATCGTCATGGCGACGAACACGATGAGATATGCGGGAATCGCTGAAAGGTCTTTCGCGAACACCGGCACATAGACGCCGAGGTTGTCGCCACCATTTGCTGCCGTGACTCCAGCCACCGAGAACACTTGCGCCGCCATCGTCGCTGGGGCCGCCGCAATGCCATCGCCGTCCTCGCCCGATTCAGTCGACGATCCTTTCCTCCAACTGCCCCAAAGTTGGTGGACGCCAAGCCAGAGGGGAACGAGACCGAGCAACGCGATCCATTCACTTGGCACCACGAGTGCACAGGCAGCAGCGATGGTGCTCACCAGCACGAGCCCACCGATGCCGACGAACTTGCCCGCGACGACCGCTCGGCGATCGAGGCGGCGATCGGCAAAGAACGCCATCGTCAAGAAGATGTCGTCGATGTTGGTTGACGCGTACAGACCTACACCAACCGCAAGATTTTCTACCAAGTTTGTCATTGTTGCAGGACCTATCTGGTGAGCAACTGCTCGGCCAACTTCAGCGATTCGGTTGGAACGCGCAAGAATCCGCTCATTGGATTTTCAAGTTCCAACATCAGGAACATTGCGCTTGAGACGATGATGCTGCCAGCACCAATTGCGGTGAGGACGGTTGCATTGCGCGTACTGAAGAGCCCGATGCAGAAGAACTCAAGAACGAGCCAGACGAACACCACCACGAGGAATATGTGGGGGACGGAAGCCGACTTGACCGTGAAAAACCAACGCAACTGAGCAAGGTTTCCGTCCCCGTATTTCACACGGCCTCCAATGAGATCGAGTGCGCGAGCTTGCAGATCTCGCTGCAAATCGGTGGTCGGTTTCAACCCATGGACACTGTTGAAGAGCCGCTCCACACTCGTGAGCTCTTTGACTGCGGTGTAGTCAGCATCGAAATATGCCTCGCCTGACTCGATGACCTTGATTCGATGGGCGATTCCGTCTCGCAACTCCTGACGAGCCTCCGCTGCCGCAGGGCCATAGTTGTCCAAGATCTGGTCGAGCGTGATGGAGTCGACCGCCATTGCTGTGATCACGGCGTTTCCATTGTCGTATGTTTCTTTGGCGGAAGCGGTCACCATGCCAAGCAGGATGCCTGTCAGGGTCGCCATCATTCCGACTGTGAGTTTGATGGATGACTTCGTGGCATCGTCCTGATGGCTTGCGGGAAGCTTGCGCTGAAACCAAGATCCCACGAGCGCTGCCGCAAACGTCCCAACGAGAAAGAGCACGCTGATGCTGATGTCTGACATATGTGCCAACGGTACCTGCAATCGCGTTGACGAGCGCGGCCGAGTACGCCGCGCCAAACGCCAAGGATTCCACGCTGCCTCGCGAAGCGCGTGGCAGCAATTGGTGCAAGCCGTAGTCTTCAACAATGCCGAGTCAACTCATTGACGGCGACTCTCCCGCGCATTCGTGGACCACGACGCGAGTGACGACTTTCATTGGCGGACCGCTCATCGGCTGCGCGCTCTGGATTCTCTTTCGCCCGGACGCGGAGATCCCAGGCGCTTTCAACGAGGCGGGCTCGATCGTGCTTGGATTGCTGGCATGGATGGCGATCTGGTGGGCAACCAACACCGTCGACCTTGCGGTCACTGGGCTGCTGCCCGTGATCGTGCTACCGCTGACTGGTGCAGTGCCATCGGACAAAGTCCTTGCTCCCTACGCCAATGACATCATCTTCCTCTTTGGCGGGGGATGTGTGTTGGGGATGGCGATCGAACGGCATGGGCTCGGCGAGAGGCTCTTGAAGTTGGTGATTGGGCTGGTTGGTGCTGCGCCAAGCCGAGTCATCGCGGCGTTCCTCCTCGTCTCTGCACTGGTGAGTGCGTGGGTGTCGAACACCGCGACCACGCTCATGCTGCTGCCTTTGGCCACGGCGTGTCTTGCGCTCTATTCGCGCGGAATCGACCGCAAAGGTCCACACGGCAAGGCGCTAGCAAACTTCGAAAAGGCCGTCTTGCTCGCAGTCGGCTATGGAGCGACCATTGGCGGAGCGATCACGATTCTTGGAAGCCCGCCAAATCCAGTTGCCGCGGAGTGGATTCGCGCCAACGGAGGCAACATGAGTTTCCTGCGGTGGGTGTCGATCGGTCTGCCTGCCGCCGTGCTGATGATGATTGCAGCGCAACTGATCTTTCGCAAAATGTTTCCGGTCGCTGGGCTGCCGCTGCCCGTGCAAGAAAACGCTGGCTGCGCGGCGCCCAAGTTGACGCGCGCTGCATGGGTGACCATCGTTGTGTTTGTGATGGCGGTCGCCCTCTGGATCGGCGCGCCGTTTCTAAAGTCGGCAACTCCACCCCTGATCCTGCGAGATGGCATGATCGCTATCGCGGCGGCCTTCGTGCTCTTTGTGATTCCTGCGGCGCGAGGAAAAGCCGAGGCGATCGTGCCTTGGTCGTTGACAAGTAAAATGCCGTGGGGAGTGTTCATCTTGGTGGGCGGGGGACTCAGCCTCGCAGAAGCCATGCAATCAACAGGGGTCTCGCAGGCAATCGCTGGAACAATGTCGGGGATCGGAGCGGTTCCAACGGTGATCGTCCTGCTGGTCATCGTGACCACGCTCGTCTTTGCCAGCGAGCTCGCCTCGAATGTTGCGCTCACTGCAACCGCCGTTCCGATTGTTGGCGCGTTGGCTCCAGGACTTGGAATTCCTCCAGACAAACTTGTCGTCGCGAGCGCACTCGGCGCAAGCTTCGCCTTCATGTTGCCGGTGGGAACACCTCCAAATGCCATCATCTATGCCACGGAGAAGGTGTCCGTGCGCGACATGATGCGAGTCGGATTCGTCCTCAACTTGGTCGCCATCGTGGTGGTCACGCTTGTTTGCTCGCTGGTGCTGTAGCAGCGCTGCTGAGAGAGTCGCCACACTCTCGACTTTCAGAGAACGCACGACCTGCGTGCGAATGTGTGGCTGCAAGTGCATGCTGCACGAAAGACTTCGTCGACGATTGCGACGAGAGGCGACGCCTTCGATGCGATGACCTGCAGTGCCGCGGACGGAGATCGCTCCGCCCGACAGCCTTGTCTTTGGCGTCGGTGCCTGATCAGAACGACAGTTGCAGCTGGGTGATGATGTTGAGCTGGTCGCTGGCGTTGGTGTTGTTGTCAGCCTTATATCCAGCGCCGGTGAGGTTGATGCGAGTGCCAACATCGGACAACGAAATGCCGAACTGGGTCGTCCACTTGACATTCATACCTGCGTAGACGTTCACGCCGAAGGTGAGGAGGTTGTTGACATCGGTGGCGGTGACGAGGCTCGGGCTATTGGCGCCATCTGCGATGTTCACCCATTCCCAACGCCCGAAGCCTTCGAGAGCGTCGGTGAAGCGGTAGCCGCCCTGGACGGTCATGCCGTAACTGGATTCCTTGGCGGTTGGACCGGCAATCGATGCTTCAGAGGAGTAGTTCGCACCAACAAAGGCCGCGCTGACGCTCAGGCCGCCAGACTTCAAGGTCCCGTCTACAGTCCAATCGATTGCGCCCGTCGTGGTCACAAAGCCTGCAAGACCGTAAACCGGCGAATCCACAGAAGCCTGCCAACCGCTGTTCGCGGTCGTGCCGCGATTGTTGTAGTACTGGATTGCAGCGCCAAACAAGAGTGCGGACTCGTCGCTCTTGGCAGAGCTCTCGGATTCGAACTGGTTCCAAGCACCCATGACCTTGAACTCGAGGCGACCCGCCAGCGAGACGCTGTTGTTGGCGTTGTCCGCCCAAGTTCCGTTCTGCGCGCGGGGTCCGTTGTTGTAGCAACCTGTTCCACGGAACTGCTCGCTGGAATAACTCGCTGCCACACCCTCGGTGTATCCACCCGAGAAGTAGAAGTCGACGACCGATCGCTCAGCGGTCAGTTGGTCACCGTCGTTGCGGAGAGACTCGGCCATGAATGGGGACTTGAACTGTCCAACCTTGACGGAGAAGCCATTGCCAAAAACCTTAGCGGCCCATGCATCTTGTAGGATCATGTCGTATGCCGTCTGCGTGTGC
>CAYHHO010000045.1:0-23105 GCA_964356445.1 uncultured Singulisphaera sp. | reverse complement strand
GGGATCGGTACCGACGCATACTCGATCATTGAGCAGGGACGCGTTGCTGCCCTGCTCGAGGCGAACCCAGCGGAGCGCCGCGCGATTCTCGAAGAGGCTGCCGGCGTCGCAAAGTTTCGAGCGCGCAAGGAGGAAGCTGCGCGCAAACTTGAGCTTGCAGAAAAGAACCTCGTTGTGCTGCGCGAACAACTCTCGGGAGCGGAGCGTCGGCTGCGCATCGTGCGCGGACAGGCGGAAAAAGCGAAGCGGTTCGTTGAACTTGATTCGAGACGTCGAGCACTGCGATCCGCGCTGACACTTGACCAGTATTACGAACACCGTTCAACTCTGGCCGACTGTGAAACGGCAGTAGCGGCTGCAGAAAACGCTCGAAATGAGCTTGTGAACTCGCTCGAAGAAGCTGAGCACAACAAGCGGCTCCGCGAGTCCGAGCGCGATCTTGTGATGCAGAACCAGCAGGCGCTGGAGCGTGATCGGCTCGAAGCCGCGTCCGCAGTCAAGCAGACCCAGCAGCGGATCGAGTTCACCGAGCAATCCTTGACGCAGACCCGCGCATCCCTCGAACAGGATGCGGCTGCCATTGGTGCGCTCGATGGCCGAATAGCACAGCAATCACAACAGGTTTGTGAACTCGTCGAGGGTGTCGAGATGGCAGCGCGCGAACTGGTGAAAGCAGAAGAGTTGAACGCGGCAGCCGAAGAGTCGCGTGCTTCATGTGCGGCTGGCGCGGCCGCTGCTCGCGACGCCGACTTGCACTGGCGCGAAGAACACCTCGCACTCGAGCGCGAAAAGTCCAGGCTCGCTGCGCGCAAGCATGCCGCAGAAGAACGCCTCGCGTCTGTTGCAGCTGAGGCAGAGCGCGTGACGGCGCGTGCCAGCCATCAACAAGGAGAGATGCAGACGCACATCGCAGCTCGAGACCTTGCAGCGGCGAAACGATCCGACGCACAGGCGACGTCCGATGCGATCCAGTCAGAGGTCACCGCCGAGTTGCGAAGCATGGAGGAGTACGGCGAGGAAGGCATCGCGTTGAGCGAACAGCTCATGATCTTGCGGGACGAGAGAACTCGCGATGAGAGCCGCCGACTCGTTCTCGAAGAGATGGAGTCGACTCGCGAAGGACTTGGTGGAGCCGTTCGCAAGGTGCTTGGCGATCCAGAGAACTTCCCAGGTGTCCGTGGCGCACTCGGCGACCTCGTTTCAACGGATCGATGCCACGCTGTCGCAGTAGAAGCAGCTCTTGGTGGTTGGCTTGAATGTTTGGTTGTCGATGGTGCACTCGGTGCGGCGTCGGCAGAAACTCCCCTGCTTGCGCACGCCAGCGAATTGGATGGGAGGGTTTCGTTTGCTCACGCGCTTCGCGATCAGGTTGCACAACGCGCGGCCGCGGTGATGCCGGACGGGGCAAGCCCGTTGAGCAACGTGATACGAGTTTCAGGCGGTGCACAGGGATTGATTGATGCGCTCCTCTCGCACACGTGCCTCGTCGATGACCTTTCGACTGCCCTTCGGCATTCAACCGCTGGATCCACGACGGTCCGATTCGTGACACTTGCGGGCGAGATCGTCGACGAACTCGGCACGGTGACAGTTGGCCGGCTGCGCGGCGGCGGCGGAGGATCCGTTATTCGCCGTGCAGAATTGACGGAATTGACGAAGTCTGGGCACCTTCTGAGCGAACGAATCTTCAGCGTTGAAGAGGACGCTGCCCGTGTTGCTGCCCTCGGCAGTGCTGCCCGAACGCGACATGCCGAGCGCGATCAGGCATTGCAGGCAGCTCGGCGAACTGCGATTGAATGCGAGTTCCAGACAGAGCGCTCAGTTCAGTTGATCACCAGGATTGAGCGCGATCAAGTTGCCCTTCGTCACGAACTCGAAGAGATCGACCGTCGCACGGTGGCTGCGCGCCAAGAGCATGCGACCATTTGTGATCGGTTGGTCGGTGCTGACGCCGCGCTCACGACGGCGGATACGAGTGCGCGGTCCGCTCGGGACGAGGCAGCAACGAAGCAACAAGAGTTGAATCAGGCGCAAGAGGTGTTGTCGGCTGCGCGGTTGGCACTCGGCGACGGGACGAGTCGCGCTCAGGTGGCACGGCGGGAGCAGTCTCTGGTGGAAACCGCCCTTCAGGAATCGCGTCGACAACGCGTGACAGCAGAAGATCATCTGCGTCGGCGCGAGGCGCACGTCGAGACGCTCGAGGAAGCGATCGCGGAGTCGCGGTCCCTCACCCAACGAGCTCAGCAGAAACACGATGCAATCGCCGTGAAACTCGCTGATATCGCGCAGTCATTGTCCTTGGCAGTCGTCGCCAACGACAGCGCGGGCGAAGCGCTGCGCGTGCTTCGAGAATCTGCGAGCGAGACGGAACGGCGATGGAGTGAAGCTGAATTGAGTCGCCGCGAGTGTGCAATGCGCCTCGAAACTCTCGCGGCGCAGGCGCGCGAGGAACTCGGGATGGAAATCGAAACGCTCTGGAGCGACCATGTCGCCGAGCGCGAATCGGGCGCCTTCGTGCTGACCGATCGGACAACAGCATCGCTCGAAGCGGACCAACTTCGCGATGAGATTCGCTCGCTTGGAAATGTGAATCTCGACGCGATGACCGAGTTGGCCGAACTCGAAAACCGCACGCAAGAGATGGCGAACCAGTTGACGGACATCGACTCCGCCAAGGGGCACCTCGAGAAACTCGTCGTGGAACTCGATGCCACCAGCCGCGTGCAGTTCGAAGAGACGTTCAACATGGTTCGCGAGAACTTTGGTGGGACCAACGGCATGTTCCGAAGGCTTTTCGGCGGCGGCAGCGCAGATATGTACCTCGTTCCGCTCGAGGATGGAACGATCGACTGGCTCGCATCCGGCATCGAGATTCGTGCGAAGCCGCCGGGGAAAGAGCCGCGCATCATCACGCAACTCTCGGGTGGCGAGAAGTCGATGACGACCGTCGCGCTGCTGCTGGCGATCTTCAAGAGCAAGCCGGCCCCCTTCTGCATCCTCGACGAAGTCGACGCAGCGCTCGACGAATCAAACGTCGAGCGATTCTGCAATTCGCTCGGCGGGTTCCTCGATCAGAGCCACTTCATCGTCATCACCCATCACAAGCGAACGATGCAAGCCTGTCACAGGCTGCACGGAGTCACCATGCCTCAGCGTGGAGTTAGCAAGCGAGTGACCGTGCGATTCGAGCAGGTCGGAGCCCAGGGACGCATCGCTGAAGGGATCTCGGTTGAAGATGACGATGGAAGCAAACCACTGGGCGATTCAACTGTCGACGCCGCGCGAATGACGCCGAGGATTTCCACGGTCAGCGCCTCGGCCAGCGTCGGAGAGTCCACGCTCACGAGTAATTGACTGCTGCGAGCCGAGGTCGCTGCTGGATCACGCGCAGCGGACGAAAGTTCCGTCTGTTGAATCCTTGCGCACACCCGGAAACGCCAGCACCTTGTTGTGCATGACCGCATAAACGCCCGGTGCAAGCACTTGGACCGCGATGAGTGCCTCTGTCAGATTCTGCACCGCATCTGTACGCCGCATCTCGAATGGACGCATGGCTCCGGTGAGCACAATCGCCTTGCGCGGAAGATCCGCCTGCGTCCAGCGTGACCAGATCGCATCTCCGGTGACCGCGAGCCGATCGGTTCCATGCACAATCACAACGCCATCATGCTCGCGTGCGCCTTCGATGGCTGCGGTTGCGATTGCAATGTGATCGGCTTCGTTCATTTCGAGGCTGTCCTTGTTCATCAGTGCGGATCGCGTGATCGCAACACCTCGCAAGTCAAGCGAGGCGATCATCGTGTCGAGCACGCTGGCCTGATTATGCAGGACACCAGCGCGTTCGTCGTAGGTCTTTTCAATGGTGCCACCAGTTGAGATCAAGAGCAATCGGAACATCGCCAGAGACTAATCGGCTTCCAGACCTCTGTGGAACCTCGCGAGCACCAGATGAATCCGTTCGCCTCCCGGAGCGCTCGGCAGGAAGCAGTATTCGCTGCAACTGCACGCCAAGCACCCATCGCGCCGATACCGTGTTATCGATGACGATGATTGTGCTCGCACTGCTGACCGGGCTGGGCTTCCTCCTCCTGATCGCGGGCGTGAGGCTGTTGGCACTGGTCGCCGCATTCACCGGCGGCGCGCTCGGATGGTGCCTCGGCGGCATCGTCCATGACAACGTGGTTCCAGAATGGTCCCCTGCCATCTGTGCGGCGACGGCGAGCGTCTGCTGCGCCGCGCTCGCTGCGCTCTTTGTGAAACCCGCGGTTTCGGTCGGCTTCGCAGTCGCTGGCACGATCATCGGACTCCTCTTTGGTGGTCTGCTCATCGAACGAGGAATCGCACCGACCGCGCCACTCTCAACCACGCCTTCCGTCACTGTTGGCGAGTCATCGCCTGCCGCGTCGGTTCGCGCTGCGAGGAGCGGGCTGACTGAAGCGGTGACCGTGATCCTCGGTGAAGTACGGGATTCACCGACGGGAGTGGGTCGTGCAGAACAGTTTGCGGGTGCAGGAGGTCGCATTGTTGCACTCGCTCGTACGAGGTGGGCAATCGTGCCCGCCGCCACGCGCACATTTCTGCTTGCGACGACTGCGGCTGGCGGTGTGATGGGACTTGTGCTCGGTCTCTTCTTCTCCAGATGGGCGACTGCTGGAGCGGCATCGATGCTGGGCTCGATCCTCTTCCTCGGCTGCGGTTTGCCGCTCACCGAAACTCTCATTCCGTCTGTGCGCTGCCCAGAATCGCCGGCCGCGTGGCTCCTACTGGGAGCGGCGACCACGCTTTCGGGTTGGGCATTTCAGATGCGCCGCAGCGAGGCGAAGAAGGTCGAGTCGTCATCCAAGTCTTGACTCTGAGGGATATCCTGATCGACTCTTCGCGCACCCAATCACATTTCGAACATGGATGACTTTCGCTACGACAATGGTTTACTGCGCTGCGAAGCAGTGGCGGTGAAAGAGATCGCCAATTGCGTCGGCACCCCCTGCTACGTTTACTCAACTGCCACGCTCCGGCAGCACTTCACTCGGCTGCGCAGTGCATTTCTTGAGCTCGATCCGCTGATCTGTTATTCGGTGAAATGCTGTTCGAATCTCGCAGTGCTGCAAGTCCTCTCGGAGTGCGGTGCAGGCATGGATGTTGTTTCTGGAGGAGAAATCTTTCGTGCGTTGAAGGCTGGCTGCGATCCGAGCAAGTTCGTCTATGCAGGGGTTGGAAAATCCGACCACGAGATCCGCTATGCCCTCGAACAGGGAGTCGGGCTTTTCAACGTTGAGAGCGAGGCGGAATTCGAAAACCTATCGAACATCGCCAAGGAACGCGGAAGTCACATCAAAGCAGCGCTGCGCGTTAACCCGGATGTGGATCCGAAGACCCATCGTCATACCACGACTGGCAAGCGCGAGAGCAAGTTTGGGGTTGATCTTGAGCGGGCGCTTGCGTTCTTTCGCACCTACGGACATGATCCGCTCGTGTCGCTGCGTGGCATCCATCTGCACATTGGCTCGCCTGTGTACACAACGGATCCCTACAGCGCGAGCGTGCAAAAGGCGCTTGCGTTGATTGACGAACTCGCGCGCGAGGGCTTCACGATCGACACGCTTGATCTTGGCGGTGGATTCGGCGCCGACTATGAGAGTGATCAGTCACCGCTCGCAACCGACTATGCCGAAGTGCTTGTCCCACTGCTTCGTGATCGAGCGGCAAAGGGGCTTCACATCATCTTGGAGCCTGGGAGGTCGATCGCCGCGAATGCAGGGGTTCTGTTGACGCGGGTTGAGTATGTGAAGCAGTCAGGTGATCGTCGTTTCGCGATCTGCGATGCCGGCATGCACACACTCCTGCGGCCGAGTCACTACGACGCCTTTCACTTCATCTGGCCGACGGAGGTCACCGCCGCGTTCGTTCCACCGCGCCGCGCGCGTGAACTCGTCATGCCGGGGCTCGAACGAACCGAGGTCGTCGGACCGCTTTGCGAAACTGGCGATTTCCTCGCGCAAGATCGACTCCTTCCGCCGCTGCAAAGGGGCGACCTGCTCGTCGTCTATGCGGCAGGCGCATACGGAATGTCGATGGCGAGCAGATACAACAGCCATCCACTTCCGGCAGAAGTCCTCGTCGACGGCGACAAGTTCCGGGTGATTCGCCAGCGTGAAACGTACGACGATCTCGTTCGCCACGAACATGTCTAGTCCATAGGATTCCTTGCCATGGTGATACGTGATGCACAAGGTGTCTGGACGGTTCTGCGCGAGACTATTGCCGCGCATTCCGAAGAAGTTTTCGGCGCTTTGACCACCGAGGCGGGGCTGATCCGATGGTTTCCCGTCGCAGCGCAGGTCGATCTGCGGGCTGGGGGATCCATCGTGCTCGGATGGGATCGCAAGTTCAAGCGGACGCTGACGATCGGCATCGAGGAGTACGACGCAGGTGGACATATCACATGGAAGTGGCCTTCACGCGTTGATGAGGCAGTGGTCCGCATCGAGTGGACCGTGCAGCCATCGGTTGAGAACGGCAGCGAAGTCATCCTTCGCATGGGACCAGTGAAGCCCGAACCCGACGCACTGATGGCGATGGCCGAAGACGCAGAGAGTTGGCGTTGGTATCTCTGCAACCTTCGCACAGTCTTCGAGGCGCGTAATGACATGCGCACGGTGCGCCCCCTCTGATTGCTCCTCTGAATAGGTTCCAAGGAACGCTCTGTCCTTACGAAACCGCCAGGGGATAAACCCGTAGCGCAGCAGCTGCAGACAGAATCACCGGCGGCCACGCCCACGCGCCCGCAGCGAGAGATGCGCAACCTGATCGCGTATCTCGATTCGTTGAAGACGACAAACGAAAGCGAGAACCGATTCATCACCATTCGGTCGACGCGCCTTCGTAAGTGGTATTGAAACGATCGACTGAAATCAGAACCCAGCCCGATCTTCCCGAGGTCCGCTTCAAGACCATCTGGAAGGGACTGCGCCATCCCGATTCGGATTCCAAAATGAATCCGATCCGAACGCTCTCGCTCGACATGTCTGGATCGGTCGGCGGCTTGAGCCATGATCGGCCAGTTTGGCTCACGCTTCCTTGCCAGACTAAAGATCCGAGCGTGCCTTCGATCAATCCCATCCTGCTACCCGCGGGCGTGATATCAGCAACGAATGCACCAACCCCATCAAGGATGCCCACATACCGATTGATCCCATCTGGAACCGCTGCATATCCATTCAAAACCTCTGTCGCTGTCGCAATATCTCCACCAGCACCTGTTGTATCGATGCCAACGTATGCGAGTGCCGCCACACCACCCCCGATCTCGATTTCAGCATCCGACTTTGGGGTCCACCCTGCGGAGAGTCGAAGTGCCAAATACTCGTCGGTTGATGATCCGAATCGAGCGACGATGAACTGTGATGCAATGTCGCTGATCTCGGATGTCGCAGACCCAAGCACCGCCCGTGTCGGATCGAGCGCGACATCGATGCGATCCCGAATCAACGCCGTGTCATGAAGAGAAATGGTGGGAAACGGCGCGAGCGTCATTTGTGCTTCTGCAGCCGTCTCGCGCACTTCGGCTGGGTAATGATCAGCGTCTGGCAGGCGGATGACGGTTGCATCGGCCTTCCACCACGCATACCCCCCACCCACACCAACAAGCACCAACACAACAAAAGTGACAACTGGATGATTCATAACTTTCGTTTTACCCTTTCGAGCCGTCATTGGCAATTGTATTGCGATGTGCAATCTGTCGGAGATCGACAAACACACTCCCAAGTTCCCGCGGCATTTTGACAACAACACTCCATCATTGAATACCGGCAGACAATTCCTGGAAGCTTCGAGCAGTACCCCGAACATTGCAATACACCCGGCCCCTGAGGGCGAATATTTGCCATAACTTCCGTTCGACCGTTCACAATGCAAAGTGCGATTGCGATAAGACTCGCATGAGATCCCCTTGCAAATCGACTCCTGTCCCATAGGGTTGACAACCCGACGATTGGCCTTGGATTGTGGCTCACGCAGTAGCATTGTAACCGCACGGCGGAACGGATCAACCCATTTGAGACGCCTTTGTCACGAAGGTGCGACTCAACTTTTGGGTTTGTTTGGTTCCAGCAGGACGCTGAAGGAGTCCTCGATAACGGATGGATCGACATTTCAGCCCGCGACTTCACGCACTTCTCGCGGACTCTCGTTCCGATTCGTTTGCGTGTTTCGCTCTCGTGCATCGCATTCGCGTCGTCAAGCGCACCTTGTGGTGGTGCGCACCGATCGCTTGCTGCACGACCGGCACGAAGATCTCGTCGTCTGGCGTGATGTCGAGGGACCAGCGAAAGAGAAGTTCTGTCTTCAGTCTCCTGCACAACTTGCGCTCCGAGCGAATCGAGTACAGCGACTGCAAGAGCAGCGCCCTCAGCAACCTCTCTGGCGCCACCGACGGACGACCGCGATTTGCAGACGCATTGCGAAAGTCGCCGTCCATCACGCACAGCGCATCGCCGACCATGCGCCTGATCCCGCGCAGCGGATGATCGCTCTCGATGAGATCGTCGATGCAAATGCTGTGCCAGAGGCTGAGGGTTGGTTTCGACGTCTCCGCGCATCGAAAGACATTCGCAGAATGTGGCCGAACGGTTTTTTGAAACCGACGAGATTCGCGGACTATTTCAGCATCCTGCTAGACAAGCCTCTGAGCGCGCCTGTGATCAAGTTCGGAGGAACGCTCTGTCCTTACGAAACCGCCAGGGGATAAACCCGTAGCGCAGCAGCTGCAGACAGAATCACCGGCGGCCACGCCCACGCGCCCGCAGCGAGATCGTCGAGCACTATTCCCCAGCCAAATGGCTGCTTCTGCAAGTCTGAGACGAACCCAGGCTTCCAAACATCAAAGAGTCGAAAGAAGAAGAACCCAGTTGCGCAGACGATGACGGCGCGCAAGAACGCGTGCTCGTCAGAATTCAGGATCATCCACCAGGGGACGGCGAGCAGAGTGACCGCGCATCCAGCAGTTTCGTCCGCGACAACGGAAGATGGATCCTTCGAAGCAAACGACACTTCAGCCGCCTCGCCGTAGCGGATGCAGGCTGCCGTCGCGAGAGTTCCCATGAGTGCAAGCGCAAGCACGACGACCCACCAAGGAACGCCGCACCACACCAGCAGCAGAACAAGTGCCACCGGCGGGAGCGATCCCCATGACCCCGACGCAGGACGCATGATCCCGATCCAGCAGACCGTGACCGCTGCATACCCAAACGAAGAGAGCCCCCGCTGATCGTTGTTTCGCAGCCGCAGTCCGCTCGTCACGGCTTCGCACTCCCAGCCCGCGCTCTGAAGAACGCGACTCCACGAACGAGCGCTGGAATTGCACTCGCAATCGTGATCGCGATCATTCCCCAGAGCATGATCTCTGCAAACTGATTGAAAGAAGTCGAATTGCGGCGCGACTCAATCGCGGCATTGCCGAAGCAGACCGGAACGGCGACACATTGCACGAACATCTTGATCTTTCCTCCCCAGTCCGCACCAAACGCAGTGCCTTCCCGCTCAATGACTGCTCGAACGCTCGTCACAAGGAGTTCACGCCCGATGACCACAACGACCATCCAAGGAAGTACGCCGCTCCCCGTCACGAGTGGTGGGGAACAGAGGTACACCAGCCCTCCGATCACCAGAATCTTGTCGACGACTGGATCAAGGATGCGCCCAAACGGCGAGACGCTCTTCCATCGACGTGCGAGATACCCATCGAGGACATCAGAAACTGCCGCAACAATGAAGACCCACACCGCCCACCACGCACGCGCAGGATCCTCACCTGGATTGCATGACACCCCTGAGATCAAACCGAAAAAGACAACGGCCAACACCAATCGACCCACGGTAATCGCGTTGGGCAAGGTCCTTCGAAGATCGCTCATCCAAAGAGATTGTACGACTTCACTGCAGGTCGTTGCAGGCATCGACGATTGACCCTATCTTCCCCGCTCCACCAACACACGGATGTGGTTGGTTTGAAGCGCTGATACGAGGACTGAATCGGAGATCTGAGAGCCGCAATGGTGCCGACTTTTTTTTACGCCGCGTGCGCAATTGCCGCCGCAGGATTGATGGTCCTCCTCATGCCGAGTGGGCGCAGATTTCGCATGGGAGGCAGTGTTCTCGGTCTAGCCGGGATTGCTTGGATCTTGATGTTGGTCGTGCGCGCAAGTCCTTTCGCGTCGGATGAGCTCGGGCCGATCGGGCTGATGTGCCTTTGTGCGATTGTCTCGGTTGCCGCTGCGGTCCGCGTGATAACGCACCACCGCCCAGTTTTTAGCGCGCTTTATTTTGTGCTTGTCGTGGTCAGCGGCGCGGCCATTTATGTGCTCTTGGCCGCTGAATTCGTAGGATTCTCTCTCGTGATCGTCTACGCGGGGGCGATCCTGATCACCTACCTCTTCGTGCTCATGCTTGCGCAGCAGTCGCCCGAGGACGTTGGCGCTTCGGATGCGATCGCGTATGACCGGATCGCGCGAGAGCCAGCAGGTGCCGTCTTTGCGGGGTTCGTCTTGATCGCGGTGCTCGGTGGAAGCGTTTTCTCGGTGCATGATTCCTCGGCGAGTGCAACTGCAGATCAGGGGAGAGCCGTTTCGCAGGCGTGGAGCGACCTCGCTGCAATGCCGCGACTGCTGCTCGATCAGGCGCGGCGCGTTGATCCAACGGTGATTGCTGTTGTTCCACGCCAAGATGGAAGCGCGATCACCGTGAAGGCGGACCACTCCGCGATCATCTCTGTGCAGCGCGCGCCGTCAAGCGAGAGTGGAGAATCAACACCTGCCTTGCCAGCGGATCTCGTGCTTCCGCCCTCGTTGCTCCCCGACAACACCGCGCGTGTCGGAATGGCTCTCGTGACTCGGTTTCCTGTGAGCCTCGAACTTGCAGGCATCATCTTGTTGATGGCGATGCTCGGCGCTGTCGTGCTTGCGCGCAAGCAGACTGACATTGCTGATGACGAGCGTCGCGCGCTTGCAGGGCTTCGATCGCTCACCGAAGAGACCGGAGTTGGATCGAATCGATGAACGCAGAACTTTCCAGCGGATTCACTCTTGCCTCAAACCCCCTCTTGGCGGTCGCACTTGCTATCAGCGCGCTGCTCTTCGTCATCGGATTGGTTGGGTTTCTCACTCGCCGCAACATGATCATCATGTTCCTCTGTACCGAATTGATGTTTCAAGGAGCGGCACTCGCGATGATCGCGTTCGCGCGCATGAGGATGGATGTTTCTGGGCAAGTCTTCGTGATTTTCATCCTGACCGTCGCAGCCGCAGAGGCTGCGTTGGCCCTCGGTCTTGTGGTGCTTCTCTATCGAAGGCGCGAAACGCTCAGTGCTGACGCTTGGTCGGAGCTTGGCGAGTCATGACACCTCACTTTGTCATTCCACAGGCAGTGATCGCGCCCGAGTTGGCGTGGGTTGGACTTGCCATTCTCCTGCCGCTGGTGTCTTCGGTGCTCTGCGGACTCTGCGCGGCCCTTCGGGTTCGCAGCAAAGCGCCAGCGATCATCACGACACTCGCGCTCGCAGCCTCATTTGGTGTTGTGCTTCAGGCATACTTGGCGTACAGCGGTCCAGTGGATGTCCCGATTTTCCAGTGGATGACCTTCCAGTGGGGCGATGGTCCGTTTCAGTCGTTCACCGCAAATTGTGCGCTCTACATCGATTCGCTGACGCTCTACTGGATGTTGTTTGTGACCGGGCTCGGGACACTGATCTCGCTCTACGCGAGTGAGTACATGGAAGGAGATCTTGGCGCTGGGTATTGCCGGTTCTTCTTTGGTATCAGCATCTTTCTCTTCTCGATGGCGTCGCTGGTGATGGGTGACAACTTGGTGATGCTCTATCTGGGATGGGAAGGAGTCGGACTCGCGAGCTACTTGCTGATTGGTTACAACTACGAGCGCCCCAGTGCAGTCGCAGCGGCGAAGAAGGCCTTCATCATGAATCGAATTGGAGACCTCGGGCTCGCGCTCGGGATCTTCATGCTTTGGTGCAACTACGGGACGGTGCAGTACGGCGAGTTGTTCGCTGCGATGAATGCGGGCGGTCAGTCTTCTGTCGACTGGCACATCTCGGTGATTCCGTTCCTGCTGATGCTCGGTGCGTTTGGAAAGAGCGCGCAGATCCCGCTCTTCACGTGGCTTCCAGATGCGATGGAAGGTCCCACGCCCGTCTCTGCGCTCATCCATGCAGCGACGATGGTGACCGCTGGCGTCTACCTCATCGCGCGGATGTATCCCTTCTTTGAATTGCATCCGGACGCGCTTGCCACGGTTGCATGGATCGGCGGTTCGACTGCGCTGGTCGCAGCGACGATCGGAATGGCCCAGTACGACATCAAGCGGGTATTCGCATACTCAACGATTTCGCAGTTGGGCTATATGTTCCTTGGACTTGGAGTCGGCACGACATTCGGTGCCTGCTACCACACGCTCACTCACGCATTCTTCAAGGCGCTGCTCTTCTTGACTGCAGGAGCGATCATGCATGGGTTCGCAGGGCAACTGGATCTTCGCAAACTCAGCGGACTCAGGCGCATTCCCGGATGGCGCATCGTCTCGTGGACGATGTTTGTTGGATGCCTTTGGTTGGCTGCATTCCCGTACACCGCCGCGTTCTTTTCGAAAGATGCCATCCTGCTCAAGGCCCTCTCAAGCGAACGCGCTGACTTCCGATTCCTTGGATGGATGGGCTTGTTTACTGCAGCCCTGACCGCGTACTACACATTCCGAGTTTGGTTTCGGGTTTGCGCAGGCCCCACGCACTTCGAGGCAGGTGCAGAAGTGCATGCTGACCCGCATGCTGCTCATGGTGCCCATGCCCATGACCCGCACGGACATACTGCGAAGAGTGGGCATGGCGACTTCCACCCGCATGCCCCCCGCTGGGCGATCAATGGCGTGCTGATCATTCTCGCGATTGGCGCGTTTGTCGTGGGAATACCTGCATACAAGCAAGCATTCCTGCACGAGACGAACTGGGCACAAACCATGATTGCGGGTTCGAGTGCGGCGCAAGGCGCGCAGTTGGATGACGCACATGCCGCGGAAGGATCTTCGCATCATGCAAGCATGCTCGGCATGGATGTGCACACTGGATTGACTGTTGTTGGATCGACGGCGTCGATCGGCGGGATTTTCGTTGCGTGGATTTTACACCTTCGATCACGGTCGTTCGCAGACCGACTGCGCACGATGCTGCTGCGACGCTGGTGGATCCGTTGGATTCCAATTTGCATGGGAAACAAGTGGTATGTCGACGAGATTTACCACGCGTGCTTTCGCTTCCCGATGTGGATTGGCGCACAGATTCTTGGATTCGCGGACCGCCACTTTCTCGATGGCGTTCTCGTCGATGGACTTGCGAAGTTGCCGCTCGCCGCGGGCAAGGTCTTTCGCCCGCTCTACGGCGGTGCCTTGCAGGGCTACGCGGTCACGATGGCTGGAGGCCTCGCACTCGTTCTCGCATGGGTGACATGGATCTGGCTGCGAGGGTTCAACTGACATGAGCGGCGTGGCACTTATCTGGCTCAGCATTCTCGCGCCTCTCGCGACTGCGCTCGTCATCGCCGTGAGTGCAGCAAAGTCGGCTCGTTGGTTTGCGCTGATTGGGACAGGTGTCTCGCTTGGTGCTCTCACCATCTTCGCGTGGGAGTTTCCCGCGTGGAAGACCGGACAGTATTCCCCTGACGCCATCGGACCGATTTGGATCGCCAGCGCGGGAATGACCTTCTCCGTCGGCTTCGACACTGTTTCGCTGCTGCTCGCCTTGCTCACGGCATTCTTGATGCCAATCTGCATCGTCGGATCATTCAGCGCCATCACCGATCGAGTCAAGGAGTACTACGGCTGGTTCCTCATCCTGGGATCGTCGATCATCCTCGCCTTCGCTGCACGCGATGCGATTCTCTTTTACATCGGGTACGAGTTCACGCTGGTGCCGATGACGTTGATCATCGCAATCTATGGAGGCACGGAGCGCCGCGTGGCAGCGCTCAAGATGTTCCTCTACACATTCCTCGGGTCGATGTTCATGCTCGCAGCGTTGCTCTACGTGGGATGGGAGTATCGGCTCGCGAGCGGTGCGTGGAACTTCGACATCGACACCCTGACGAAGTTTGCCGTTCGGCTTCCAGCCGCGAACCAGTATTGGCTCTTTGCGGCACTCATGGTTGGCTTCGCGGTGAAGGTTCCGTTGTTCCCGCTGCACACTTGGCTGCCGCTTGCACACGATCAAGCACCGACTGCCGGTTCGGTCATCCTCGCATCGGCGATGCTGAAACTTGGAACGTACGGAAACTATCGGTTCGCGCTTCCGATGGCGCCTGCGGGTGGCACCGAACTGATGAGCATCATGGCGGTGCTCGCGATCATCGCGATCATCTATGCGTCGCTGATCTGCTGGGTGCAGACCGATGCGAAGAAGTTGATTGCGTATTCCTCCGTCGCACATCTTGGTTTGTGCATGCTGGGGCTCTTTGCGCTCAATCCCGTTGGAGCTGAAGGTGCCGTGTTCTACATGGTGAACCACGGACTCTCGACCGGTGCTCTGTTCCTCTGCATTGGAATGTTCTACGAGCGGTATCACACCAAGGACACCGATGTGCTCGGCGGTCTTGCCAAGCGAATGCCAGTTTGGGCGACCTTCATGGTGCTCTTCACACTTTCGAGCATTGGGCTGCCCGGGCTCAACGGATTCGTTGGAGAGTTCCTCTGCCTCGGAGGCACATTCATTGCAGAGCATGATGGGAAGACCGGTTACCCGGGAGTGCTTGGACCTTGGTACGCAGTGGTCGCTGGCCTCGGGCTGATTTTCGCAGCGATGTACCTCTTGATTCTGCTTGGAAAAATTGTTTGGGGAGTGCTCCGCGAACCTCACCATGACGCGTCCCACGGGAGCGATGAAGGATCGAAACTGCCCGCGGACCTTTGCCTTCGAGAGATCGGGATCTTGACGCCTCTCGCAGTCGCGTGCATCTGGCTCGGATTCCAACCCAAGCCGATGCTCGACGCGATCGCACCATGTGCAAAGCGGATGCTTGCCAATTACCCAGAAGAGGTGCGGCGCTACATGACCCATGAGATGGACACACCGCTTGCGACCGCCGAGCCTTCCAGCCTCACCGAATCGAGGATCAAGTGATCTCCGACATGTACCCCCGACTCGTGCTCCTCGCACCAGAGATGGTGCTCTTTGTGGGCGCCGTCATGGTCGCGATCCTTGGGCTCTCAAGAAATCACCGCATTCGCGAGTCGCTGCCATTCGTGACATGCGCCGCGCTGATTCTGTCGATCGTCGTGGTGCCGCTGACGTGGACAACCGAGAATGCGCACGCTGCAAACTTGCTCCTTCCGATGCTCGGGCGATTCGTGAAACCCCTGCTTGCTGGTGTGGGCGTCTTGCTCGTGCTCGTCAGCATTGGTTCAGTCGATCGGCGCTTGGAGGAGTCCGTCGCACGGGGGCGGGTCGCTTTCGATCCGCAGCGGGTGGTGCGCGGCGAGTTTTATGCATTCTTCCTGTTGAGTTTGATGGGAGCGATGCTCCTCTGCAATGCGAAGGATCTCATCTGGCTCTTCCTTGCGATCGAACTCGTTTCGCTTCCGACCTACATCATGGTCGCGATTGGCGGATCGAATTCGCGCAATCAAGAGGCTGCAGTCAAGTACTTCTTCCTCGGCGCGATGAGCACAGCAGTCTTCCTCTACGGATTTGCGCTGTTGTATGGCTCGACTGGAGCGCTTGGGTTTCTCGAGATTCGGGACGCACTTGCTGCGCAAGCAGCTGGAAGCGGCATTGACACGCTTGCCACGATCGGCATCGTGCTGATCGTGCTTGGGTTCTGTTTCAAGATCACCGCTGTGCCGATGCACTTTTACGCGCCAGATGTGTACGAGGGAGCACCCACGCACGTCACAGCGTTTCTCTCCTTCGTTCCGAAAGTGGCTGGGTTCACAGCGCTGGTTCTCGTCTTGACGTGCGTTGGTTGGACCGGTCACACCCTCATCGACTCAGATGGCGTTCGAATCCCCTACGTGGGATTGCCGACACCGATCGCCGCAATTCTGTGGATGGTCGCAGTCTTGACGATGACGCTCGGAAACATCGGGGCCCTCTTGCAGACCTCGGTCAAGAGAATGCTGGCGTACAGTTCCGTCGCGCATTCGGGTTACTTGATCTTGGGAATCATCGCTGGAGGAACTGCAGGAGTAGAAGCCATGTACTTCTATCTCCTTGCGTACGGCGTGATGACAACGGCCGCGTTCGCAGCGCTCGCATCGGTTGAACGCCGCGGTGAAGAGATCAATGCGCTCTCAGACCTGTCCGGTCTGCGCGTTCGACATCCGGTGATGGCGTGGATGCTGGCACTCTCGGCAGCCTCGCTTGTCGGGTTGCCCCCTTTCCTTGGTTTCTTCGGAAAGGTCTACCTCTTCATCGCCGCGTTCGAGGCGGATCAGTTTGGGTTGGTCCTCGTGGCAGTTCTCAACAGCGCCATCAGCGGGCTTTACTACCTGCGGCTTGCAATTGTGCCGCTGGTTTCACCTCCATCAGCCAGGAGCGAAGAGGTCACTGCCATTCCAAGCCGATGGCCGTTCGTTGCAGCAGTGGTGTGTGGGATCGGAACTGTCGTGCTGCCAGCAATCGCAGGCATGCTGATCGATGCAGCCAAGCGGTCGGCGCACTCTGCGCCGTTGGTTTCGGCTGCACACGAAGATGACGCGCCCACCGCGAGTGGTTCGCTCAGGCAGTGAAGCGCCCAACATCCTGCGCGTGACCTCATCGCCGATGGATTGCTATCATCCGATTTCTCGCGGCCATAGCTCAATTGGATAGAGCACGAGCCTACGAAGCTCGGGGTTGCAGGTTCGAGTCCTGCTGGCCGCGCTTTCCACTTTCAAAGGAGGAGTCGTGGCGACAAACGAGGAATGCGCGGCAGCGTTTGCGCGAATCGCCGATCTCCTTGAGATTACCGGCGCCAATGCTTTCAAGGTCAATGCATACCGCAAGGCATCACGCGTTTGCGAAGGAGAGTCGCGAGACCTTGGGAAACTTGCGCGCGAAAGTCCAGTCGAACTTCGCACGATCGAAGGTATCGGTGAGAGCACCGCGTCAAAGATCGTGGAGTGGGTTGACTCAGGAAAGATGCAGGAACTTGAATCCCTGCAATCGAAGGTTCCCACGGGACTGACGGCCATGCTTGCTCTGCAGGGGCTCGGTCCGAAGACCGTCCGGCTGCTGTGGGAGAGCGCGAAAGTGACATCCATCGATGAATTGCGGGCGGCGATTGACTCTGGAGCACTGCTTTCGATCCCTCGAATGGGAGAAAAGGCTATCGCCAATCTTCGAGAGGCTGTCGCCTCCCACGACGCCGCTGGATCTCGACCGATTCGATTTCGGCTTGGTGAGGCGATTCCGATTGCAGAGGCGCTGCTGGCGAAACTCCGCCACGCGCATGGAACGATTCGCACCGCCTATGCCGGGAGCGCGCGTCGCGGTCGTGAGACTGTCGGCGATCTCGACCTTCTTGTTTCGAGCACCGATCCAGCAGCTGCAAGTGCAGCTCTACTGAATGCACCCGAGATTGCCAAGGTGCTCTCTCAAGGCGAGACGAAGTGCTCTGTGAATCTCAAGAACGGAATCCAAGTCGATCTTCGAATCGTCCACGATGACGCCTTCGGTGCTGCGCTGCTCTACTTCACCGGAAGCAAGGATCACAATGTCGCCCTTCGCGAGCTGGCAATCGCCAAGGGAATGCGGCTCAATGAGTATGGACTCTTTCGAGTGCCGACTGATGCCAAAGAGGGAGAGACGCTTCCCTTGATTGCAGCGAAGAGCGAGGAGTCGATCTATCACGCGCTTGGCCTCCCCTACTGGCCACCAGAACTGCGTGAGATGCACCGTGCGCCCCTCGATGTCCCGCCCCCGACCCTCATCGACGTGAGCGACATCCGTGCCGAACTGCATTCGCACACCACAGCAAGCGATGGCAACCTGAGCATCGACGAACTTGCGCTCCTTGCGAAGTCCCGGGGGTTCCACACACTTGCCGTGACAGATCACAGCAAGGCGAGCGCTCAAGCCAATGGACTGTCGTTGGACAGACTGCTTCAGCACATCGATGCGATTCGCGAGGCTGAAGCTCGAATCGGCGGCATTCGAATCCTCGCCGGCAGTGAGGTCGACATTCTTGCCGACGGGCGCATGGACTACGACGATGAGACACTCGAGAAACTCGACATCGTGGTCGCGAGCCCTCACACAGCGCTCAAACAGACCCGTGAGGCCGCTACGCAGCGGCTACTGCGAGCTGTCCAGCACCCGCTCGTCAACATTCTTGGCCATCCGACCGGCAGAATCATTCAGGGGCGCGACGGTCTTGATCCGGACATGGAAGCAGTCTTCCGCGCCGCCGCAGAGTGCGGTACGGCAATGGAAATCAACTGCCACTGGTCACGTCTCGACCTGCGGGATCTGCACGTCCGACTGGCCCTCGAGTGCGGTTGCATGATCGCCATCGACTGTGACATTCACTCCGCAGGCGACGCGGACAATCTCCGCTACGGCGTTGCCACAGCGCGGCGCGGCGGGCTGACCGCTGATCGTTGCGTCAATGCGTGGAGCGCACCCAAACTGCATGGATGGCTCAAAGAGAAGCGGTCGTCTGCACGGCGCGACGAGTGACTAAGCACACGCTAGGATCGAACTTCGATGTTTGAGTCCCTCACCGACAATCTCTCTGGTGCACTTCGAACGCTGACTGGGCGGGGTCGAATCTCGGAATCCAATGTCCGGGAGGCGATGGGAGCGATCGAAACGGCCCTCCTCGAAGCGGATGTGAACCGCGAGGTTGTCAACGGGTTCTGTAGCGAAGTGCTCGAAGAGGCGTTGGGGACGGAGGTCCTCAAGAGTCTCAGACCAGACGAGCAAATGATCGGCATCGTTCACAAGCGCCTCGTCGCGCTGATGGGATCGACCGCGACGAAGATTTCAATTGTTGAACCTGGCCCGACGATCTTGATGCTCTGCGGATTGCAAGGCGCGGGAAAGACGACGACTTGCGGCAAACTCGCTGCGTGGATGGGGCGGCGCGGGAAGAGTGTGTTGGTCGCTGCCTGCGACCTTCAGCGACCGGCTGCGGTCGAGCAATTGCGCCTCGTTGTCGAAGGTGCCGCAGCCGCCGCCGGCGGAACTCGCCTCGCATTCCACGGAGAGCCAGACCAGTGCAGCGACGGAAGCGGCCAGAAGTCGGGCAGCGCCGTGGCTGTTGCGCAGCGGGCGATTCGACGTGCGAAGGCCGAAAAGTTTGACGTCATCATTCTCGACACGGCCGGTCGCCTGCACATCGATGATGCGCTGATGCGCGAACTCGAGGCGATCGATCGCGCGGTGGAAGCCCATGAGATCCTCCTCGTGGTCGATGCAATGACTGGGCAAGATGCCGTCAATAGCGCCAAGGCCTTTCACGGAAGGCTCAATGTCGACGGCGTGATCTTGACCAAACTCGATTCCGACACGCGCGGTGGTGCGGCGCTCTCCGTGCGCAAGGTCACAGGTGCACCGATCAAGTTCGTCGGTGTCAGCGAGCGATGGGATGGGCTCGATGAATTCGATCCTGCACGCATGGCGGGCCGAATTCTTGGAATGGGCGACGTCGTTTCGCTCGTCGAAAAGGCGCAAGGGCATGTTGATGAAAAAGAAGCGGAGCAACTTGCCGAGAAAATGGCGAAGGGTCGTCTCACGATGGACGACTTTCTCTCACAACTGCGGTCGATCCGGCGCATGGGTCCACTGAAGCAATTGCTTGGATTGCTCCCGGGGGTCGGTTCGATGATGAAAGACATCGACATCGACGAGAAACAGTTTGACCGCGTCGAGGGCATGATCAGGTCGATGACGAAGAAAGAGCGCGAGGCTCCGACGATGATCGACCGCAGCCGAGTCAAGCGCATCGCTGCCGGAAGTGGCACCAACGCAACCGAAGTCGGTCGCCTCACCAAACAGTTCGAGATGATGCAGAAAATGATGAAGCAGATGAGTGGTGGTGGAATGGCCGGGAAGATGAATGCGATGCGCGAGATGGCTGCAGGTGGAGCCGTCCCAAACATGGGGGGCGCGAAACCAGATGCCCCCAAGAGCAAGTTCAAGCAGCGCCCCCGCCGCTAGCCCCGGTCGATCGGTAGCGGGTCGACCGACTTCCCTGCCGCCCAACTTCGAAGCGACGGCATCACGGTTTCTCGAATCAGGATCTTTGTGCATGCAGCGACCGGGATAGCCAGCAGCATTCCATAGAGCCCTGCCACGCTTGCTCCAGCGAGCACGGCGACAAAGATCGAAACGGGTCCGAGGTTGGTTGCCCGACCAGCAAAGATCGGCGTCAGCAGATACCCCTCGATCGATTGAACGACCACGAACACGAGCGGTGGACCACCGATGATCCAGTACCACGCCATGCGTTCGGCTTCAGGCACTGCCAGCTGCCCTGCGCCATTGAGCGCGATCGCTGGGATGACGACCACAATTCCCAGGTACGGCACGATCGACAGCACTCCCGCAAGCAGCCCGAGCGTCAAGGCGTATGGGACCCCATTGATCCACCATCCGCCGGCGAACATGACGCCCATGCCTGCAGCGATCAAGATCCGACCACGCACAAATCCGGCCACCGCTGCATCCATTTCAGCCGCAAGTTGAAAGACTCTCGCCTTGCGGGAAGTCGGAATCAATCCTCCAATAAATGCGAGCGCTCCAGGAAATCCGACGCTGAAGAACCAGAAGTAGAAGGGAATCAATACTGCGGCAAAGAGCAGGCTTGAAAAGTCGAGCAGTTTCCAAACGGCACTCTGCGCCGCAGGGCTGAGGAGCGACTTCGTGATGGAATTCTCGCGCTGAACAGGAGCGGCGATTTGTTCGCTCGAATGATCCACCCCGCGCTGTGAGGATTCATCGTTCTTTGGCGCCAGTACCGGAGGTGCCCAGACCGTCTCCGGATCCCGGCCTTGTTCACTGCTCTCAGCCGACTTCGCCGTGCCTTCACCCTCGAGCCAACCACGAACGCGCGAAACCTCGTCGCGGTACTCCTGAGGTAGGACATCCTGGAACCTGTCGATCCACTGATCGAAATGCCCTGCTTTGGCGCTCGTCACGAAAGCGTCCGTTTGCCGCAAGATGATCGGCACAAAGAGCACGCCACCGACAACCAGCGTGAGTCCAAAGGTTCCGAGAATCGAACTCACGGCGACGGGTCGAGAAATCCTCAGCGTTCGGCAGATCCACCGCACGAGCGGCTCAACGAGGTATGCAAGAGCGAACGCGAGCAAGAGGGGCACCGTTACAAACCGCAATGCGTATCCAGCCCAGATCACCGTGACAATGACCGCAACTATCAAGAGGTCCCGAAAGGCCTGAACCTGCCAGATGTGGGTTCGAGTCAGATCGGAACTCTTGTTCGATGCTGCATCGCCGCCCAGCGGCGACTTTGACGGAAACTCGTTGCCTTGGTCCATCGTCTACCCAGCCACCTTAACCGTTGTTGCCCATGAGTTGTTTTCGCATGCGGTCCACCGAAAAGACCTCTGCAAAGTCGTAGACAGACCGAAAATCTTCGATCGAATCATTGGGGGACTTGCGAAGAGCACCAAGTTCAATCAGCGCGAAGACGATTTTCCCAAAGTCGTCGGTTCTTTGCACATTCCAGCTCTTCAAGACGACTGGAGCCATCATCCCGTATTGCTCGATCGCGTACTCCATGAGTCCCAGGCAGAGTTGCTGCCCCGTGATGTGCTTTTCATCTGATGCCAACTGGCTCGTGTCCGTTCGAGCGGACTTCGCTGCATGCCCGAACCCCGCATGAACGAAGTTCAGCGCCTCAAAGGGATAGGGTCCGACCGCCAAGGCAGCCTCGACGAGTTTCTGTTGCTGCTTTTCCTTGCGGGGCATGACTCAAGTTTATCGGCAAACGTTGCCAGCCCGATGGAAAAGTCGCTACACTCCCGACCATACACGGAGGTATTCATCATGAACGCATCGGACGCGTCAATTCAGACTTCAACATCATCAACATCATCAACATTTGGTTCCGCCCTTCGCACTGCTGCGCTTGTTGGAGCCATGACGGTCATTTGTGCCGCCTGTGTTCCACAGGAGAAGTACAACGATCTAGAACTTGCTTATCGCTCGCAGCAGCAGCAACTTCTGCGGACACAGGGTGATCTCGAGACAACTCGAGCCAACGAATCACGATTGAGGTCGCAGCTTGCCCAAGCAGCTGGAGATCTCTCGACGATCGAGGCGCTCCGCAAAGGGCAGAATGTCGATGTCGACAAACTCCTTGCGGACTATGAGCAACTGCTGAAGCAGGTTGGTGACTTGAATGGTGGTCCCCTGCCAGCGGAGGTCAACGCCGCACTCGCCGCACTTGCGGCTCAGTATCCAGAAGTTCTTCAGTTCGACGAGCGACGTGGGATGATTCGCTTCGCAGCCGACTTCACATTCGATCCAGGCTCTGTCGGCCTCAAGGCAAGCGCGCTCTCTGCGCTTGGGCAACTCGCTGCGATTCTCAACTCCAGCGAAGCGAGTCCGTTCGAGGTAGTCGTTGTGGGACACACCGACAACGTGCCAATCCGAAAGTCTGCCGCACAACACCCAACGAACATGCACCTCTCAGCCCATCGTGCGATTGCAGTGCGAGATGCGCTCAACAGAGATGGTGTCCAGGCGAGCAGATTTCTTGTCGCTGGCTACGGCGAGTTTCGTCCAACTGTGACAAATGGCCCAACCGGTGCGGCGCAAAACCGCCGAGTTGACGTCTACCTCATGCCATACTTTGTTCCAACAACAGGTCCAGTCCAAGCCGCTGAAGGTGTAGCGCCACCACCGCCCCAAGCGGTCGCGCCTGTAGTCACTCCCGCAGATAACGAGCCAACAAAGTAACGCACTCGGGAGAAGTGTCGGATCGAATCCAGGAGTCTTGATCGCCGAAGGCGGGCGCTGAGTAGTTTGGCGAAAGCCGGCCTAGTTGCCGGCCTAGGTTCTGTCTGACGGATCGAGGATCCTCAGGTACCGCTGGATGAAGGCCAGT
>CAYHHO010000044.1:0-23247 GCA_964356445.1 uncultured Singulisphaera sp. | reverse complement strand
GCTTGGTCCCTTGTGCATTCACTGCAAACCCCCATAACCAACCAGGCTCTGATCCATCGGGGCTCGTGAATTGGTCGAATTGCTCCCAGCCGCCAGATCCCTTCCAGTCGAAGCGCGTCGTGATTCCCCACATGCTCTGCTGCGAATACCACGGCGAATTCATCGGCTGCGACCCGACAACCTGCGCCGCACCGGCGATCTGATCGTTGCCCCCGTCATTGATCGAGAAGCGCCACCTCGCTTCGTTGGTGAGCCACTCCAGTTCCAACCCCTGCGTGTACCCCATTCCGTAGTGGATCGAAACCAACGATCGATTGACTGCCATCTGATATTGCTCGAGCACCAAGAATTCTCGCCCGTACGGCGCACGAAATTGTCCAACCCGAACCGACCAATCATCCGTCAAATTGACGCGAACCCACGCATCGAGCAATTGAAAACTTCCCGAAGTGGATTCACCAACAAACCCACCAATATTTGTTCCTGCCGATGACGGCTGTTGAGCAGTATCTGAATTATTAGAAAAAATCCCCTTCAGCATGTATTGAATGTCAGGAGAAATCACATGCCCCTTCGCCCAAAGTTCGACATTCTGCACATCGAAACCAGTGCGTGAAAGCACCTGGTCGTAGGTCACCTGGCTCAGATCTGGAACAATCCCGTCAGCCGTGTATGCCTTGCGCTGTTGACTCCACACCCACCTTGCCTGAACCAGTCCACCGATCTCGAGGCGAAAGCGATTGTCCGGGCTTGCAATGAAGAACCCGTTGTCCCAGCCTGCGGTTGCGCCCATCGACTGCAACGACGTGCGAGTCTCGCTGTCTGCCAGGACATCCTTGACAATCTCGCGCACCTCGGCTGCGCGTTCCTGGGTGAGCCACTGGTCGCCGCTCTTCGCTGAGAGGTCTACGACTTGGCTCTGCAGTTCAGCATTGCGCTTCTCCAGGGCCTCCAACCGCCGCGCCATGTCGTCGATCTGGCGGCTGTTCTGGTCAGTCGCCGACTGCACCGGCGAAGGCTCCGCCTGCGCCAACAACGCGACAAGCGCAACCGAAACCGCAACGCCTTCAAGGATGATCGTCATGGGAACGAGAGTTTAGCAAGCCTCGGATGGCCGCCGCTGAGTCCGAATGCGGCGGCGCAAAGATGCGGCGCAAGGTGGCTCTCCGTCGCCGCTGCTGAATCCGAATGCAGCGGCGTCAAAATAGAAAAAAGGGCCGACCCTTTCGGATCGGCCCCTTGCGTCTCTATCAAGTTGGGCGGAGATCGCTCCGACCAACGTAAATCTCTGTGAATCGAATCTCGAATCAGAACATGATCTGAAGCTGAGTGATGATGTTCATCTGGTTCGCAGCTTGCGTGTTGTTGTCAGCCTGCCATCCAGCGCCGTTCAGGTCGGTGAAACCGTTCCCGACGTCTGTCAGCGAGATACCGAACTGGGTCGTCCACTTCATGTTGGTACCCGCGTACACATTGACACCGACAGTAATGATGCTGTTGACGTCGGTTGCGGAACCGAACGCTCCACCAGGGGTATTCGCACCCTGTGCAACATTAGACCACTCCCAGCGAGCGAACGCCTCAAGCGCATCCGTGAAGCGGTAACCACCTTGAACGACCATTCCATAACTGTCCTGGTCGGTGGTGGGTCCTGCGACGGACGCTTCGGTGCCGTAACTCGCACCTACAAACGCAGCGCTAAGGCTGAGACCAGCCGACTTGTAAGTTGCGTCGACAGTCCAGTCGAACGCGCCTGTCGTCGTTGGACTTCCTGCGCCTACAACACCGTAAACCGGCGAATCGACCGACGGCTGGTAGCCAGTGATGGCGGTAGCACCACGGTTGTTGTAGTACTGAAGTGCAGCACCGATCAAGAGCCCAGACTCGTCGCTCTTGGACGAACTCTCGGTCTCAAACTGACCCCAACTTCCCATCGCCTTGTACTCGAATCGAGCGGCGGTTGAGAAGCTGTTGTTCGCATTTGCAGACCAAGTGCCGTTCTGTGAACGAGGACCGTTGTTGTAGCTCGCCATCACGCGGAACATGTCCTGCGAATAGGTCGCCATAACACCCTGGGTGTAACCACCAGAGAAGTTGTAATCAATGACTGAGCGCTCAGCTGTGAGCTGTGCGCCGTCATTGCGGAGTGACTCGGCCATGAATGGGCTCTTGAACTGACCCATCTTCACGCCGAAGCCATTGCCGAAGTCCTTGTTCGCCCATGCGTCTTGAAGAACCATTTCGTTTGGGGTAGGCGTATATGGATCGAAATCAGATCCGTAATTGAACCGTGCCATGTATGTCCAGCTTGGGTCAACGACATTTCCTGAGAACGCCATGCCTGTGCGGCGATTCTCGAATGCCCATGTTGAGACAGCATCTGCACCGGCAACGATATTGTCACCTGGCTGATAATTCCAAGTGAACCGAGCTTGCGCGAGCAGGCCGAGTTGCAGCTTGAAATTGCCGTCTGCGCTGGAGATGAAGAATCCGTTGTTGTAACCCGAGGTTGCGCTTGAGCCCTGGAGGCTGGTGCGGGTCTCTGAGTCAGCGAGGACATCCTTCACGAGTGACTTGATTTCGGCGGCGCGCTCTTCGGTGAGCCACTTGTCGCCGTTCTGTGCCTTGAGAGTTGCGAGTTCTGACTGAAGCCGAGCGATCTCGACCATGGCGTCAGTGCCTTGCGCAGACGCCGCGCCCGTGAGGACGAGACCTGTAGCGAGGATTCCGACATACTTCGTTAGAGTCATATTTACCTGTGCTCCTGTTTTGAATTCACCGTTCTTGATACGAGACGCGATTGGTGAACTTTGTCTTGACCCCTGACATCGGAACCCCCCGCCACGTTGACGAGGACCGACTCAGGTTTTTTCAGTATCGACCATTCCTGGGCGAATTCTGAAGGGGGGACTATAGGGGAGACCGCGAAAACTGTCCAACCTGCTCTCGCGTTCATCCATCGAAAGCGTGATATTGACCAGATAACTGGCAAAATCGACGATTTCGACCCCCTGAGATTCGCCAAGAAGTTTTTGGATATCGGGCGTGAACTACTCGGCGATCGCTGTGCAGATCCGCAGTCCGATCCCGATCAGGGCGCGCTCTGGTTCGGGCGCGCCGCCAGTCTTCAGGGCGTAATCCATCTTGATTGCCTCTTGCAGAAGCCCTGCCGCACGCGAAACACCAATCCGCCGAGCGGAACGCAGGATGGGAGCAGTTGATTCCCCCCAAAGGCGCAGGTCCTTCGCAATCTGACCGTCGGGAACTCCCTGATTGCCGAGCGCGGCGGCGTCGTGGATCTTCCTAGCAAGGTCGATTGCAGACCATGCAATCATCACTTCAGGAACCTTCGAAATCCGCAGTAATTCCACTACTTTTGAGCTCGCTCGGGCGCGGTCGCCGCTGAGAATCGCATCCTGAATCTCCCACGCCTGTTCCTCGCGGCTGGCACCAACCAGTGCGACGACGGTTGCCCGGTCGATGGCGACAAAGTTTGCCGCAAGCGCTGCAATCGCGAGCTTTCCGAGTTCGCTGTCGAGGCGAGCGAGATCGCTTCCAACTCGATCGACCAAGAGCGTCGCGGCGAGCGGTTCGAGTGCAATTTTATGTTCCTTCTCGCTGCGGGCGACGCACCAGCGGGCGGCATCGCTCGCGGCGGGCGGTTCGCACTTCAAAATGGCTCCAACCTTTACTACAGCCTTGTCGAAGTTGCCAGGCCGCCAGTTTTGCGATCGCAGCAACAGCGTGGCTTCTCGCATCGGGTCCTCGGCGTAGCGCTCCAGAGCTCGCCGACGGTCCTCGGCAGCGAAGAACGCATCTGCGTTGTCGACCACTACGAGTTTGTGCTTCGACATCAATCCATAGGAACGAAGTTCGTCCAGCACGCTCGCCAGCGTGGCGGTTGAGCCGTCGAAGTCAAACTCGTCCACGGCTCCGAATCGTTCTTCGAGTGCCGACCGCAACCGCCGCGACCACTCGACGCGCAAGAATGAGTCCTTGCCGTGGAGGACAACGATTCGGTGTTCGGCGGTCGGAGCCTTCGCTGTCACGCTTCCATGCTAACCCCCACGAGGTCGAAGTCGACCGGTTCGGCGAGTTCTCTCTATCCTTGCCGCCCTTATGCAGATTCCATCTGATCCGTATGGCTTGGGAGCACTCGGCGAGCGAACCGCGTCCCGCGAAGCGCTCTCAACCGCTGGACTTCCAATCGACACCCGCGCATCGACGAGCTACCAGCGAACGCGCGAGATGACGATCGACGAGCTGCTTCTCGAGAACCGAGTTGTCTTTCTCGTCGGCGAGATCAATCACGCTTCGGCTGCCCGCGTGCTGATGCAGATGCTCTACCTCGAGAACCAGAAGAAGGGTCAGGACATCAACTTCTACATCAACAGTCCAGGCGGATCTGTGGATGACACGCTTGCGATCTACGACACGATGCAGTTCATCAGCAGCGAAGTTGCGACGACGTGCATCGGCCGCGCGTATTCAGGCGGTGCCGTGCTGCTCTGCTGCGGCCATCCTGGGAAGCGCACGATCTTGCCGCACGCGAAGGTCATGATTCATCAGCCGTATGGCGGCGTGACGGGGCAGACCACCGACATCCAGATTCAGGCCGAACAGATCATCAAGGCGAAGCGATTGCTCAACGAAATCATCGCACGACACTGCAAGCAACCATATGAACAGGTCGCCAAAGATGGCGAACGCGACAAGTACTTCGACGCGCAAGAAGCGAAGGCGTACGGGTTGGTCGATGAAGTTGCGTCATTCCCAGACAAGACGAAGAAGTGAACCTGCTGCGGACGCGATCGAGTCACACATGCTCATGATGGAAGATGAACCGCTGCTCGTCCCCCATGTGATCGATTCGTCGGGCTACGCCGAGCGCGAATTCGACATCGTTTCGCGATTGCTTGCAGACCGAATCGTGCTCTGCAGCGGTGAGGTCGAATCGGAGATGGCGAATTCGATCGTCGCGCAGTTGCTCTACCTCGCCAATGACAAACCCAATGCGCCAGTGAGCATCTACATCAATGGTCAAGGCGGAAGCGTGAGCGATGGGCTCGCGATTCTGGACACGATGCGGTTGATGCCCTGTCCCGTCGCGACCTACATCGTCGGAAGCGCGCCGAGCATGATGAGTGTGATCGCCTGCTGCGGAACGAAGGGGCACCGATTCGCCATGCCGCACGCATGGAACCTGATGCACCAAGGTCGATACTTCGACGAGATCGAAGGACAGGCGACCGATCTTGAAATCGAAGCGCGTCGAATGCTGCGCCTCGAAGAGCAGTGCAACGTGCTCTACGCCGAAGCAACTGGCAAGTCAGTCGAACAGATCGCCGCTGACTGTGACCGAGACCTCTGGCTGAATGCATCCGAGATGTTGACCTATGGACTCATTGATCGAATCGTGCATCAACTCCCCGCTCCCACACTTTCGAAGGACTGACACATGAGCATCATCCCCATCGTGATTGAGAAGACTGGCCGTGGCGAACGGGCATACGACATCTATTCAAGATTGCTGAACGACCGCATCGTCTTCGTCGGTGGACAGGTGTCGGATGGCATGGCAAACCTCATCGTGGCGCAGTTGCTCTTTCTCGCCAACGACAATCCCAAGACTGAGATTTCGCTTTACGTGAATAGCCCGGGCGGCAGCGTGACTGCGGGCCTCGGCATCGTCGACACGATTCGATTTGTCCCCTGCCCAGTTGCGACCTACATCATCGGACAAGCCGCCAGCATGGGCAGCGTCATCGCCTGCTGCGGAACGAAAGGGCGACGATTTGCGCTGCCAAACGCGGAAAACCTGATGCATCAGCCGCTGCTCGGCGGCGTGCTCGAAGGTCAAGCGACCGACCTTGAAATCGAGGCACGCCACATCCTTCGGCTGCGCGATCAGATCTATCAGATCTACGCGACCGAAACCGGCCAGAAGAAGGAACGCATCGCCGAAGACTGCGAGCGCAACAAGTGGCTCAGTGCACCCGAGATGCTCTCGTATGGCCTGATCGACTCCGTCCTCGACAAACTGCCAGCGAAGAAAGCGTGATCGCAAGCGCGCCGGGGGCTGGAACGCTCTGAGGCGCGATGGCTGATCCGAACACCCACGCATCCTGCGCGCCGTTGAAGAGGGCGCGGTCGGCGGGACCAAACATTGCCTGCTCCCACGCACCCGTGTCATGGTCATGCAACCAGAAGTGCCAGTAGTTTTCGATCGGCCACTGGTCGCCCGTGCCGTGGTCGGTGTCCCCATCGACGGTGATTCCGGTGATGAAGATCCCCCACGAATGATCTTCGTACGTCAGCCAGAGCGTTTCGAGCGCAGTGTCGATTTCGACCAGCGCGTTCCAACTTGTGAATGTTGCCGCGTCCCAGTGCACATTGAAGAGATAGCCATCGCCATCTTCTTGGTCAATTTGGATGCTCGCGCTGTTTGCACCCGCACCAACCGAGTAGGTGCCGATGATTGCGGCGTGTGAAGTGGCAGAGATAGCAAGCGCGATTGCGCTCACGATAAGACGACTTGCTGACATGAAATTTCCTTGAAGTGTGGAACGCCTGTTTCGCGCAGGGTCCGAAGGGAAGGGAACCGAGGAGCGATTCGAGTCGGTCGACCCGGCTTGCGTTTGGTGGGTTCCACCAAACGCTTACGGTGACGCGTTCACTGCGGATTTGCACCGCATTCCTCCGACTCGAAGCACACTGGCGAACAATCGCCAGCGGTTCGAGCATATCGGAGAGCCGACGAAACGCAAGAGTGGACATTGCACAACAGCGAAAGCGAAGCCGTTACGATCCCATGATGACCGACGCACCAGCGCAGACGATCGAGCAACACGCGGCGGGATTTCAACGGGATTTTTCCCGCGTTCGCGCAGAGATTCAGAAAGCTGTCGTCGGACACAAGGATGTTGTCGACGGCGTGTTGGTCGCGCTCTTCGCCAACGGACATGCGCTGCTTGAAGGCGTGCCTGGGCTCGGCAAGACGCTCCTCGTGCGTTCACTCTCGCAGGCGCTCTCGCTCAACTTCAATCGCATCCAGTTCACCCCGGATCTGATGCCAGCCGATGTGACGGGGACCACGATCGTCGTCGAGAGCGCGACCGGACGCGACTTCCAGTTTCGCAAGGGTCCAGTCTTCACGCAGATTCTGCTCGCAGACGAAATCAACCGCGCGACTCCGAAGACGCAGTCATCGCTTCTTGAGGCAATGCAGGAGCGCAGCGTGACCGTCGGTGGGACGACGCATGTGTTGGAGAAACCGTTCCTCGTGATGGCAACTCAAAATCCGATCGAACAGGAAGGAACCTATCCCCTTCCCGAAGCGCAACTCGATCGGTTCTTCTTCAAGTTGGAAGTTGGATATTCGAGCCGTGAAGAACTTGCCGAGATTTTGAATCGCACGACCGCGGGGGACATCGCGCCGATCGAACGGGTGCTCGACGCGCAGTCGATTCTTTCGCACCAGAAACTCGTTCGCCACGTCAAGGTCGCGCCGCACATTCAGGATTACGCCGTGCGATTGGTGCTTTCGACGCATCCTCAGGGGCAGTTCGCTACACCGATGACCAACCGCTATCTGCGGTTCGGCGCGAGTCCGCGCGCAGCGCAGACGCTCTCATTGGGAGCGAAGGTCTATGCGCTACTCGATGGTCGTGGAAGCGTCACCGTCGACGACATCCGCAAGTGCGCGCTTCCCGCGCTTCGACATCGAGTCCTTGTGAACTTCGAGGGAGAGGCTGAGGGGATCAATCCAGACTCGATCGTGCAGAATGCCGTCGACACCCTCGCTGCGGACGCGCGAGTACCCGCGTAGCGCGAAGGGTTCGGTCGGCCGGAACCCGACGGGGCAAAACCATCGATATCTCGCGGATTTTTGCGCCGACTAGGGCAATCGATGTCAGTCTCGATAATTCTGAACAATTCGGTTGCAATATCGGAACCAGATCGGATCCTTCTATCGAAGGAGGCGATATGAAGAACGTGGATACGCACAGAGGAACGAGGCGCGAAACGATTCGAACGACCGATTGGGCGTCGAGGTTGCGGCTGGGCGGTCATGGTGCAGAGGAGAGTCATGGCGATCCCGTCGATGACGGATGCTGCGCCGACCTCGATCAGGACTTCACCCAAACTCCTCGGACGACCGAGTCGAATTACGTCTTTGGGATGGCCGTTGCCGATGCGACTGGAAATCCCACAATCGGTAGCGAGATTCTCGGTGTTGTTCGATCGCTCATGCCTCGAGCGCAAAGCGCTGGCATTCGAATCCGCGTCGAAATTGATCCATCGGCGAGTTCCCTGACTGCGGGGCCACTCGGCACGATTCTCTTTGGGATGCTCCGCCGTGCCGTGGACGGCTACGCGATAGCGAGCGCACAGGGCGCGACCTTTGAGGACGAACCCGAAATCAACCTCTGCGCAAGGCGCGACGGCGGGCTCGTTCGGTTGCATGTGCTCGATGGTGCGAGAATGAGGGATGTTCCAAGCGCCGCTGCAGCACTCGGCCTCGCGGCCGCAACGACTGAATCTCTCGGTGGTACCCTTGAAATCTGCACCGTTCCCTTCGGACAGGACACATTATTGACTGCGACTGTTCCGGTTTCGCGTCTTGCCTGCAACAATGAACACGCGGCCTGAACTTGGGTCTTGAGGAACTAGTAGGAAACAATAGATGAAGCACTCCAGCACAACGTCAACGTCGACTTTCGCCACTTGCATTGGTTCGATGGCGGGGATTGTCGCGGCGAGCGCACTACTCGTTTCCGATCGAACCGCCTGGTCGCAGGTGGACAACCGTGCGGGTGGTTCGAGCCAACGATCCGAGCGCGATGGAAGCCGCGGCACGAATTCGCTTGTGGTCACAGATTGGCAGGTCGTTCCGCAGATCCTCAGTTCGGTTCCAGCTGTGATTGGCGATGCGTTCGGAAGTTCGGCGGCGATGAACGAAGGCGGGACGATTCTTGTCGTTGGCGCGTCGGATGCGACGGTTGATGGAAGTCCCGCAACTGGCGCGGTTCACATTTTCGAATACTCCGATGCGCTCCACGCTTGGGAACACAAGCAAAGGCTCGAGTGTCCACCGAAAGTTTTCAATGGAGCGGTGGTTGGTCCAGCTGGTCTTGCTCTCTTTGGCTGGTCAGTCTCGGTCAGCGATACAACGATCGTTGTTGGAGCACCTGTCGCCACACTTTCGTTTGGACCACAACTCGGTGGCCGCGCCTATGTCTTTCAGAGGAACGCGATCGACGGCCTCTGGGGAAATCCCCTCGAGAGCGAACTCGGCGTCGTACGCGTCGCAAACAAGATCATCGGACCGACCGATCCCGAAATGATCGGTTTCTTCGGTGCCTCGGTTGCGGTCGATGTCGTCGGTGTCGGAGATACACGCATTGTTGTGGGTTCGCCATACAAAGGTGCGGCGAACACTGGTGGCGTCTACGTCTTCGAGGGTTCAGGCAACACGTTTTCTCAGAAGGCATTCCTTGTACCGGCCGATGTCGTCGCCCAGGACAACTTCGGAACGAAGGTCGCGATCGATGGAACCGCACTTGTGGTCGGATCTCAACTCTCGGATATCGATGACCTACTCAATGTTGGAGTTGCGCATGTCTATCGACGTAGCGTCACTGCTGGCGTCGTCAGTTGGAGCACAACTCCTGAAGCGATTCTCTTCCGCGCAGATGGCGAGAGCGGCGACGGATTTGGAAGTGCTGTTTCGATCATCGGCAACACGATCGCAATCGGGGCTCCCGGAACAGACCTCGACGCCGATGGCATCACGCGTTCTTCCAACAATGGATCGGCGTTCGTCTATCGACTGACGGCCGGGATTTGGCAGTTCGAGCAGGAGGTTTTCGCGCGCGAATCCAACGGCAACAATGCATTCGGATACTCGCTGGGGCTTGCCGATGGAGGCAACCTGCTCATCGTGGGAGCGCCGGGTTATGAAACTGGCACCGATGCACCGAACGGCGGCGTCAATGCCGGCGCAGGGTTCTCATTTGAACGAGGTGGGGTCAACCCTGTCTGGGCGATGCAATCGAGCGACCTGTGGGCTCGAAACGCACTCGCCAATCAAGGCATCGGCGAACAGGTCGCCGTCAGCGGAGATGGGCTCAAGGCGACGCTCGGCAGTCGTCACAACGTCTCTGGCGGACCATTCTCGACGGCGATCGCAAGCAATCTCTTTGGTTGGACTTCGGATGTTGACGCCCTGGCGGGAGTGACTGTTTCAATAGGAGACCGGGCGACGACGCCTGACGCGCCAGGACCGAGCGGCTATCCGGTGGGCACCAACACTCAAGGCACGGGCGTGGGCGGTGAGAGCCCCTCGACAGGTGGATTCGGCAGCCCGGCTGTGGCTGTGCCCGCCATGCCAACGATCGAGGAGTGGGGCGTTGTGCAGGCGTCAATCATCGCCGTCGACCGCGCGAACTCTCGGATTTCGATCATCCTCACCGATGGAAACGGAGAACTTGAGACCGCCGCAGAGTCGAAGTATTTCCTCGGCGATTTCGATCCAGCGTGGCAGGTGCTTGGGCTTGGCGATGTCAATGGTGACAAGTCATCGGACATCTTCTTCCTCGTTCCACAGAACAACGGCAAAGCGAAGGTCAAGGCATGGATTCGAGTTGGGCACGAGATCCTCGAGACGGTCACTGTTGGAACGGCATCTGTCGGCGACCGCTTCATGGGCATCAGCGACTGGCGCGGAAATGGATTCGATGGGCCGGCTTTCCTCCACGCGGATGGCAAGAATGCGGCCTTCTGGATGATTCAGGGCGGCGCTCTCAGCGAGAAAGTGGAGTGGGAACTCGGCGAGGGTAACTGGACATTCAAGACAACCGAACTGACGGGCGATGAGATCCCAGACCTTCTCGTGCGCGACGCAGCCGCGAACAAACTTTTCCGTGTCGTCCCTGGCGCCAACAACGAGGCAGCGACGACGTTCGTCAACATCACCAACCCTGGACCAAACTGGAGGCTCGCTGCATCGCACGACTTCGATGGCAATGGCAGCGGCGACTTCCTCTGGGAAGAATCTGATTCGGGCAAATTGCAGTTCTACTTCCCCAATGCCGACGGAAGTATTCGGTTCACCACGCCGTGGGACTCGAACCTGAAGGGATGGAAGATCGACTCAGGCGCGAACTTCGCCCAAGGTGGCACGACTGGACTCATCTTCTCGAAGGGCAACGAGGAAGTGCTCATCCTGAAGGTTCGCTGGGAAGCACTCGAAACGCTGCCGGCAGGACGCGGGAACATCCGCGTGGACTACACACGCGGGCTCGGTGCGCTCGACAAGGGCTACACAGTCCTTGGCCCAGCGGAAGAGCCGTAACGCGGGCCACTGTCCTCCGTCGAGTGGCTCGGGCACGCGCTCATATAGTGCGGGCATGACGGACATGTCGAGTGGCGCCTTCATCCTCTTCTCGTCGGCGGCCGCGCTAGCTTGGGCTCTCGTCCGGATCACCAGAACGTTCGCAACCCGCCGCGGCTGGGTTGCGAACGTGCGCGCCGATCGATGGCACACCGACGCGACGGCGCTCTTTGGGGGGGTCGGAATTGCGATTGCATTCTTGCTGGTCCTAAGTCTCGCACGAGGATCGATCGACTCGTTTCGCGACGCGACAGATGCGAGCGGCGCAGTGGTCGTCGCTCTCGTGCTTGGTGCGATCGGGGCCGCGTGTGCTGGGATCTTCGACGACGTTTTCCATCTCAAGCCAGGACCGAAGCTGGCGGCGCAGTTCGGCTGCGCGTGTGTATTTCTTTGGATCTGCGGCGGGATTGAGATCACGGGCAGCGCGCCTGTGGACTCTGTGCTCTGCGTTTTGTGGATCGTCACGGTCATGAACGCACTCAACATGCTCGACAACATGGATGGGGTCGCGGCGAGTGCGGCGCTCGTTGGCTTCGTCGCGATCGCCTTGGGAAACAGAGGTGGTGCCTCGGATTCGGTCTGGCTCTCGATTGCTGCCGTCGCCGCTGGATCAACTGCCGGGTTCTTGGCACACAACTTGCCGCGCGCACGCGTGTTCATGGGCGACTGCGGATCGCTCTTCCTTGGATTCCTGCTCGCGACGATGGTGCTCGTGTCGGCACGCACCGAGGGCGCAGGTATCGGCAGCGGAGTTCTGCTGAACGCAGTCGGATTCGCATTCGTGCCGCTTGTCGATATGACTGTCGTGTCGATCGCGCGCATCCGACGCGGGCAGAGCCCAATGCAAGGCGGGCGAGATCACACCACCCACCGGCTCGCACTCATGGGCTTGTCTGGCAGGACCATCGTGGGATTCGTCGCAATCACATCACTCGCTGCGGCCGCCGTGCCCCTGAGTGCTGCGCACGGACTCCTCGCGATTCGAACAGCTGGGGCGATTCTGGCGGTGGGTTTCGTCGCGATGGTCGGTGGACTCCTCCGGATCGCGATCCATGCCGATTCGCAGGAGGCGCCATCTCGCACAGCGGATACCCCCCATCGGCTCGAGGCGTTTGCTCCGTTTCTGAAGGTGGTGATCGATGTCGTGCTCATCGCAGCGGCGATGAATCTGGGCTACCTGATTCGGTGGGACTTCACGATTCCATTGGAACTGGAGAATTCACTCGGATGGTCGCTGCCGGTGGCGATTGCATGTTGCGTCACTGTGAATGCTCTCATGGGGCTCTACTGGAAGTCGTGGCGGGGAGCGCCGTGGACTGATCTGCGCGTTTCGGTTGGCAGTGCGGTGCTCGGCGCGGTCGCCTCGCTTGTGCTTGTGGCCGCCTTCTGGAGCCCCGATCGGTTGTTTTCACGCGCCGCTATGGGGATTTTCGTAGTCGGGTATCCAGCACTGGTCGCCGCCATGCGCACAGCACTGCGCGCCGCTCGCCGCTAGTGCCGCAACCTGTACGCTCGCGAGGGATGGCTCTTCGATCTCTTGTGACTGGCGGAGCAGGCTTCATCGGAAGCCACCTGTGCGAAGCACTTGTCGCCCGCGGCGATGAAGTCGTCGCCTTCGACAATCTCTCGACGGGGCGCGCCGAAAATGTTGTGTCGCTAAAGGGCAACCCGCGATTTCGGTTGCAGGTCGCGGACATTCTTGACGAGCGCGCTGTTGCAACGGCGGTCGAAGGGGTCGAGCGTGTGTACCACCTCGCGGCTGCTGTTGGCGTGAAGTTGGTGATGGAGCAGCCGATCTCGACGATTGTCACGAATACACGCGGAACAGAGAATGTGCTTGCGGCGTGCGCGACCCACGGCAGTCGCGTGCTCATCGCGAGCAGTTCAGAGGTCTACGGCAAGATGGGATCCGCGCAGGCGAAGCCACTCGCGGAGGATGATGACTGGCGGCTCGGCGCGACGAGCACTCGCCGCTGGTCGTACGCCTGCACGAAAGCGCTCGATGAGTTTCTCGCACTGGCATATGAGCGCGAGCGGGAACTTCCCGTCGTCATTGTGCGCCTCTTCAACACAGTCGGGCCGCGGCAGCGAGCGAATTACGGCATGGTGATTCCTGCGTTCATGGAGGCCGCCGCAACTGGGCGCGACCTTGTGATCCACGGAGACGGAACACAGACGCGTTGCTTCAATCACGTCGCAGACAGCGTGGATGCGATCGTGAAGTTAATGGAGGCGCCCGCAGCGCTCGGACAAGTTGTGAATGTCGGCAGCGACCGAGAAATTTCGATCAACGATTTGGCGCGGCGGATCATCGCGCAGTGCAAGAGCGACTCGAAGATCAAACACCTTCCATACGAGGAGGTCTACGGACGTGGATTCGAAGACATGGAGCGTCGCACGCCTGATCTGGCCAAGTTGAGGGAGATGATCGGGCTGACCAGAATTCGAGACGTGCACGAACTACTCGACACCATCGGATGAGGCAGCAGTGGCGGTGCGTGTCCTCGGCATGACGGACAGCGCCATCATGATGACGCCGACCGTCAAGAACACGCCGCGCGTATTGAAACTATCAACTGCCCCCGCGACGAGCCAAGCGATGACTCCCGCGAAGGCGACAACGCGAATCGGGTCGTCACGCACGCACGCGATGGCGCGCGTTACAAATGCCACGATCCAAGATCCAAACAGTGCGAGTCCAACGATTCCGGATTCGGTGAGCACCATCAGATAAGTGCTGTGACAGGTTGCGAATCCGTGGATTTGGTCGACCGTCGTGTCGACTTCCATCCCAGCCGTCGCCTGCTGATATCCCCCGAGACCAACACCGATCACCGGACTCTGCTGCCAGCCCTGCAGCGCAAGAGACCACATGGCGAGGCGAGCGTCCGCGAGCGGTTCCGAGTCACACTCGACCGCTCTCTGCACATCGCTCGTTACCGCGGCGAATCTCGCCTGGACATCTCCTCCCGCTGTACCCCAAGCGAGCATGATCACCCCAATGCCAATCAGCGCTGGTGCCGTCATCCTTCGAACCCAACCTGTCGCGGTCGTCCGCAGCATCACAATCGCGATCGGCAGCGCGAGAGCGAGAGCGACAATCGGAGCTTTTTGCCGTGCCCACATGATTCCAAACGCGCTCAGGATCGCGAACGGAACACAGAGCAACTTGGTGCGCCAGCCCGAAGTGGCAGCGACAACGAGCCAGCACATCAACGCAATCGCGCTCCACATCCCGGCCATCGTTGGATGTCGAAGTCCCTCCCGAAGCGTGTGTGTCTTGTACGTCGCACCAAAGAGCGCGCCTGACACTTGAATGCACTGCATCACCAACGTTGCGAAGAGGAACCCTCCCAGAAGCCACTTCCAATACCGCTGGAGCGGCCAGAGAAGCGCAATCCACGAGAAGTACTTGAGGACAACGATCCGGCTGAACCCTTGACTCAGGTCCGGCGACCATGCAAGGGAGACCGCTGTCCACAGCATCCACACCAGAAGCAACTTGACCCAAGTCTGCGCGAACATGCGCTGCCAGATTGGCCAGAGCACCGGCACGCGCAGTGCGCCGACAATGCACAATGTCGCAAAGCCGACGCTTGCGGGTGCGGTCCCAAGCGTCTCCATCACCATCGCGAAGATCGCGGCGATCAGGTGCGCTGGCTCACCGACGATGTCGCGCGTGGTTCGCTGGGCGTTTCGCCAGTCGGCTTCGCTGTCCCACGCGTGGGTTTCGATGCTCCTCAAACTCCCACGACCGCCTTCGCGTTCGAACCGACGAATTGCACGACCTGCTCCGCGACATGTCGCAGTTGATCTTGGGTCAGGTCTGGGAAAATCGGCAGCGCGATCGTTTCGAGCGACGCAGACTCGGTGTGAGGGAGCGTGCCCTTCTTGCACCCGAGGTACTCGAAACACTCCTGCAGGTGGAGGGGGACTGGGTAGTAGATCTCTGTGCCAATCTTTTGCGCAGTGAGGTGTGCGCGTAGATCGTCACGCATTCCTTGTGGCACTCGAATGATGTACTGGTTGTAGATATGCCGAGCAGGCGCTGGCAACTTGTAAGGAAACCGCAGCGCAAATCCACCAGCCGACAGCGGTGTTTTCGAGTCCTTTGCGCCGACCGCCGAAAATGCCGCGTCATAGAAAGTTGCGTTGCGCTGACGACCCGCGTGCCAGGATTCAAGATGGCGCAATTTCACCCGAAGCACAGCGGCCTGAATCGCATCGAGCCGTCCGTTCATCCCGACGACCGTATGGATGTACTTCACCTTGCTTCCATGCACTCGAAGCATCTTCATGGACTCTGCGAGGGATGCGTCATTGCAGGTGCACATTCCGGCATCGCCGAACCCGCCGAGGTTTTTCGAAGGGAAAAAACTCCAGGTCGCGATGGCACCGCGCGTTCCGACGCCGGCACCTTGTGCATCGCGGCACCCAATCGCCTGCGCTGCATCTTCAACAATTGAAACGCCCAGCCGAGTCGCGAGTGCCACAAACTCGCTCATGTCCGCTGCCTGGCCATACAGATGAACCGGCATGATCGCCCGCAGTTTCGTGCAGTGCTTCGCGGCCTGCGCCGTGAGTTTCGGGCACATGTTGTAGGTCACGGGATCGATATCGACCCACACCGGCTTGAGCCCAATGCGCGCCACGGCGCCGCCGGTTGCGAAGAAGGTGTACGAGGGGCAGAGCACTTCGTCGCCGGGCTTTCCGCCGAGCGCCAGAAGCGCGAGCACAATCGCGTCGGACCCACTCGTGCAGCCGACTGCGTGATTGATCCCGCAATACTGCGCGATCTCCTTCTCAAAGGACTCGACCTCGGGACCAAGAATGAAAACCTGGCTTGTCACGACCCGCGCAATCGCCTCGTCGATTTCGGACTTGATTGACTGGTACTGCGGCTTCAGGTCGAGTAGCGGGACGACAGGATTCGAGTTCATGAATGCTCCTTGGAAGTGGATCCGAAGAATAGCAGGACACACCGTAGACTCCCCCACTCTCATGACCGCAGTCTGTTTCTATTTTCAAGTGCACCAACCATTTCGGCTGCGGCAGTATTCAGTCTTCGACAGCGATCCGTTCTATTTCGACAACGAAGCCAACGCGTCGATTCTGCGCAAGGTCGCGGAAAAGTGCTATCGACCAGCAACGCAACAGTTGCTCGACCTCGTTCGTCGGCATCAGGGGCGCTTTCGCATTTCTTATTCGCTCTCTGGAACGGTGTTGGAGCAGTTGGAACTGTGGGCTCCCGATGTCATTGACACAATGCGCGAACTTCTGTCGACAGGGGCGTGCGAGTTCATTGGAGAGACGAGCCACCACTCGCTGTCGTTTCTCTTCTCGAAAGCTGAATTCAATGCGCAGATTGACGTCCAGGAAGCACGACTCCGCCGGATCTTCGGAGTCACGCCAACGGTATTTCGCAACACTGAACTGATTTACAACAACGAGCTCGCTGGGCACATCTCATGGCTCGGCAAACACAAGGCCATGCTCTGCGAGGGAGTCGATCGGCTACTGGGATCACGGTCGCCAAATTTTCTCTACTCCCCACCCGCGCACGCGATCCCTGCGGGAAGCAATCCGGTCAAGTTGCTGCTGAAAAACTATCGCCTCTCAGATGACATCGCGTTTCGGTTCTCCGACCGCAACTGGGCAGATTGGCCACTGTCAGCGGAAAAGTTTGCTCGCTGGGTGAATCAGATCAACGGCAATGGATTCCTCTGCAATTTGTTCATGGACTATGAAACGCTCGGCGAGCATCAGTGGGCCGAGACTGGAATCTTCAAGTTCCTCGATGCGCTGCCCGAAAAGATTTTCGATGTCAACCCGGGGCAGAATTCCTTCTTGACGCCTTCGCAGGTCGCGGACATTTTCCAGCCCGTCGGCGAATACGACGTTTCGAGACCCATTTCGTGGGCTGATACCGAACGCGATATCACCGCGTGGCTTGGGAATCCGCTGCAGGACAATGCTGCTGCAGAACTTTATCGACTGGAAGAGGCGGTCAAGCGACGGCACGACGCGGGCGATGAGTTCGTGCTTGAGGATTGGCGAAAGTTGACCACGAGCGATCACCTCTACTACATGTGCACGAAGTACTGGGCTGACGGCGATGTGCACAAGTACTTCAGCCCTTACGAGAGCCCCTACGACGCGTACATCAATTTCATGAATGTGCTCGACAACCTGCGATCACGGGTTGGTGGGTGAGTCCACCGCGCTCGCTAGCGCGCGAGTTCCGCACAGCCACCGCCAGATCGAGTGAAGTCTGCCCCTGGGCCCTCGGCGCCCCCGTGGTCACCCATTCGGCATCAGTTCTTTGGCGGTAAAGAGGCTCTCGAACACGATCCCATTCGCTTCGATGTTTTCGCGCGCACCTTCCATGCGGTCGATGGTGGCGATGATGTGCGTCACCACGCCGCCAAGATCCTGAATCACTTTCGCGGCTTCGAGTGCCTGTCCACCCGTCGTGGCGACATCTTCGACGATGACAACCCGATCTCCGGGCTTGAGCACACCTTCGAGTTGCTTGGCTGTGCCGTATTCCTTCTTCTGGTTTCGAATGAAGACGCATGGCAGCCCGCTGGCCATGCTTGCTGCGCTCACCAACGGAATACCGCCCAGTTCGGCTCCTGCGAGGCGGGTCGTTCCCTTGGGAATGCGCGCCGCAAACATCTTGCCGAGTTCGGCGAGCACATCCGGTTGGGTGCTGAAGAGATACTTGTCGAGGTAGTACGTGCTCGTGCGCCCAGATCGGAGCGTGAAATTGCCCCGCAGGAGCGCGGCCGATGCGATGCGAGTTGCAAGGTCAGACTTGTTCATGAGGCGATCTTACGACTCGGCTGGCTGCCCGCTTGGCGCACGCGCCGCGCGATCCCCGGCATCGAACAGAGCCCGATGGGAACGACAATCGCAATATCGAGTGCTCGATTGAGAAGTTCCGCTGCAAGCCCTGCATTCTCTGGCCAAATGGCGCGCGCAGGACCTGCAAGCCCAATCGCCCACTCACGAATTCCCAGCCCATTGCCGAGGAACGGGATCATGTTCGCGACACCTGCAATACACGCCGCCGTCGCCGCGTTCTCTGGATTCAGATCGACGTCCAGCACCGCGAACACGACCGCATATCGAACCGACCAAGAGATGAGGTCAAGCCACCGCCAGAAGATCGCCTCGAGATATCGACGCCAATGCCACGAATCTGGCATCACAAATGCGAGGCCGCCCAGAATGGGAACCGCCGCGATCAGTGCTGCGAGCGCTCGATTTCCCGTCAAGCGAATTGTCCAGATCGCGATCGCGAGCCACAGAATCGTCAACGCACAGATGAAAGCAGCCTCCACGATCGAAACGACGGACTTGCGCATCGGAATACCGTTCACAACTTCTTGGTGAACGATCCGTCCCAAGAGACCTGGACGCATCGGCAGGTAATTGAGCACCGATGAGGCTGCGATCAGTCGAATCATTTCGACACGCGTGATGCGCCCGAAGTCATGCACGAGCGCGTAGAAGAGCCCGCTTGCGCCGATGAGAGTTCCGAGGGTGGCGACGATGCCAGCCCCGATGAGCAGCGCATCGGGGCGAGTCACGATCGCACCGAGTTGCGAAATCGTTGGAGTGCTTCGCGCGATCGTCACGACGGCTGCGACAACTAAAGCACAACCAACTACAAATCCAATGATTCGCGCGATCTTCTTGAATCTCACGGTCATGCTGAGGGCGACTCCGAATCGGACTATGGGCGCGGCACCGGACTCAATGTGTTTCGTTGCTCTTCTTTCAGCATTTCGACTGCGCCTGCGCCCGCACCGACTCCTTCACCGCGCATGCGTTCATCTGCACGAACCGCTTCGCGCTGAAAGCGCGCTGCGAGCACTGAAACTGCCATGCTCGAATAGGGATCTCCGGCCCGCATCGCAGCGGCGAGTTGCCCGTCTTCGCGCGAGGTGCAGTGACCCAGGAGGTATGCGACTCGAACATCGCTCAGCGTCGTTGCACGCGCGAGATCCAGAGTCGCCTCGAAGCCCGGCGCCCCACGCGGTCCAGCGAGAAGCACCCAGGATTGGGCCTCCACGGGAAGTTTCGCAAACCCGTCGGCAACCGCTTTCCACGCGATTGCTTCCTGCTCCCCAGAGATGTGCTTCTTATGCGCGGCGAACGCGAGCAATACCAAATCAACAAGGTCCCGGTCGGTCTTTGGATCTTGCGCTCGCGTGATCACAGAAGAAATCCACTCCGGCGTGACCCGTACGCCATCGACCTGAACCTGAGCCACATTCAGACTCTCCCCGAGGGTCCCTGTGCCGAAGTATCCGGTTGATGCTATGTAATTGGACGACGCTCGAGCATCAACGATTCCGCCCGCAATCGGATCCTGATTGAGGCGAAGGCCAACCTCGGTCCAGCCAAGATCCCAGTTCATCGACATGGATTCGCCAGGGGCCAATTCGATCGCTCGATCGAATGGGATGATCTGTGGCACCAGTCGATCCACGCCAAGATTCGTGGTCGATGAAATCCGGGGCTGCAGAAGCACATGCTCTTTGATGGGGCCCCCGATCGAAACTGCGAGCGTCAACACAGAGTCGTTTCGCATCGACATTCGGTAGCGGATGGGATCGAATGCGCCAACTGTTTCACTCTCTGGGACGATTCGAAATACAACTGCGTGGTCAGTTCCTGCGATGTATCGCTCCATTGTTGGAGGAACGGACGCCACAATTCCATCGAGCTTTCCGACCGAAGCGCTCGGCTCAACCCCGGTTCCCACAAGCGACTTCAGTCGACTGTTCGCACAGACACCGATCAGCGTGCCGGGGTTTCCCCGCGCGATGTCCAAATAGATTCGCGCAGCACCCTTTCGATCGCCTCCTGCTTCAAGAATCTTTGCGCGAACAGATTGGGTCGCATCCGAAAGTGTGGGCAACTGTTCGAACTGTGAAAGCGCCTTGGGCAGGTCGCCCTCCTTCAAATAGCGCGCAGCGGCAAACCGCGCCGCGGCATCATCACCAAGCGGCCCTCGCTCCTGCGCGAGAGCGATGCAGGCCTGAATGGCTGCCGAATCCGCGTCGAGCCAAACTGCGACCGTCGCAGCATCCACGAGCGATTCTGCAGCATGCCGCATCGCACGATCCGCACTCTCCTTCCCCTCCGGCGACTGCATGACCTCCCGAGGCTGCTCCTGAATCCTCTGCTTGATCATCTGCGCTTGCTCGGTTGCACTCGCGAGCATCGCCGAGATCGCCAATGCCGACCCGTCGTTTTTTGAGTCGACGCGAATCGCCGCGTCGAGCATCGCGACGAGCGGCGGAAGCGAATAGGGAACAGCGACGCATTCCGCCCAACTCAATTGGATGTTGCCTGACTGAATCGTGTTTGCTTGGCTGATCTTTGCATCGTGAACGTACTGCGAAAGAACTTGGATCGCATCATCCGGTCGACCCGCCGCCCACAGTGCAAGTGCGTAGTCGCCCACGATCACATCGATGACCGCCTCGACCCCCTCCTTCAGCCTCATCGTCTCCAGTGCAAGTTGATAGACCCGCGCGGCAGAACCGTACGCCTGCTCTTGCAGGAGGAGCGCACCAAGCCGACTCCATGAGCGCGTCTCGATCGGATTCGCAAGCGCAGCAGTCACGAGCAGTTCGCACTCTGCAACTGGATCATCGACCTTTTCGGAAACGAAGCCGGCGGCTGTTTCTGCTGCCGCTGGAAACGATGGCGAGAGAGTCAAGCTTGTCGCCAGATCCTTGCCAAATGCTTCGACATCACCAACGCGCGAATCGAGGAGAGCGAGATCGAAGGCAATTCTCGACGCCACTGGAGTCTGAATCACCTTGATCGCCTCGGGCGAGAGATACTTTTGCAGCGCCGCAGCGCGCTCCTCGGCGGTCTCGCGTCGATCGACATCTTGCAGGATCCGGCGCAGACGAATGACCTGATCCGTCGGGCACAATTTCACGAGACGAGCGAGCGCCTCACGGGAAGCCTCCACGGCCGAAGGTGATAGGTCGCCAACAAGACTGGCAAGCGCGAGCATCATTCGCCAGCGATCGGGATTCTCGGGTTCAAGGAGGGCGGACTTGCGCGTCAACACGATCGCCATTTCAAACTCGACGGGAGTCAAATCGGTCGGCGAAACAGACAAGTATGCTTCTCGCATCAGCATGTCTGCGTATCGAACCCGCGCGGGCTGCTCGAGCGGAAGATCCTGTTTGGTCGCAGTTGCGACCAAGGGCTCTGACTGCGCAGCAGGAGAAAACCCCAGCACGAAACAGGGCAAAAGAACAAGTCCCAACATATCGAAAGTGTAGTCTCCTTGAGTTACACTCCTTCGCCCTCTAAGCCCCCACGTTCGTGATGACTTCGTTGCCACACAAATATCTGAACTCGCTTGTCAGTGCTGCGTCACTTGTGCTCGCCCTCACAGCGGGTGCGGCTGCACAGCAGTCCGCGCCGAGACTCCCAGAGAACATCGTCAAGAGTCAACGACTTGACGCCGAGAGCGAGAAGGCTGTCACGGCATTCATCACCGACGTGCTCGGAAAACTCGCAGGACCGGACAGTAGGACCGTTGCGCTCGGGCGCGAAATGGTTGTCGCTTCACTCAACCGACAGCCGTCCAGTCCCGCGTTTCGGGTCCTGTTTGCGGCAAAGGTGTTGCCTGGTCTGAAGAAGTTGGTCGCGGAAGGATCGACCTTTCAAGCGACAAATGCGCTCGAAGTTGTGAAGGTGCTCCAATGCCCTGACTCAATCCTGTACCTGAGCGAGCAGTCATCGCCGAAACGCCAACCGTCACAGGCACTTCGCCTCGTCGCGGCGAATGGTCTGGCGAATCCACAGTCTCAGGTCGATCTCTCGACCGGGCAAGTTGACGCGATCCTCAAGCCGATCGGTGCAAGCATTGCCCAAGAGAGCGACTGGATGATCGCCTCGTACGACCTCCAAGCGCTGCTGGCGCTCTCGGTCTCTGCGCAGGTTCCGAAAGCGAGCCAGGCGTTAGCGAGATCGCTGCTCGTTGCGGGCCTCGATGGCACCACAACCCGAATTCGAAAGGCATTGGCCAATTCTGATGGATCGCAAGTGAGCGATTTGCAGTTGATCCGGGCGCTCAATCGAGTACTCGCCATCTACTTGCGTGATCGAGTCCCAGTCGCAGTTCCGGCGGATGTTGCAACATTTGCCAGGTCGATCGAGCCGACACTCAAGTCCATGGCCTCAATGCCATCGGGGGCACTCGAAGGGGCGGATGCTGAGGCTTTCGCACAAGCCGCCAAGACTGCGAAGCGGGTGCTCTCACTCATCGCACCCTCGGGCGCGCCTGGGAACCCTTCCGGAAAGCCGCTGGCCAATAGCGGCACGAGCACCGCGACTCGAAAATAGTCGGGGATCCTTTCCGGCCAGTTGCGCATGGGTTGCGCATGGGTTGCGCATGGGTTGCGCTTGGGTTTCTGGGCGTACGCTTCCTCGCGATGCGATGGAGTGCACTCTCTCGACTCGCTGTGCTCTGCGTGATCGCGATCGGGCTTGGGATTTTCGTTCCTTCCGGCGCCTCACACGACCGCGCTGAGATCTCTTTCGCAAGCGCAGATGTTTTCACGCTCGACCCCCAGCGGATGAGTTACATGCAAGATCTTCGGATCTCGCGCTCGCTCTTCGAAGGACTGTGCGTTCACGACTCTGAGAGCGGGCTCCCAGCGCCGGGGGTAGCGAAATCGTGGGACCTGTCAGCCGACGGAAAGACGTGGACCTTTCACCTCCGCAGCGACTCGAAGTGGAGCAACGGCGATCCTGTCACGAGCGAGAATTTTCGGGATGCGTGGCGGCGGTTGCTCCTCCCCGACACG
>CAYHHO010000043.1:0-25252 GCA_964356445.1 uncultured Singulisphaera sp. | reverse complement strand
AAGGTCATAAACAGAGTCGAGGACACTCTTGAACTTCGGACCAGGCTCAAACCCCATCGAAATGAGGTCCCCGCCGGTCACGAACGGCTCTGGCGCAAGCCCCCCCACTTCAGCCGCGAGAAGTCCAACCGCAGCCTCCAGTGACTGCACTCTCACGGGGTCAACGCCAGCCATGACCTGGAGCGCTGCCAGAAATGTCGCTCGCGATGCAAGGCGCTTCCTCGCCGCACGGGAACGCCCTTCCCATTCTCTGGCGATGATCTCGATTGTCTCAAGAATCTCGCAGTACTCACGCCACTCGCTGCCGGAGGTATTCAGCGTCTCGCTCCATGGTCCATGTGACGAGGCTGGAGTCCGATCCGACCGATCGAGTCGCCACGCTGCGAGGACAGTTCCAAATGATGCGACCGCTGGAAGGTTGGCGACTCTTGGGCAAACGCCTTTGGAGTTTGGCTCACCGAGTGATGCCACATCGAGACCCCACTTCTCTATAAGTTCGACTGCGAGCGCCCTCGATCGATGTGCGAACATGCGACGAAACTCACCGCCGACTCGCTCGCGGCTGACTGCGCGCAAGTCGAGCGCCGCCGCGGATATCGCCTTCTCGGTTTCCGGATCGACCGCCAACCCGAAACGCGCAGCAAATCGCACAGCGCGAAGCGTGCGGAGCCTGTCCTCGAGTAGGCGCGCTGCCGGATCCCCGATCGCTCGGAGGATCCGATTCGATAGATCCGCTTGACCGTTGACGAAATCCACAATCTGATCGGTCTTGGGATCACGAAAGAGACCGTTGATCGTGAAGTCGCGGCGCTTCGCATCTTCCTCAGCAGTGGCGAATCGCACTTCGCTTGGACGGCGACCATCGTGGTACGGACCGTCACTTCGAAACGTGGCGACTTCAATCACGCGCCCCTTCCACCTCACAAGCATCACGCCGAATGACTCACCCACACCGCGCGCTCCACGAAACATCGAGGCAATCTGGTCCGGACTCGCATCGGTTGCAAGATCAAAGTCGGTCGGTGTGATCCCGAGGATCTCGTCGCGAACGCATCCTCCCGCGAAATAGGCGGTGAATCCCTGCGAAGCGATGACCGCCGCGACTGACGTCGCTGCTTCACGAGCGTCGCATGATGGCAACCGCGAAGGGGCGCGCTGGTCGTTCGGTTCAGGATGTGGCATCAGCAATACCCGGAAGCGGATAGGTCCCGCCCGATCGAGTGCGAAGACGGTTTCTGCTTTGTCGCATGAGTTCGCACACGCGGCGTCGAAGTTCTGCCAGTCCCGCCTCTCCTTCCGCAAAGAGTTCCGCTTGCTGCTGGGGGGCTATCGCAGCTCCAACGGTGACCCAGATACGTCCACTCCAGGAAGGCAGCGCTTGGGACGATGGCCACACATCGAACGCGCCATCGATTCCCATCGGCACGATGGCCGCTCCAGATTTGCGCGCGAGAAGTTCCACTCCGCGGCGAAACTCCTTGACAGATCCATCTGGTGATCTTGATCCTTCTGGATAAATCATCACGGTCCTCCCCGCCGCGAGTTCTTCGAGCGCCGACCGCACCGCGTCTCGATTGCCGCCATCCGATCGCACCGGAATGCAGTTGAGAGCGCGAAGCACGCTGCCAAAGATTGGATTACGAAAGAGCCCATCTTTCGCCATCGGCCGCGGGGCGCGATCTCCTGCTGCGAGTCCGTGAATCATGGGGTCGAGGTACGACTGATGGTTGGCGACAAAGATGATCGGACCGCGCGAAGGAATGTGGTGTGCGCCTTCCACTCGAAAGCGATACCGCCAAGAGAGGAAACTCTGACAGACTTGTGAACAAGCATCCCAGAATGCTGTCTTCAGCAGGCCCGCTCCCGGCGCTCGTCGCCGGTGGGCCAGTGAGTTTCTCAAGCAGAGCCTCCGCAACCGCAGCGGATGTCCGCGTCTCTGAGTCTCATTCGCACGAGCCGCTCCAATTCGGCGACCACTGCATCGAACGAGAGGTCGCTCGTGTCGATTTCAACCGATCCATCAGGTCTTTTGAGCGGTCCTTCACGGCGACTCCTGTCCGATGAATCTCGCTCCACGATCTCCTGAAGCACCCGCTGCTCGTCGACTTGCTCTCCACGACCGCGCAGTTCGGTCGTGCGACGATGCGCCCGAATCTCGGGGCGGGCATCAAGCCAGACGCGGACGGTGGCATCTGGAAAGACAACACTCCCTTGATCGCGACCCTCCGTCACCAATCGATCATGCGTCAGCGCGACCAGTCGCTGCGCCTTCACCAATCGCTCGCGCACCTCGTGATGGCTGGCGATGAGCGAAACGATTGCAGTCACATCCGCATCTCGAATCCGATCGTGAACATCTCGCCGATTCATCCGAATCACAGCGGGACGGCACGAGAAGTCCACTTCGATGATCGTGCGGTCCATCGCCGCAGCGAGTTGTTTTTCATCATGCGGATCGATCCGGGACTCCAATGCCAGCAACGCAACCGCTCTGTACATCGCTCCAGTGTCGAGCATGTCAAACCCGAGCCGATCAGCGAGTCGCGAGGCTGCAGAGGACTTCCCGGTGCCTGCAGGACCGTCGATGGTGATGATGATTGGTCCATTCATGCGACTTGGTCTTCCCGTTCCATGACTTGCATGATCCGCTCGCGCGCTTTCTGAATTCCAAGCACCCAGTTGGTGGTGCCACGCCAGTCGAGCGAGAATTTGTTGAGATAGCCGAGTGTGACCAGCGTGCCGACATACTCGTCGAGGCTCCAGTCCAGATGGTCGCCCTGCTTGTTGAATCCCTGGATCGAGACTTCGATCGCCGCCGAATAGGGCGCCAACTTTCGCAGGGTTGCAACGGGATCTCCAGTTGCGTGGGCATGGGCAAAGCTCGGCATCGCGCTGATGTGAAGGCCGCCGATTTTTCGGATCAGGTCCATCAAGAGGCCCGGATCGTCGCAAGGCGAGATGGAAGGTCGAACAAGCAAGTTGACTTCAAACTGCGCAATCTCACCAAGCGCCTGTTTCATCGCCGTCGAAATCGGACCGACCCGCTCTGCCGAGTACCCGACGCGAATCGCGAGTTCAGCGCAACCGAGCAGTTTCGCCGCACGCGCGAGGTTTTTCAGTGCGGTGGTCGCGACTTCCGGCGCACGATCGAAGTCGAACTGATCGTCTTGATAGAGAACAAGGCACGGGCACTGCGCCCGATCTGCTTGATCACGCAGTTGTTCGAGCCTCGCAGCCGGTTGTCCACGGATCATCGCGACGGGAACGTTCAACCCGCGAAGTTCAAGTTCTTCGGCGACAAATCGCGGCATATCGAGCAATTCCAGTTGCGTCCCCTTCCGTGGGAGGGGCTGCAGCAGGCACGCACCAGAGAGAGAAAGAAGAATCTGGTTACTCATGGCATCGACTCAACTCGTTCGGACTCCCAAACGGCGCACGGAGGATATCAGGTGGCTATGATCCGCCACCCCTCACAGGAGCAACCATGGCAAGCCCAACAAACTGCAAGTTCACCGATTCTCATGAGTGGTTCCGCATTGACGGCGACGTCGTCGTCGTCGGAATCACGCAGTTTGCGGCGAATGAATTGACGGACGTCACCTTCGTCCAGATGAAACCTGCAGGAACGCAAGTCAGCGCCGGATCGAGCCTCGGCGAAGTGGAGAGCGTCAAGACGACAAGCGATATCTACAGCGTCCTCGCTGGGTCCATCATCGAGGTCAATCCGGAAGTCTCGAAGGACCCATCGCTCGTCAACAGCGACCCGTTCGGAAAGGGATGGCTTGTGAAAGTGCAAGCGACCTCGCAAGGCACTGCGGACGGGGCGTTGCATGGACTGATGGACGCTTCGACTTATGACAGCAAGCACCCCGTCGGCTGAAACGACGATTTCAGTTCGAGGGGTCCACAAGTCCTACGCTGGAACGGGGTCGAAACACTCATCGCGGGCCGTCGAGGCACTTCGTGGCGTCCACCTCGAGATCACAGAGCCTGGCTTCTACGCGGTGATGGGTCGATCGGGCAGCGGCAAGAGCACACTGCTTCATCTCCTCGCCGGACTTGATCGCCCCAGCGCTGGCGAGATTCATGTTGGTCGTTGCGCCGTTCACGCGATGAGCGAAGCGCAGTTGGTCCTCTATAGAAGGCGAGAGATTGGAATTGTCTTCCAACAATTCAACCTTCTCCCGACCTTGGATGCGCTCGCCAACACGATCCTGCCGGGAATCCTCGATGGCCGATCCCGAGCCGAGTGCGAGTCTCGTGGACGGGAACTGCTGACCGAACTCGGGATGGAACCTCGGATCCATCACCGACCAGAGGCACTCTCTGGCGGTGAGCAGCAACGCGTCGCAATCGCGCGGGCGCTGTTCTTTTCGCCCCCCGTCATTCTTGCGGACGAGCCGACCGGAAATCTTGACTCCACGACAAGCGCAGTCTTGTGGAAGATCTTGGAGGAGACAGCGGCACGCAAGCGACTCATCGTTCTCATGGTGACGCATGAAGCAGTCGCCGCATCACACTGCAAGAGGACATTCATCCTTCACGACGGACGCGTCGCTGGTTCATTTGAAAGTCATGGTCTCGATCCAACCGAGTTGGCACATCGCGCGTCTGAGCTTGCTCGGACGACCTAGCCGCACGATTCTCGTCGGCATTTCAGTCGCACTTGCGTCGACGATTGTCGTCACAGTGAATTGCGCTCTGTCCTCCGCCAAAGCCAACATCCACCACCGAATGGGCGCTTGGATCGGCGAAGCCGATGCGCGGGTGGTTCACGAACACGGCGCAGATTTCGATGAAAGTGTGCTTGAGGTCGTGCGAACCCTGCCCGACATCGTCGCGATTTCTGGAAGGCTCAACGGAGCGCTTTCGCTGCGCCGTGCGGACGGGGCGTGCGGATCGAATGGGCAACCCCTGCGAGCAACGCTTCAGTGCCGAGGCACAGATCTCAGCGAGGATGAGGCGTTCGATCAGGTCAAGTACAAGTCTGGACACGCGCCGATTCTTGAAAGCGAGATTGGAATCGATACGCAGGCCGCAGAGCAACTCCAAGCAGTCATTGGCACGGTTCTCAGTGTCGTGCACTTCGGTGATCCAATCGAGTTGAGGGTCACAGGAATCCTCGACCGCAAGAAACTCGGGGCGCTGCAGCGGCCCACGGGGCACCTCTCGCGGCGCGTGTTGGCAGAGATCGCGGCCCGTGACAGTGATATTGCCATTGTTTCCATTGTCCTCAGGGAGGGAGTCGACGCAGAAGCGTGGGTCAAGGCGAATGCGTCGCGTCTTGAAGCCCCACTGAAACTTGAAAGCATCGAACTCGCCGCGAGTGGGCTTGACCGACCGGAGCGTGCAAGCGAAGTTGCGTTGGCGGTCGCAACGATGCTCGCATTCCTCTGTTGTTCGTTCATCGTGGCGACAGCAATGACCACCGCTCTCTCCGAACAGCAACGCGCGCTTGCGGTGGCACGCTGCATCGGCGCATCGAAACCGCAACTCTTTTTCGGGCAGCTCCTCGCTGGCGCGCTCCTCTGCTTCTGCGCAGGTGCCGTTGGAGTCCCCACTGGAATCGCAATCACCGCGATCGCGGTCAACGCCTATAGCGATCTGCTTCCTGCTGGGCTGAGCATCTCGTCGGTCGGGATCGCACTGGCGATGATCGGCGCAACATTCGCGGGGATTGCGGGCGCACTTTGGCCCGCGTGGCGGGCGACACGAGTGTCTGTCCTTCGTGCGCTTGCCCCGCAAATGAGCGCAGCGAGCGCTGGAGAAATCCGCGGTGCAGCGCTCTGCGGCATCGGATGCATCGCCGTGCAGGTCGGACTCACGCTCATTCCGGATCAAAGGGTGCGCTTCTGGTTCTATGTCCTTCTTGGACTGCCGCTCATGCATGTCGGCTGGTTTCTTCTGGCGGTTCCGACACTGCGGATCGTCGGTGGTGCCTGCGCGCCATCGATCGAACGCTGGGGTGGAATTCCCCGTGGACTTCTCAGTGGTTCACTGCGCGCGCAGCCTTGGCGGTTCGGTCTGATCGCCGGATCGATGATGATCGGACTCTCGGTGCTCGTCAGCACATGGACGAACGGCGGAGCCATTCTTCAGGATGTCAGCGAGCGCGTGCGCTTCGGCGATGCGTTTGCATTCAAGGCCACTGGGTTTTCGGGCGATGAGCTGAAGCGGCTTCGCGAGATTCCGGGGGTCAACTCGACCGCAGCCGTGGGATACCTACCGCTCAAGGTGATCGGTCAGCAGGTCCTCGGACTCGAAGGGCTTTCGACCCCAAATGTTGTTTGCATTGGATTCGACTCGGCGCCGTTCATGAGGATGAATCGGCTCGACTGGATCGAAGGCGATCCATCGCACGCCGCGTCGAGATTGAAAGAGGGCAACGCGGTCCTTGTTGCAAAGGAGTTTCGCATCGCGCGCGGGATCGGACCCGGCGCGTGGATCGAACTTGGCAGCGACTCCGATCACCACTCGTTTGAGGTTGTGGGGGTCGTCGGATCTGCGGGACTCGATGTCGCCACACAGTTTTTCGGGATCCGCAGCCTGTACATGGACAATGCGCTGAGTTGCGTTTTCATGGACTTTGACGCCGTTGCGAAGTACTTCGGAACGCGCGAGGCATTCCTCTTGCAGATGAGCATGCCGGAGGGAGCAACGGATTCCGACGAGGAAGTCGTCGCCGCCGCTATCGAGTCCGCAGCACCAGGAAGTGTTTTCGCGAGTGGACGCGGAATCCGAAAGGAGATTCTCGAAATCGGATCGATCCTGCTTTCGATTAGCACATTCATTGCGGTCGGAGTTCTGCTTCTTGCAGCACTCGCATCGGGCGGCGTGATGGCAGCCGGAGTCGCATCGCGATCGTTCGAACTTGGAGTTCTTGAGGCCGTCGGTGCCAGCAAACGAGTCGTCAGTCGACTGATCCTCGCAGAGGCGCTTCTGATCGGCGTCACAGCGGCGATCATCGGCACACTTCTGGGTCTGCAACTCGCTTGGATGGGTACGCGGTGCTATCGAGAGATCGCGGGGTTGGAACTCACCCTCGTAGTGCCGATTGGGGTCGTCGCCAGTGGAACCGTTGCAGTCTGCCTCGCATCGCTCCTTGCGGCTGGACCAGCCCTTCGAATCCTGCACCGCAGAAGCGCCTTCGAACTACTTGGCGGCGTGAAGGGCTAGCCTTTCAGAGATTGCAGCCACGAGCGCGAGTCCTTCAATGAGCATCCCCCTTCGAATTCGAGCCCCGCACAAGCCCGCAGGAGATCAGCCACTCGCCATTCAACAGTTGTGCGAGGGGCTTGCCCAAGGGCGGCGCTTCCAGACACTCTTAGGCGCAACCGGAACGGGCAAGACCTTCACGATGGCGAATGTGATTGAGCAAAGTCAACGACCCGCGTTGATCATGAGTCACAACAAAACGCTCGCTGCGCAACTCTACGAGGAGATGAAGGCGCTCTTCCCGGACAACGCTGTCTCTTACTTCGTGTCCTACTACGACTACTACCAACCCGAGGCGTACATCCCGCAGCGCGACATCTACATCGAGAAGGATGCATCTCGCAACGCGGATCTCGACCGACTGAGGTTGGCGTCGACGAGCAATCTCCTCCACCGCGCAGATTCGATTGTGGTTGCGAGCGTCTCGTGCATCTACGGACTGGGATCGCCCGACGAGTACGCCAACCGAACGACGCTTATCACGAGAGGAGCCCCGATGCCCCGCCGCGGGTTCTTGCTTTCACTCCACGCGATGCAATACCGAAGGAACGATGTTGCGCCCGAACGTGGGTGCTATAGGGTGCGAGGCGAGTGCATCGAGGTCTGGCCTGCGTACGAGCAGTACGCGATCCGCATCGAGATTGTCGACGACGTGGTGCAGCACATTGAGCGATTCGACTCGCTGACCGGAGAAATCCTGGGTAACGATGATCGCATCTTCATCTTTCCCGCCGTGCATTACATGATGCCTGCCGACCAGATTGCCAGCGCCGTGCAGTCCATCCGCGCAGAAATGAACGAGCAGGTTGCAGCGCTCCAAGCAGCGGGAAAACTGCTAGAGGCTCAGCGATTGCTCGGGCGCACAAGGTGGGATCTTGAAATGCTCAGCGAAACCGGCGTCTGCCCAGGGATTGAAAACTATTCCAGGCACATGGAGGGGCGCGCACCTGGATCGCGCAGTTCTTGTCTCTTGGACTATTTCAGGCACATCCCAGGTCGGGCGAGCGACGACTGGCTCGTCTTCGTTGACGAGAGCCACGCGACCGTGCCGCAGATTCGGGGGATGTACTTCGGAGATCGCAAACGCAAGGAGACGTTGATCGAACATGGGTTTCGACTGCCCAGTGCCCTCGACAATCGACCGCTCATGTTCGCCGAGTGGGAAGGTCTGCTCCCACCCTGCATTTTCGTCAGCGCAACTCCCGCTGCGTATGAATTCGAAAAGTCCCAGGGGGTTGTCACCGAGCAAGTCATTCGCCCAACTGGTCTGGTGGATCCCCCAGTCGACGTCCGCCCGGCTCGGAACCAGATTCCAGACCTCCTCGAAGCAATCGAACCCGTGATTGCGCGCCGACAGCGGGTGCTGGTCACTGCACTCACCAAGCGGCTCTGCGAAGAACTGACCAGTTTCATGCAGGCGCGCGCTGTTCGGGTGCGCTACCTGCACAGCGATATCGAGACTCTCGAGCGGCTCGAGATTCTGCGCGATCTTCGCGACGGGGTGTTCGATGTGCTTGTGGGCGTCAATCTGCTGCGCGAAGGACTGGACTTGCCGGAAGTCGCGCTGGTTGCGATCCTGGATGCCGATCGACAGGGTTTTCTGAGAACCGAGTCGAGCCTGATTCAGACGATGGGTCGGGCTGCGCGAAATGCGCAGTCTCGGTGCATCCTGTACGGAGATCGTGTCACCCCCGAAATGCAGCGCGCCATTGACGAGGTCAATCGGCGGCGCGCGAAGCAACTTGCGTACAACGAGCTGCACGGAATCATCCCCCAGACAATCATCAAGGAGAACCGCCGCGCGCTTGAGAACGAGATCGCTGCTGATCGACGCACTCAACCGAAGCATGCCGAGTCGGTCGCGATTCCGCGGCAACTCCTCCTCGAAGAACTCGAAGCGGAAATGCTCGAAGCTGCGACCAACCTGGAGTTTGAACGGGCTGCCAAGTTGCGAGACGACCTCACGCGCGTGCGAGGGATGTCTGGCGAGTTTGTGCAGCGCAGCGACACGAACGATGACCGGCGAGCGAAGAAACAGAACTCGACGCGATCGCCGAAGGGCGAGAGCCAAGGTCAACGAGAGTCCACGAAACGCAAGCGACCCGCGCGCGAGTGAACGCGGCGTGAACTACCCAGATTCGCGTTGGACTTGAGGCACACAGCGGGCGGCGTGGCTCGTCGAAAGACCTCCCACGCGAGTCGCGCACGCCCGGCAAGCGTCTGCGCCGAAGGATCGATCATCCACGCGACGGAGCGCGCAAACGAATTCGAATTGCCCGACCTCGAAGCTCTTCGTCAATATCACGCACATGGGACCGCGAAGCTGAAGAGGTCGTCGATGGGCGGATTCGAGCAGCCGAAAGTGCCACGCCAACCGCAGGTGCGGTCGAAGTCAGGATTTTGATTCGCGTGGCTTGGGTGGACACAAAGAACAACTTTCGTGTAGTGCAATTCGGTCAAACGGAACCGAGAGATGCACAATTCGCGAACTATCATAGTTCGAATCCCTGCCGTTTCCACTTTTAGTCGACTCTATTGAGCAAACGCGCGAGTTATTTGGCACATGCACACCCCCAAACCGACGCCGACTTCCGCTAAGAATCGGTCCATTCGAGTCCGCGGCGCCCGCGAACACAACTTGCGGGCAATCGATGTCGATATTCCGCGCGACAAGATGGTGGTGATCACCGGGGTTTCAGGCAGCGGCAAGAGTTCACTCGCGTTCGACACGATCTTTGCAGAAGGTCAGCGCAAGTACATGGAGAGCCTCTCCGCGTACGCGCGGCAGTTCCTCGATCAGATGAAGAAACCCAATGTCGGTTCGGTCGAGGGGCTTCCGCCGACGATTGCGATCGAGCAGCGCTCGGGTGGACACTCACCGCGATCGACCGTCGCAACGACGACCGAGATTCATGATCACTTGCGGCTTCTCTTCGCGCGCTGCGGCGAGGCGCGCTGCTGGCACCTCGACTCAACAGGAAAAGCCTGCGGAAATCCGATCTCCGCTACAAGCGCGACGCAAATCGTCGAAAACATCCTCTCAACGTGGCCAGGCCAGAAAATGCTGCTCTGCGCTCCCGTCGTGCGAGGCAAGAAAGGGTTTCACAAGGATGTGGCATCCGAATTGCAGCGCGGCGGCTTCGTTCGCGCTCGAGTGAACGGAACCATCATCGATCTTCGCGAGGCGCTCAAAGATGGTGGCGAGAATCCGCTGAAACTCAAACGATATGAAATGCACAACATCGAGGCGGTCGTGGACCGCCTTGTGGCAGACGAGGCGCAGCGGCAGCGAATCTCCGAGAGCGTCGAGAGCGCACTGCGGGTCGGTTCCGGCGCGCTCATCCTGACTGTGGAATCGGAAGGTGGATCTTGGAAAGAGGTCCGCTATAGCGAGCGGTTCGCGTGTGCCGATCACCCAGAGTGCTCGCTCGATGAACTCGAACCACGCCTCTTCTCTTTCAACTCGCCACACGGTGCCTGCCCGGAGTGCGCGGGACTTGGATGCGTTGACGAATTCGACGAGGCGCTTGTCGTCGCGGATCCGACCCTCGGTATCGCAACCGGTGCGGTCCAGCCGTGGCGTAAGAATGGTCGGCGAATGAACATGTGGTATGCACGGGTACTGAAGCGATTTTGCGCTGCCACTCAGACCGATCCGACGACGCCGTGGTTGAAAGTTCCCGCTCGAATTCGGCAGTTGCTGATGAATGGACCCACCGCCGAAGAGCAAGAGTCTCTCGGCTTTGCGTTCGAAGGAGTCCTGCCCAATCTTCGGCGTAGATACCGCGAGACGGAGAGTGCGTTCTCGCGCGAGCGGCTTCAGGCGTACACGGCGAATCGGACGTGTGGCGCGTGCAGTGGCGCGCGATTGCGACCAGAGGCTCGAGCCGTTGTGGTTCACGGAAAAAGCGAGGCGCTCAACATCGCACAAATCGCCGCGCTGTCCATTGACCGCGCGCGCGCGTTCATCGCAACGCTTCGACTTGGACGCACCGCATTGGAGATTGCCCAGCCGATCCTGAAGGAACTCGACGCACGTCTTGGATTCCTGAGCGCAGTCGGCCTGAATTACCTCACACTCGATCGCGGTTCATCGACACTCTCGGGAGGTGAAGCGCAGCGCATCCGCCTCGCGACGCAGGTTGGGTCTGGATTGGTCGGCGTGTGTTACGTGCTCGACGAACCAACGATCGGTTTGCATCAGCGCGACAACGAAAGACTCATCGCGACGCTTCGAAGGTTGACCGCGATTGGCAACACAGTGCTCATCGTGGAACACGACGAAGACACCATTCGCGCCGCCGACCATGTCGTCGATGTCGGGCCCGGGCCCGGCAGGCATGGCGGTCTGATTGTGGCTGCTGGATCCGTTGCGGATATCTGCGCGAATGCCTCGAGCATCACTGGGCAGTACCTCAGCGCAGCACTCTCGATTCCAGTGCCTGCGAATCGCACTCCGTGCAGTCTTGATCGCGCAATCACCATCCATGGCGCTCGCGCGAACAACTTGAAAGGGATCGATGTGGCGTTCCCGCTCGGCGCATTGATCTGCGTCACAGGCGTTTCTGGAAGTGGCAAGAGCACCCTCGTAGGCGACATTCTTTTGCGCGCGGCGCAGCGAGACGTCGCGCAGGTTCGAACGATTCCAGGAGCACACGATTCCGCGAGCGGATTCGACCTCGTTGAACGAGTCGTCGAAGTGGATCAGACCCCCATTGGTCGGACTCCGAGATCAAATCCTGCTACGTACACGGGGATATTCGACCACATCCGGACGATTTTCTCACGCGTTCCAGAGGCGAAGATCCGCGGATATCCAATCGGACGATTCTCATTCAATGTCAAGGGCGGACGCTGCGAGACATGCCAAGGCCAGGGGGTACGGCGAATCGAGATGCACTTCCTTCCAGATGTTTTCGTCGAGTGCGAAGATTGCCGCGGCACCCGATTCAACCGCGAGACGTTGGAGATCCGCTACCGAGGCAAGTCCATCGCGGATGTCCTCGACATGACCGTGGACGACGCGCTGACCTTTTTCGAAGCACACTCGAAAGTGGCGCACATGCTCGCATGCTTGCGAGACGTGGGACTTGGGTATCTCCAACTCGGACAGGCATCGACGACGATGTCTGGCGGTGAAGCACAGCGCATCAAACTGGCAACCGAGCTTGGAATCGTCGCAGGTGGTCATACCTTGTATGTGCTCGATGAGCCCACAACGGGGTTGCACTTTGCGGATGTGGCTCGGCTCCTGCTTGTTCTGCAGAGGCTGCGCGATGCTGGACATACCCTCGTGGTCATCGAACACAATTTGGATGTCATCAAGTCTGCGGACTGGATCATCGACCTCGGGCCAGAGGGAGGCGATCGAGGCGGATCGGTTGTTGCCGTTGGCACACCGGAAGGAATAGCCGCACACCCAACATGTAGCACAGGCGAATACCTGCGCCGACTGCTCCATCGACGGTGCGATGCCCCGTCGAGAAAGTCTGCGAAAGCCACGGCATCACGGGTCAAGACCTCAACGCTTCCACGATCGTGAATCCGACATCCGCGTGGGTAGAATCGCGGCAATGTCGCACCCCGACGGCGAAATTGTCCTGCGCGTCATCACCATGCCACGCGATACGAACCACAGCGGAACGGTTTTCGGTGGTGTCATCATGAGCCTGATCGATCAAGCCGCGTACGCCCACGCGCGAACGCTTGGACTCCACCGCTGGGTCACCGTGTTGGTCGAGCGGATCGAGTTCGTCGCTCCCGTTTTCGTGGGCGAGTTGGTCGCCCTCCGAGCGGTGACCGTGGTCACGGGTCGCACATCGGTGACCGTGCGCGTGCGAGTCGAGGCAGAGCGGTACTCAACTGGCCAGACTGCACACGTCACCGAGGCCATCGTCAAGATGGTTGCCGTTGACGCCAAGCACAGACCGATCCCATTCACGAATCCTCCGACTCTCTCAGGCGACGAGGGACTGGCACTCTCGTGACTGCGCCGCAGCGTCGGTTCAAGGCGGCAATTCTGGTGTCTGGAGGCGGCACGACCGCGCTCAACTTGATCGAGTGCCAACGGCGCGGCGAGATTCCAATCGATATTGCTCTCGTTGTTGCGCACCGTAGCGACATCCCTGCAGTCAAACGCTGCACTGATCTCGGTTTGGAAGTTGCGATCATCGAGGGCAGTCCCTCGACGGAAACGAGCGACCGGCTCGACGCACTGCTGCTCTCTCGCAACATCCAGCTCGTCCTGCTCGCGGGATATCTGCGTCCGCTGCGTGTTGACCGATGGCTCGGGCGAGCGCTCAACATTCACCCTGCCCTCTTGCCTGCGTTCGGGGGTCGAGGCATGCACGGTCGGCGAGTCCACGAGGCCGTCATCGCAAGTGGATCCAATCAATCCGGATGCACGGTGCACATTGTGGATGATCGGTACGACCATGGCGAAACACTTGTCCAAAGGCGGGTCGACGTACTCCCGGGTGACGACGCAGATTCGCTGGCGCACCGAATCTTCGCGGAAGAGTGCATCGCTTACCCGCAAGCGATTCGAGTCTGGGCATCTCGGCAGGCTGACCTCGTGACGAGCCAAAGTTAGAGATCCACAATGCCGACTTGGCACATGCTCGCTCTCTGCTGGTTGCTTGCGCTCGGAGACGCCAAGCAGGTGACACCGCCGCCTGCGCCAACGCGCGACCAAGTGGAACTCTCGCTGCCTCGTCTCCTCGCGTCTGGCAACGAAGCCCAGGCACTCGCGATGATCGAGATGTACCTCGCAGTCAATCCCAACGATTCGCAGGTGCTTTTCGACGCAGCTCGGGTTGCATCGCGTCTGGGAGACCCGAGGGGGGCAGCGGTCTACGCGATTCGCGCGATTCGTGCGGGATGGCTCGATGACAAGGCCTTCGACGAGCATCCCGATCTCCTGCACCTCCGCGGCCATGAATCGTGGGAACAAGTCAAAGCGGTGCGGGAGCAACGACCAACCGCGCCACGAGCGTCGGCGCCGACGGAGTCTGATGCGCTCGCGAGAGTTTCATTGGAAGCATGGCTCACGAGATTCGGAGGAGGCAAGTACAGAGTGGATCAATGTCCATCTCTCAAAATCATCACCGCCTCCTCAATCGAGCCAGAAGGGCTGCGGCGCACGACTGCGACGCTTGAACGCGAGGCAGAAGTTCTGAGCAGGGTTCTCTTCGGAGAGCTTCAACCCGACACGGTGCTGCTCGTCATCGCCACCCCTGCCGACGCAGAAAAATTCTTGCGAAGACCTGAGGAAGGCGGGGTGTACGACCACTCGGATCGTCGGCTCGTGACCCGCGACACTGGATCATCGCTTCGCCATGAGTATGCCCATGTTCGTCACTACGGGCACATGCAGCGGCTCCATCAGAAACATCCCATCTGGATCCAGGAGGGAATCGCGACGCTTTTCGAGGATTGGCGCATCGGCGCGAAGGACGAACTCATCTTCCTGCCGAACTTGAGGGCCAATGACGCCTATGACAGCGTTCGAAATCGCAAGGCGATCCCTTGGATTGACTTCTTCGCGCTGGATTCGAACTCCTTCATGCAGCGCGCGCGAGAAAACTATGCGCAGGTGCGGTCGATGATGATGTACATCGCCTCCCAAGGCAAACTCTCGGAGTGGTACCGGCTTTACACGTCCACTGGGGCGCTCGATCCTTCAGGCCGCCGCGCTCTCGAAGAGACCTTTGCAGCGCCAATTGGGCGTATCGAGGCCCAGTGGCGTCAATGGGTTCATGACCGCGGACGGGAGGATTCGACGGTGGACTCGGGCGATGGCGTCATGGGAATTGCGATTTCCAACCTTCCCGATGGAGTCCGAGTCGATTCCGTCCAACCTGGAGCCCCTGCTCAGCGCGCGGGAATCCGCGTCGGCGATGTCATCACCGACATCGACACGGCCGAGATCCGCTCCGTGGGCGACTACATCATGGCGACGGCGCAGCGGCGAAATGGAGAAAACATCAAAGTTCGCTTTCGCAGAGCGAATTCCTATTCCATAGTTGAGGTGCATCTGGCATCAGGACATGCCAACCCTCCATGAAGCTGATCTCAATAGTCTCTCAGCCAACAGGACTCTCGGTCGACAGTCCGAAAGGACTCAACCTTGGTTCTTTTGTGCGGCGAGGTGGATCTGGTCGAAGAGGGCTAGCATTCCCACAGCGGGTCGTGCGTGACAACGTTTGCCAACGCACGGTTGCATGATGTCGGTCTGACAAGTCGGCGACCAAACGGGTTCGCCAGAATTGGAGGATAGAACCGTGCTCATCACCATCAGCGCAAAACACATGGAACTGACCGAGGCTCTGACCAACTACATCAAGTCGAAGGTCGGAAAGCTTCCGCGTTTCTTTAGCGGGCTCCAGCAACTCGCGGTGACCATCGAACGCGCGCCACTCGGCTATCACGTGGAAATCCGTTCCGATGTCGAACGGCATCGAGACTTCATCTGCAATTATCGGCACAACGACCTTTACGCCTGCGTCGACCTTGCGGTTGATCGCGGCGCACGCCAACTCTCCAACTACAAGGACCGAATCAGGCATCACCACCGGTCCTGACGGTAGCGACTGGCTTCGCCATCATGAGAGGGACCCGCCTTCGAGTTGCGAGGCGCTATGATCGCTCTCGATGAAGTTGAGCGACATCGTGGTGACGACCGCCATCCTCCCCGCACTCAAGAGCACGAAGCGGGACGTCGCTATCGGTGAACTCTTGGACACGCTGATTGCAAGCGGCGTGGTCGATGCGAACTCGCGCGCGACGCTGCTCAAGGAAACACTTGCGCGGGAACGCAAAGGCTCGACAGGCTTTGGCCACGGAGTCGCCGTTCCACACGCGAAGACGACGCTCGTCAAGAAAGTGCATGCGGCAATCGGAGTCTCCCAAGCGGGAGTCGAATTCAATTCCCTCGACCGTCAGCCTGTCTTCTCTATCGTCTTCTTGCTGAGTCCGCTGCCCGACCCAGAGTCTCACTTGAACGCGATGGAAATCGTCTTTGGCGCACTGAGCCAAGAAGCATTCCGGCGATTCCTGCGGCAGGCCCGCAGCGTCGATGACGTCACGACCCTCATTGGCGAAACCGACGCGGCGAGTGCAGGTCACTGAAGGGATCCTCGTGGTTACTGGGAGCGCCAGCATCGTCAACCAACTTGGGATGCACGCTCGACCTGCGATGAGTTTCGTTCAACTCGCTTCTGGTTTTCAATCCAACATCCGAGTGCGTCGATCGGACTCGACCGAGTGGGTCGATGGCAAGAGCATCATGCAGATGTTGCTGCTTGCAGCGACAACTGGAACCACGATCGAGATCAGTTGCGATGGACCAGACGATGCACGCGCCCTGACGGAAGTCATCCAACTCATCGAACGGAAGTTTGACGAGGACTGAGTGACGCCGATTCCTTCATCTTGCGTGTGAGTTCCCACGCTGCCTCGAGTACTGCACGAACCCCCTCGCCACTGGCACCGCTGGCGATGAGTGGTCGGATCCCCCTCGTTTTCTCAAAGCGATTGACGATGTCCTTCAAGACATCCTGTCGATCCGCTTCGGGGAGCAGATCCACCTTGTTGAGGACGACGACCTCTGGCGTCCTCGCGAGTTGCTCACTGAATTCTGCGAGTTCCCGCCGAATGGTCCGATGATTTTCGAGCGGGTCCCCCCCGTCCGGTGGGACGACATCGAGCACATGCAGAATGACTCTCGTCCGTTCGATGTGTCGAAGAAAATCGTGCCCGAGTCCCACTCCCTTCGATGCGCCTTCGATGAGCCCCGGGAGATCTGCCAAGACGAGCCTGCGCTCGTCAGACAATTCGGCGATCCCCAATTGCGGCGCGAGGGTCGTGAAGGGATAGTCCGCAACCTTGGGCTGCGCCCGAGTCGTGGCGCGAAGAAACGTGCTCTTTCCTGCGTTTGGCAATCCAACCAAACCGACGTCCGCGATCAAGCGAAGTTCGATTCGCAGCGCCCTTTCAATCGCAGGTCCACCTGGGGTGAACTCTGTCGGGGTTTGATGGACCGGTGTCTTGAAGCGATCGTTTCCAAGACCACCCGCGCCGCCGCGCGCGATTATCACCGACTGTTCTGGCTCCGTGACATCGAGAAGGAGCTCGTCGGTCTGCGCGTCAAAAACCTGAGATCCGAGAGGCAGGGGCACCTTGCAATCGAAGCCTGCCTTACCCGCGCACTTCTTCTTCCCGCCCGGCTCTCCGTCCTCCGCCAGCCAGCGGGGCCGAAATCCCAGATGCGAGAGCGTGTCCATGTGAGGGTCAGCGACAAACACGATGTCGCCCCCCTTCCCCCCATCGCCACCATCAGGTCCGCCCTTCGCGTTGCCTTTGAGTCGGAGCAGGTGCATGCACCCATCGCCGCCCTTCCCCGACCGAATCGAGATCATGGCGGTATCAATGAACATGTTGTGAATTCATCCGACCGGGATCTACCCGCGAGCCCTTGTCGATGACCCTATCAGCGATCAATCGCGAGCCGAGGCGTTGCTACATCGGCTGGGATAATGTCAACACTTCGCCCACGGAAACGAACGACGCCGTCGACGAGTGCGGTCAGCGTGTAATCACGACCCTGATGGACGAGATAACCAGCCTTCCATTTCGTGCCGCACTGGCTCACAAGAACTGACCCCGCCTGCGCGAGTTGACCGCCGAACATCTTGATGCCGCGGTACTGGGCATTCGAGTCTCGGCCGTTTTGGGTTGATCCTTGTCCTTTTTTGTGCGCCATGATTGAAACTCCGAGGGTGATCTGAACGAGCCCCCCATCATACGACACCTTGGCAGTTCAGGCAACTCACTCTTCGCTCTCCCAAGCACGCGCTGGCTCGCGAGAAGATCGATCGATCAGCGCAGGATCCACTCCGTTTTTTCGCACTCGACTGGCTCGGACCCGCGCGCCTCTGCATCGCCGCTGACGCGGTAGTCGCGCTTCATCGTCTTGTATTGAACGGTCTCCGCCCCACCGGCGGTCTCGCTTGGAATTCGTTTGATCTCGCTCGACATACCGCGGATAAACACGCTCATCTCCGTCGCGGTCGTTGGGTCTGCATCCCAAACGACGAACCCCTGCTTGGCATTGACCTCGCCTTGGTGAATCTCGCCCAGCACCTGATACTGGTCTTGAACAAGTTTATTGCCGATGAAAGCCTCGATGCGCTTCATCGTGATCGGAGAGACGCCCTTTCCTGATCGGCGCAGGCGACCCGAGTCTTCGTACAACTCGATGCGCGGTGCCCACCAGCGATCCTGACCAGTGCGGTTCACGACCTTGTATGTGAAGTACCAGTAACTCAGTTCTGAAGTTGGGTCCGTATAGAGTCGCAGGTCTCCCGGCACAAAGTCGAGTTGCCACTCTCCCGCGCTTGCTTCGGGCGGGAGCGTCAGGGATGGATCAGTCGGAATAGGCTTTGCTGGCTCTGGCTCCTTCGTCTTCGGAGCCGGAGGTGGCGGCGTACCTGGCGTCGCCTCTTGCGCGTGCGCTCCAAGCAGCCCGACGACCGAAATCGAGAGCAGCACGACGATCGAGGTCGCGAGGTGACGCGTGGTTTGGTTCATCCGACGATTCGTAAGGCGCATCATTCTGATTGTAGCGAACGAGGCAAGTGCTACGCTAGAACTCGATGGCGGACCAACTGGGCGAGCAGTTTGAGATTTACACTCCCGCCGCAGACGCTCGGTTTGAGGCGATCGTTGCAACGTTTGGGGGAACCCACGAGCGTGCACAGCGCTTTGTGCGGCGCGGTCAGCATGAATCGGACTCGCTCGTTTTTGCGGTCGGCACAGCAGGATCCCGCATCGAAAATGCTGCGATTCTGAGCCGGTCTCCCGGTCGAACCGCGATGCTTCTTGTCACACCACCACGAAACTCGGTCGATCATGCCCGAGGCGCAGCGCTCATCCAACACGCAATCATCAAAGCGCAGGAACTCGATGTCGTACTCGTCCAAACGCTTGTCGAACCGATGCGCACGGATGAACTCGAGATGTTTTTATCAGGCGGAATGCGAACGATTGGAGTGCTCGCATACATGGAGCTTCCGCAGGTTCCTGCCGCCCGCGCACGGGAGATCGCGCCGCCATCCGACGTCACCCTGACGCCCTGGGACCCAAACAATCGTTCCATGATCGAACGACTTCTCGAAGCCACGTATGTTGATTCGCTCGACTGCCCTGGCCTCTCACAAATGAGGAGCACCTCGGACATTCTGGATGGACACCTGCATACTGGTGTGATCGATCCAAAGAAGTGGCTGACGCTGCACTTTCGCGGTGTCCCGTCCGGCGTGTCACTGATGAGCGAGGTACCAACAACTCGGAACATCGAACTCGTGTATTTCGGACTCGCTGCAAATGCTCGCGGGCGCGGATTCGGCGGGTACCTGCTCGATGCATCGCTGCGAGTTGCAGCAGAACTCGCTTGTCCAATTGCGCTTGCGTGCGATGAACACAACACCCCCGCACTCAAGCTCTATCGATCACGTGGATTTAGCGTTCGCCTGAGGCGATCCGCACTGATCGCACCGGTGCCGCAGGCGCAGTTTCGCGATGCGAGCCCGTCGGGTACCTCTGTTCCCACGACTTATCCACCTTCGGTGGAGAAGTGACGACAGAGAATTTGCATTGAACCCCGCGCGGTTGCATCGAGCGGTGGAGACTGCCTTTATGGCAAACCAATAAAAAACACGCGCTTCGTCCGCCCCGTCGCCCTCAACGAGCAATATCTTTGCCGACAGCCCCTCACGGATGAGGTGGCGAGTCGATCGGTGCTGTCTCGTGTGACGTGCGTGCGTCAAAGACTGGCTCGATCACTGACGTGGATGGACCCGTCCTACATTTCGCGGAAAAAGATGGAATGAACGGTCGATGCCACGACCGCTTGCGTTCTCTCGTCCTCCGCAGTCCAGTGCAGCCCGCTCGGAGGTGCCTTGATCCAATCCCAATCGGTCGCCGAATTCACGCCGGACCTCGGACAGAAACGTGAACTCGCCGCGACGACTTGCCGTGATCACGATGATCTCACGCTCGTGCAACGACGACTTCGAGAGCGCATTGGGAAACGGAAATTCGAGCTCTGGTTTCGGGACAACGCGCAGATCGAACTCTCCAGCAACGCTCTGGTCATCACGGCCGAAAGTCAGTTCGCGGCGGATTGGATCGATCGCCATTTCCGAGGCGATCTCTTGGCGGCCGCTGGTACAGGGGCGTGCGCTGGATCGCCCCCAATCGTTCGAGTGAAGCGTGCTGCGCCCGTCAGTTCGCTCCAGGCGCAGACCCCAAGCCGCCAGCCCCGACAGGCGACGGATGGATCCCAGGCTGCGCGAGTGCCAGCCAGTCGAACCGGCACAACTGGTTCGCATCCAAAGGAACGCGCAGCGCCGAGCTCGGGCTGGCGTCGCTTCGACGACTTTCTGGTTTCCTCTGGGAATCGCCTGGCCTTTGAAAGTGCCCGCCAAGTCACGGAGTCGGGTCACGATCCCCTTCGCCGGCTCTTCCTCCATGGATCGTGCGGCGTTGGGAAGACCCACCTTCTCCAGTCGATCTGCCGTCAATATCAGGAGCGCGATCCGAACGCGAAGATTCGCTACACGACCGGCGAACAGTTTACGAACGAGTACATCGCAGCTATTCGCGAAGACAGCATCGAGCAGTTTCGACGCAAGACGAGGCGACTCGACTTGCTCGTCATCGATGATGTTCACTTCCTCAAGCAGAAGACTGCGACCCAGGCCGAATGCCTGCACACGATTGACGCAATCGCGTTCCAAGGTGCGCGCGTTGTGATGGCAAGCGATGAGCATCCTCGTCACATTGCACGGTTCAGCGCCGCGCTGGTCAGCCGCTTCCTGTCAGGCATGGTGGTCAAGGTCGACGATCCGGACCGCGAGACGCGCATTGCGCTTGCCAAGCGATTCGCGCTGCGACGTGGGCTCGAGTTGACACCGACTTCGCTCGAAGCTCTTGTCGATCGAACGGGCTCGAGCGTTCGAGAGGTTGAAGGGGCGGTCATGACTGTCGCGGCAATCCACGCCATCGACTCGAAGGAACTTGGCAATGGTCAGATCCTGATTGAACGCGCGCTTGGGAAAGTGGGCACTTCGCATAATCAGCGGCCTGTGCGAGTCGCAGAAATCCTGCAAGCAGTCTGCACCACAACCGGCATTGACCGCGAAGACCTCGTTGGAGCCGGACGGCACAGGAAAGTTGTGACCGCGCGGGGCATGGCAGCCCACCTCGCGCGAGAATTGACGACACTTTCTTTTCCCGAGATTGCAAGCGCACTCGGTCGATCGAGTCACTCAACCGTCCATGCCGCGGCAGCGCGCTTTCGCTCGATGATCGATCAATCCGAGACCATCCGAGACCTCGATCGGACCACGACTGCGGTCGATCTGATGGAACGAACTCGGCGCGAAGTCTTGCGGGCGCACTCGTCGGCTTCGTGAACAAGTGTTGTCGTTACACTTTGCTCAGTGCTGCGGATCTTCCAGTTCTTTCGACAAACTCGTCCCTCAATCATGATGTGCGCCATCGCGAGCACGATCGCGAGCGCCCATGGGCAGTACACGCGGACCGATCATTTCGACGGAGCAGTTTCGACCCTGCAACGCTGCGCGTCACCATCGAGCAGTGGGGAACATCACGCACTCATCCTCTCGCTGCGGTCACTTGGTGACCAGAGCCTGCAGCCCTTCTTCGAATCGCTCACTCGGTCGCCGAGTTGGAGTTCACGGGTCGATGGAATCCTCGGGCTGGCAGAGTTGGCCAAGCCGCGAGGGGCGAGCGCCACCCTGATACTCGCGTTGCCCTCGGTCGAGGATCAATCAGTCGCCATCCGAAATGCGGTCGGGCTGCGCCTTTTGACTGTCGAATCGATCCTGGAACTGCTCGCTCACAAAGGGCTGCCCAAGCTCGACAGAGTGGTGCTGTGTGCAGAACTCCAACGCCAGTGCGGGGCTGACACACCCAAGAAGTTTCCTGGAGTTGCCGCGGAGTTGACCGCTGTTTCGCCGGATACGTCCGAAGAGGTCTCTGGGCTGGCCTCTGCGTTGCTCCTCGAACTCGGGGATCCGACTGCGTGGCGATCGTTCACCGCACGGATGGATGCAGCCAATCCGGAGTTGGCCAACGCCGTCGTTCAGGAACTTGCGCGCGCGATTCTGCTCTACTCCCTTTCTGCAGCGATTGAACCAGTCATCAAACTTGTCCAGCACCCAACGTTTACGAATGCGACGCGAATGATCGTCAATGGATCTGCACTCGCACTCAATCGACAGTTGGGCCAACAAGAATGGAAGGCGCTCGTCATCAAAGAAAGAGGACAAGCGGCGCTTGTTCGCGCTGGGCTTCAACTGATGGCGCAAGAGGGAGTCGTTGAAGCAGGCATGGGGTCTGCACTTCGAAATGGCGAGCCGCTCGTTGAGGCAATCGCGGATGCCATCGAAGCACAAGCATCTGGCGATGATGCGGCGCTCGCAGCCGCCCTCGAAGTTGTGATCGACCGCGCAAATCGGCAGAGCGCAGAGTGGGTCGTGAAACGCGCTGCGGGACTACCCGAACCGCTCGCCGTACGTGTTTGGCGCCACCTCCTCAGCCATCTCCTCACCGCTCCGTTCAATTCTCCAGCACTCTCGAGCGCGGCCTTGGATTGTGCGAGCCGGCTCGCGCTCGTCGATCCGGGCGCACTTGAGCCGCTGATTCGCGGTGCTTCGGCCGAGCCTCAGTATCAAGAGATCTTGATTCTCGCACTTGGCAGCGCTGCCTCACCCGAAGCGGCCGATGCCGCGCTGCGTGTTCGAGGATCGCTCACGCGCCGCGGAGATGCACTGGCCGTGCTTGCCGCCGCACGAGGGCAGGCGACATTGGGTCCAGATCTTCTGCGAGAACTTGGCATCGTCGCCGCAGGCGGAGGGAATCTCGACCCGACGCTCCTCGTACAAAGCGCTTGGCTCTTCGCGCGCCACAGTGGCAGAGCAGAAGAAGCACTCGCGCGCATTGGAGGCAAGTGAAATTTGAAATCCCGCTGAGTCGCCCCGATCTCACCGATGACGACCGCGCAGCTGTTCTCGCCACACTGCATGGAGTTCGATTGACGATGGGGAGTGCCTTGCTCGAGTTCGAGGCGCGCCTCGCCTCTGTGGCGCGGCGGCCATTTGCCATCGGCGTTTCGAGTGCGGGCGCCGGTATGGAAATCTGTCTTCGCGCACTTGGCATCGGGCTGGGTGATGAGGTTCTCGTACCTGCTCTCTCCTTTGCATCGAGCGCGAATGCGGTGATCGCGGTCGGAGCAACGCCGATCTTTGTCGACTGCGATCCGCGCACCCTGAATATGCAGGTTGCCCACGCAGAAGCGAAAGTCTCTTCGAAGACCCGCGCTGTCGTCGGCGTGCCTGTCCTCGGCAATCCAGCGGGACTTCCCGAACTCATCGGACTCTGCTCGCGACTCGAGATCCCCATGATCGAACACGCCTCAGAGGGGTTGGGTTCGACGATCGGCGGTGACAACGTTGGCAAGTTCGGAAGACTCAGTGTCTTTGGGTTTGGACCCAATCGACCGATCTCGGCGGGTGAGGGCGGAGCGATTGTGACCCACGATGACCGCCTGGCTTCAATCTGTCGCGCACTTCGCAACCAAGGTCGGGTCGATCGACAGAGTTTTCCTAACCAGTCGCAAGACCTCGGAATGCTGATGGTGTTTTCGGGAATGGGATACGACGCTCGGCTCGCCGAGCCTCTTGCGGCACTTGCATCCAGCCAACTCGCACGACTCGATGAGATTCGCGAGCGGCGCATCGCCATTGCGGGGGCGTATACACGCGCGCTCGCTGGGCACCCAGATCTCATTCTCCCCAACGTGCTCGAAAACTCGAAGATCTGCTGGCCACTCTTCTGGATTCGGCTGTCCGATCGCTTTGGACCAAGTGATCGCGATGCGCTCATCGATGGACTCCACCGGCATGACATTGGAGCGGCAAATCACTATCCCCCCGCTCACCTCCTTCCTCACGTGCGGCGACTCTTCTCGACCAAAGTTGGCGATTGCCCTGCTGCCGAGTCCATCGGCGACCGGATGGTGACGCTTCCGATGTTCACGTCGATGACCGGTCGCGAAGTTTCTCAGGTCTGCCAAGTCTTGGAGATTCTCCTCCAGCGGGCAGGGATCGAGCGGGCGTAGCCCGGCGAGCTGTGACCGTGCAAGACGCGCGCAAGACGCGTGCAAGACGCGTGCATGATGCGCGCCTGATGCGCGCGTGGCGCGAAGCGAGGAAAGCCACCCATGGGACTCGAACCCACGACCTATGCTTTACGAAAGCATTGCTCTACCACTGAGCTAGGGTGGCGAAAACCAACAAGCCCTTCCGAACCAACGACTCCCGAACGACTGCAGGCGAGTGTAACGAGGTTCGACGCCGCAGCACTCTTCCTAGGCTGCGCTACTGCTTGGGGGCAAGAATGAGTTTCACGACTTCCGAAGTCGGCAATTCCAGCGCTCCGAATGCCCGCGCCGCCGCTTCGGCAATCTCACCGGACGAACCCTTGATGAGCATGTGTAGGGACTGAATCTGGTTCTGTTGAAGCAGATTTCCATACTTGCGTGCACTTGCAGCAACGCTCGAAAGCAGGCCCGCACGATCATCCTCGGTTGCACTGAGTGCCGCATCCATCAGCGCACGCTGCGCGGTCTCGCCTGGAAGCAGTGCGAGCACGTTCGACACGGAAATGCGCTCCGCTCCTTCGAGCGTGCGCAGGGCATCGATGAGCACCGGCTGCGCATCGCTGACAGTGAATGCTGAATTCGACGACTCGGCGAGTTGGCGAAGCACTGCAAGCGATCGCTCGCGGTACAGCGCTGATTCTTCAGTATCCATTCCGACGCCATGCGCAGCTCCAACCGCGCTTTCGATCGCGCGCGCGAACTGCGCCTCGGTTGCAAGCGCCGCGAAGACGCAAACTCGAGAGTCTCCGGCGAATTCAGTCGAAAATGTCTCCGCATCGGATCCGCTGG